>JBDKKE010000411.1:0-8935 GCA_039796255.1 Verrucomicrobiota bacterium | reverse complement strand
CCCGCCCGTCCTTGATTGGCCCCGTTGATTCTCCCTACATCCGACGGCGTCGAAGTGCGAAGGCGGACAAGGCGAGTCCCACTGCGAGAATCGACGTGGGCTCGGGAACGACGGCCAGGGTGTCGAACGTAAATCGCGCCGCCTGGCTATTGAGAAACCCTGCTCCTTGGACGACGACTGAGCCGATCTGGGCAAGGTCTGGGGCGAAGGCTGACCCGCTCCCCACGAGGGCGTAGCCATTGGCCGAGTCGAGAACATAACTGGGCGTGGTCAGCAGCGGGCTGGTGGCGGTGGTGAAAACTCCTTCGGAAAATTGGGACATGTCGAAGGAGTAGAAGAACAGCCAGGCGGGATTCGCTGATGTCGCAGAGGGACTGAGGACAATCTCAAGACCAGACTGAATTCCTGCATCCAGACGAGCGGTGAGGGCAAACCGCGCGTCGGTCACCCCGCTCACGTCGGTGGTGAACCCGTTTCCTGTGGCTCCGTCCCCGTTTGCCGGCGCGATTATCTGGCGCGTGCCGCCCACGTCCAGGGTGTTGCCACCCCAACTGCCAAACGAAAAGCCTTCGTTCGGAGTATTCCAGTCTACGATGACCTGCGCGTGGACACCGGCGCCGGCGAGCCCAATCGCGAGAACGGACAGGAGTCTGGAATTGAGTCTGGATGCTGCGGGTCGCACGAACACAGGGATTTGCTGTTGATGTTCCATAAACGGGATTTGCGAGTTGATCCAAGGCGCTCGGTTCACGTTAATCGAGAACTCTGTTTGGTGAGTACGGCAGCGGGGACGCATTTCTCTGTTGGAGAGAAGAGGGCGAAGGCGGGGAGGAAGATCAAGAGACGGAAGAACGGTGCCCAATCGTCGCTGGGAAACGGGGCATGGGAGCGGTGTTCGCCGGTTCAGGATGGATGTGTGGTGAGCAGGAACGGAGATATGTCTTCTGGGGCCAGCCTATTCTAGATTCCCAAGCCGATGCACCTGCTGTCGATACTCCTACTCGGGCTTTTGGGCCTCCTGCCTTACTCCGTTCCGGGGGCCGCTTGGGTGGCGTCCTGGCAGTTCACGGAATCCACCGCAGGCTGGGTTACCAATGACATGGTTTCCAAGGCCCGAATCACCCGTGAGGGATGGGCCATGGACCTGAAGGCTCCGGACCCAGCCTTGACCGGGCCGCCGATGGACTGGCCAGCCGGGCAGGCGGGTCAGGTGACCTTGATGATGCGGTCGGATTCGGACGCGCTGGGGCAAGTTTACTACGGAACCGAGTTCTCGGAGGTCCGGAGTCGAGCGTTCGTCGTCACGAACGATGGCCAGTGGCACGAGTATCGCATTCCTCTCCCGAAGTTGGAGACCGGATCCCGCCTCCGGGTGGATCCGGGGCATCAAGCGGGAACAGTGACCCTTGCATGGATCAGGGTCGAAGCGGGAGCGGAGGGGTTTCGGGAGCCCTGGGCCACTGGGCGGGAACTCAGGGGCAAGAAGATCATTGGCGGAGGGCAATACACCACGGTTGGCGGTGAGGCTGCGACGACCCCGCGTTTCCTGGCCCGCACTCCCGCCTTTTTTGACGCGTATCCCTTCGATGGGATGATCATCCCTGCGGTCATCGACGGAGAGTGGGCGGAACGGTTGGGGCTCCAGCGCCGAGACTACTTCCTGCACGAACTTCTGTGGAACACGGTGCCGTTGTCCTATGAAGCCCTGACCAACTCGGTTGCCGATTTGACGTCCGTGCAGTGGGGCGGGGTCACCGATAACTTTCTCAACCTGACTCTCGTCGACGGCGCCCGAGGACGGTTCACGCCGGACCTGGCTGACGACCACGACTGGGGGATTTTGGAGCGCAACGCGGCAATGGCGGCCCGTTTGTGCCGGGAGGCGAAACTCCAGGGTTTTTGGCTCGATACGGAGCAGTACGGAAACTACCGATGGCGAACCGCCTCGGGAGTACCGGAGTTCGAGACCAATCGTCCGGCCAACATCAAGTTTCCCCTGGGGAAAGATTCTCCGGAGTTGCTGCGGCGGCGCGGGGCGCAGTGGATCCGGGCCGTCCAGGCGGAACTCCCTGCGGTGAAAATCATGATCACCTTTGCCTGGTCCCCCGATGCCGTTGGGTACGAGCCGCTCCAGGGAACCATTGGTTTTCTGGATGGGGTTCTCGATGCCCTGCAGGCCCCGGGACAGTTGATTCACGGCTACGAGAACACCTTCTATTTTGGGCAGGGAGCAGGTACGACCCATGCGGCCAACTCCGGCATCCCGGACGGTTTCCCCGGCGACCGGGGTCGCTTCGATGCCGCCCGCACCTCGATTCGTGAATGGCGCACGCTGAGTGCCAATCCGGTCAAGTATGACGCCTTGGTGAAGGTCGGCATGGCCGCCTGGATTGAGGATGATCCGTGGAATCTCTGGAGCGGCTGGCCCAGCGGAACCAGGGAGTCCTTCTGGTCCAACCTTCCCTTGGCGCTGGCCTTCAGCGACGAGTATGTCTGGGTGTGGTCCGAACATACGCGGTACGGACAGGCATCGAATACCGCCCTCAATCCCTTTCTCGCCTCACTTCGCAATCGAACCTTCAACACCGGACGCGAGGAAGTCGCCGAACTTAAGGAGAATTTTGAACAGGATCCGCTGCAGCACGGTTGGCACTTCGATTTCGACATGCTCGCCATAGGGCGAAAGAAGGATCCGGATGCCGCGGTCCCCGTGATGAGTCCGGAAGCAGTTCCCTATGGCTGGGACCCGGCTGAGAAAGCGGTTTGCGTGCGGACGGAATCCTCGCCTGGAACTGGCGGCCAGCGCCGACGCTACGTCCATCCGATGCGACCGGTGCATGACGGAGAGGACTTTCGCGCCACACTGGAGTTTCGGGTGAAGGCCTTTGGAGGTCGCCCAGAGGATCCCATGGTCCTTGGCCTGTTCTCGAGTGACCGGACCCTGGATCGCGGATCATTGACGCTCCAGATCAACGCGCCGGACCAGGTCCGCGTCGTCCTGAGCGGGGACGGCGAATCCCAAAACATCCCATGGTCCATTCCGGGCGGATTGAGGACGAACCAGAGTTACCGGGTGGATTTCGATTCTAGAGGACCGTCGGGCTCACTGCGGGCGCGGCTGTATGAAACCTCGCGGGAATCCGTTCCCGTGGCGCAGATTCAACTGAATCCCTTGGCGGCGAATCGATCTGCAACCTGGGACGAACTGGGGATCGCCCTTTCGGAGGCTCCACCGATTCTGCGATCGCCTGGGGAGGACTCGAAGTACTGCCTCCAGAAGGTGTTCTTCAACGTCGATCCCGCGGGACCTTGACGGGTCCGCTGCGAAGTCGGGAAACGCAGGGGAAGGAATGGTCGCGTTAGGCAATAGAGTGACAGGTTCAAAATCTACCCCCGTCGGGACGAAAGGCGGTAGAGGGCGACCGCAGTCCACGACGTAAACCCCGGAAAGAAAAAGTCCCGGCGGGCACACACGATTTTCCCGCCGGGAATCGCCGCCGCCGCACACGCGACGGACGTAGAATCAGATCTGCCGACTCAAGGCCGGCGCGGGGTGACCACGCGGTAGAAGCGGGGGCCCTCGTTGGCGGCGGGATCGGTCACCGTCTCCCCGTGGTCAGCGGCCTGGGCGACGACATCGGACAGCTTTTGCCAGGAACCTCCAGCAGCGTCCGGGGTCCACTCCACGGTGTAGGTGCGGTTCACCGGCGTCCAGGGCGTGGAGCAACTGGGTGACGTCGGACATGGCGGCACTCTGCCGAGAGGAATGCCAAAGGCGAGTCGTGTCTGACGCTCGGAGAGGGCGCATCGGAGATCCCTGGTCGATTGAAGGAGCACCCATCTCCGGTAGGGCGAGGTTCCGGCTGAACCGTTCGCGCGGTACCTGACAGGGCCATGTAAAGTCATGGTCTCTCCGGGGACCGGGGGTTTCCAAAACACGGTGGAGCCGGTCAGGCCTACTACCGCGCTGCGCCGGGTCACTCCACGTGCTGCACCGGCACGATGAACCGCGCGATGAAGTCGAGACCCGGGACCGCTGCCGACACCTCGACGTACCATTGCCAGGGGACTTCGCCCCTGCCGGACTCCGGCAACTGCGCTGGAACCGGCAGTTCGAACGGAACTTCCGTGGATTCGTCCCCCGGGGCGTAGCCCTCAAAGGTGATCCAATCTCCCTTCCAGCCGGTTTCAGCCGCGGGACCGACAATGCCGCCGCCAAACCAACGGGTCCGGACACGGAGGAGTCGGAAGGAGAATCCGCCCTGCGGGACGACGGAGCGCGGGACTTCGAGGGTGCCTTTCATCGTCGTGCCCGCCTGTATCGGCAGAGTGGCCAAGCGCAGGAAGGAGATTCCGAAGCGGTGCAGGTGCCAGTACCGATGCCATGTCGTCAGCCCAGCGGCCAAGACCAAGCATCCGCCCACCGGGGCCGCCACCCACATCCAGCCATGCATCAGACTGGGGAGCATCGCGGGAATGGACTCAAGGAAATCCAGCCCGTGGCCCCGGGTGAACGTCGAGGCGATGAAGGCCACCACGACGAAGATGACCAGGGCGGAAAGGATTCGGTGCAGGTGACGGGCGACGTTTCTCGCCGCGGCCAGGAAACCCGCTGCCCCCAGCGGAACGGTCCCGATGCCCGCCATCCCTGGCCACACCGGGCCCACCCGCCGGTCTGCCTCGATCCTGCCCGCTGCCCAGTCGGGTTGTGCCTGAAAGGGACTGCTGCCGGTCGGGTGCTTTAAAACGCTCCGGCTTGGGAGATTCCTCTCGTCCGTCGCAAAGGGCTCGGCATCAGACCCGTCGGATACTTGCACCGGGAACGACTCGCGGAAGTCCAATCCCGGTACGGAGGCGGTCACGTCGACGCGCCATTCGACCCTGGGGTAGGCGTCGTCGCACGACTTGGGCAATCCTGCGGGAATCGTGAAGGTCAAGGGCAGTTCCATGCCGCCATCGGGTCGTTTCAGAGCCGGACGCTGGATCTGCTCGCCGATCCAAAGCGATTCACGCGACAGGGAGTCTTGGCGGTCGCCGCCGCGCTGATGGGTGCGGGTGATGCGGGTGCACGTCAGGCGGACCTTGAAGCGGTGGTCGCGGAGGATGCCGGTGGGGACTTCGAGCACCCCGGCGAGGAGCCCCCCGATGCGTGCCGCGGGCTGGGTGAGGCGGAGTGACGCAATTCCGAATTTCCGTCGATGAACGATGGCCGTGATCACCCCGATGAGGAAGAGGACTCCAATCACCAGGAACACTGAGCCTAGGACGATGCCCATGTTCCGCCCCTCCATTTTAACACTCCGGAGGGAGCCAATGAGACAGGCGAGGCCAGCTCCACCAAACACAAGACTGACGACGGTGCCGATCAGGATGCCCCCGGCTGTTGTGGAGTTGCGGATCCGCTCTTCTCTCTGGCCTGGCCTGCGAGCCTGATAAGGGACGAAATTGGAGTCATGGTCCGCCGCTTCCCGGTTCGACCGGATCATGACCCAGAGGACGAACGGACAGGCCAAAAGCCAGACGCCGGAGAAGCCCAGGCCGAACCACCCGTTTGGCCGGCCCTGGTTCAGGTCCTGAATTGCCAGTCCAAGGACACCCAGACCTGCCAGTGGGAAAATGCTGAAAAAGCCGTAGAAGAAAATGGACTTGAAAGGCGATTTCCTCGGCTTGGGAACGTCCATGCTGGTTTTGAAGTGCGTCACGCGGCGAGAGGGCGGAGTGGATCTGCTGGAAGATGACTGGACTGCCAGATGGCCGGGAGCAGCGTGCCGGGAACTGCGAGGGCTCCGGCGGGCACACCTGATTCTCGCGCCGGGACTTGTCGCTTCCGCACAGGCGAGGCCGTTTGATCTTTGGTTCTCATTTTCAGAGTTCGCGATTACTATTTGATACTATCGAGCAGTTGGTAGCGGCCGATCCATTGCTCGGGGGCCTCGGCCGGTCGGGATGGGAGGAGTGCCCCATCGGCCCGGTTGGGGTTCGCCGCGCCAGCCCTCAGCCCGGTCAGGAACTCCGGGTGACCCAAGTGCATCGCGAGCAGTGCTTCGAGTGCCGTGCGCAGCCCGGGGTTATCGCGGCAAACCCTGTCGAGGAACGCTGACCGGTCCGCCGCCGATGGCTGCTGGACTGCCTGGTCAAAGAGGGCCCTTTCCAGCGGCGGGTTGGCTTCCTGGGCGTCGTGGTTCATTGGTAATCCGGGTGGCTCATGACGTCGGGCCTTGATTCCCCAAGTGAACATGCGCTTTTTCGTCGCCAAACCCTTCAGGAACTTTCGGACATCCGCCGCAACTCCAGCCCCAATCACGCCCGGGCGTAGGCCCAGTGGCGCTCGACCGTCGAGACGGAGACGCCCATCGTTTCCGCGATCTCCTTCATTTCCAGTCCGATGAAATAGCGCCGTTATACGACCTCCGCGCCTTCGGGCGAAACCCGCGACAGCTTCTCCAGCGCCTCATGGACCGCCAGCACGACCTCGTCGCTGTCCTGGGTTGCCAGGATCACTTGATTCAGATCCACCCGCACGAGCGCACCTCCATGCCGGATGCGGGCCTTTTCGCGCGCGCGGTCCACCAGGATGCGGCGCATGGTCTCGGCGGCGGCGCTAGCGCGCGCAGTTCCCCGTAGATCAGGGCCAGGAGCTGGTCCTGGGCCCTCCGATCGCCGCTGGCGATGCCCTGAAGGGCCTGGGTGACTTCGGCTTTACACAAAGCGTCAACGGCGGGGCGACGTGGACCCCGCTGAATAACACACGGTCTCGTGTCATCGCGGAGCGTCCTGGAGTGCGGTTGCGCCTCGCCCCGCCGTAGCTGGGCCAAGGCGGGAGCGCAGCGAAGCTGCCGCTTTTTCACGAACGACGCGTGGGGATCGGTTGAGGTTCGACGCGTGACCGGTATGCCGTTCCAAAGCGGCAGCTACTGATAGGAATTTGCTTTGAACTGATAAGAATTTGCTTTTAGGCTCTGCGAAAGAAGGGAGATTTGGTTTCGGAGCGGGCTTGATTTATTCGCAAATTGCGCTCCGAGCCCGGGTAAGCAAGACCTTTAGCAAATTCCTAGAAATCATTTGTCATGAAGCGTGGCGCTGATCGCAAGAATCCACACTTGAAAGCTCTTTAAAGACCACCTCCCACTCCGAAAGCTTATCATGAAAACCATTGTGACACTCCTATTCACGGCGGTGCTTTCCACCGCCCAAACCGTATTCGATACGGACTTCAACAGCACGCTTCCAGCGTCCATCGACGCTGGATCCGCGCAACTAACCGGAGTCCAAGGATTTGCGGGGCTGGGCCCCCAAGCCAACCCATTTCAGGGGAATTTTCTGCGCAGCCCGACGGCCAGCACCGTGAAAATCCAGCTGACCGGCTTGCCTGCCCACACCACGGTGAATATCGCATTCCTGTTGGCGGCGATCGATTCGCTGGACGGCTCGGGAACGTACCCTTCCGGCGATTATTTCCATATCAAGGTGGATGACGTTTCCATATTCCGCGAGTCGTTGGCCAATGCGGTCATCAGCCAGATTCAAACGTATGTCCCGGCCCCTGGAGCCCTTTTGGCCCGGCGCGTGGACCTAGGTTTCACCGGTCCCGGCAGCTTCTACACCGACAGTGCTTACAATCTCGGATTGGAACCGCGGCTGCAGAATATTCCGCATTCCTCATCCAGCCTGAAACTGGAAGTCCTCATCGAGGGTGTGGGAAATCAAAGTCTCGATGACGAGTCGTGGGCCATGGACAATCTGAACATTTCGGTATCCAACAACGCCCTCCCACAGAACCCGTATATCAGCAATTACAAGGTGACTTACCCGGTGGGGCAAACACCGTATTTCACCGGACTGCTCAACGGCGCGCAACCGCTTTCCAGCGCCACCTTGCAGTCATCCACCGACCTTGGACTGGCCGATCTCTGGCAGGACCTTGCGAATGTCCCGGTCAATGTGAACGGTTCCGCGTCATTTACCGATGTGCCCGATCCATCAGCCTCGGGTTCCCCACGGAATTTCTATCGAATCAGGATCGTCACGCCTTAGAGCGTCTCCGCCCATGAGTCATGACCAACTGGAGCGCGGAATTGATTCCTAATTTTAAAGCATCATAATTTTAAAAGACTGACCTTTTGACAAGATTTTGAGTTGACGCCATGATTCGGGCTAGGTAAGAGCGCTGCATGAGAACTCCCCGATGGGGGTTGAGGGCTACGCCGGAATCGGTGAGGCCGGTGATTTATCATTGTGTGTCGCGGGTGATGGATCGGCGCTTTGCTTTCCAGGCGGATGAGAAGGAGAAGCTGCGCATGTGCATGCGGATGTATGAGACCTTCTCGGGCTGCCGAGTGCTTTCTTACTGCCTGATGTGCAACCATATCCACTTGTTGCTTGAGGTTACTCCAATGCCGGCAGGAAGGCTTTCGGATGAAGTTCTATTGGAGCGCATAAGTGCGATTTATACGGAGGGTTTTGTGGGAGAGGTGGCGAAGGAGATTGCGGAGGCACGCAAGCAGGTGGTGGATGGACTTGGAGAGGAAGCGGTGCTGGTGGGGCGGATTCATTCGCGGTTTATCTATCGAATGCATGATCTCTCAGAGTTTATGAAAGGATTCATGCAGCGATATACTCAGTGGCATAACCGGACGCACAAACGGTCGGGGCATTTGTGGGAGGATCGATTCAAAAATGTGATTGTGGAGGATGGGGTGGCGGCGAAGACGATGGCGGCCTATATCGACCTGAATCCCGTTAGGGCGGGGATGGTGAAGAACCCGGAAGAGTATCGCTGGAGCAGTTACTGATAAGAATAGGCTCTGCGAAAGAGGGAGATTTGGTTTCGGAGCGGGCTTGATTTATTCGCAAATTGCGCTCCGAGCCCGGGTAAGCAAGACCTTTCTGAGTTTATTTCTGCGGCGACACCGGTTGGCGAGGGGATAGAGAGGAA
>JBDKKE010000410.1:0-5162 GCA_039796255.1 Verrucomicrobiota bacterium | reverse complement strand
GGTGGCCACCCTCTTCCCCAACAACCGCACCCACTACCTGAACATCCTGCACGCCGCCTGGCCTCTCGGCCTGGTCATCGGTGGCGCTCTGGGATGGATCCTGGACGAGGGCATGCATGTGAGCTGGAAGCTTCAGCTCGGGCTGTTCCTGATTCCCACCGCCTTCTACGGAATGCTGTTCATGGGCCAGACCTATCCAAAGTCGGAGGCCTCCCAGAGGGGCCTCACCCTGGGGCAGATGTTCAAGGATGTCGGTCTGCTCGGATCCGTGGTGATTGCCTTCATGCTGTGGCTGTTCTTCAAGGACAACCTGGGTGGCATCCTCGGCTCGCTCACCGGCAACGCCTTTTTCTCCAGCGCGACCTGGGGATACCTCGCCATCGCAGTGGGCGTGGGAGCCTTCCTGGCCTTCGGCAGCCTGAGTGGATTCGCCGTCGGTGCGGGACTCCTGTTCGTCCTGTTCCTCACCCACATCATGGTGGGCGCGGTGGAGCTCGGAACCGACGGCTGGATTCAGAACATCACCGGCAACATCCTTTCGCCGGGTGAGGGCAAGATTCTCTTCGTGTTCACCTCGCTGACCATGTTCCTCCTGAGGTTCTGTGCGGATTTCATCGAGAAGCGCATTGGCCTGTCGCCGCTGGGGATTCTGCTGGTATGCGCCGTGCTCGGCTGTCTCGGATTGAACCTGACGGCGGGCATCACCACCTTCGGCGGTGCGCTGCTGGCGCTGACCGTCTACGGCATCGGCAAGACCTTCTTCTGGCCGACCATGCTGGCCGTTGTTTCCGACCGTTTCCCGCGCACGGGCGCAGTGGCCATTTCGATCATGGGCGGCCTCGGAATGATGAGCGCCGGCCTCATCGGTTCCCCGGGACTCGGCTATGCCAAGGACCGCTTTGCGGGCGAGTCGCTGCAATCCAGCAATCCGGCGGTGTTCGCCGAGTACAAGGCGGAGAAGCCCTCCAAGTTCCTGTTCTTCAGCGAATCTTTCGGGTTGGACGGCAAGAAGCTCGGCGCCGCCAAGGAACTGGCGGCGGACAAGCGCACGCCGAACCAGCAGACGGTCATCACCGCCGACCAGAACGGGGATCGTCGGACTCTGCGGGCGGACTCCTTCATCCCCGCGACGATGGCAGTCATCTACCTGCTGCTGCTGCTCTACTTCAAGGCCATCGGTGGCTACAAGCCGGTGTCGATCAACAACACGCTCGGCACTGCGGAATCCTGATCGCTGATCGCGAAACGGCATTTCGTCCAACAGGGCGGTCCCAAAATCGGGGCCGCCCTTTTTTTGGTGCGGACCGACCTGTCGGCAGCCATCTACCAGCGGATCACCCGGACCGCGGCGCCCTGCGGAAGGGTGGTTCGCGGGGGCACATCCACGAGTCCGTCCGCAGCGGCCAGGGATGCCAGCCGATGAGACGCCTGCGGTCCGGAGGCGCGCACACTGCCGTCTCCGGAGGTGAAGACCCGGACGAAGTGCCGTCGCCCGTCGGGGTTCGCCAGCGGTTCCGCAAGAACGGCGGAGGTGGTGGGAGGCAGGACCTGGAGCGCCCCCTGCAGACGGCGCAGGGCGGGCAGCACCAGCAGCACGGTGGTCACAAAGGCCGAGACGGGGTTTCCCGGGACTCCCAGGAGGGGACATTTTCCCAGAGTTCCACGGAAGAATGGCTTGCCGGGCTTTAGCGCGAGGCGCCAGTCATCCACCGTTCCCCCCAGTTCCAGCAGGATCTGCCGGATCAGGTCATGCTTTCCCACGGACGCCCCGCCGGCGGTCAGGATCAGGTCTGATTCGGCCGCGGCGGACTCCAGTGCTTCCCGGATGAGTTGCGGGTCATCGGACACCGGAGGACGGGTGCGCGGTTCCCCGCCGGCTCGGCGGACCAGGGCGGACAACATCAGCGAATTGCTCTCAAAGATCTGCCCGGGCAAGAGCGATCCGCCAACCGCCGTCAGTTCACTGCCCGTCACCAGCACGGACACCCGGGGACGACGGTAAACGGAGACGTGGGCCGTCCCAGTGGCCGCCAAAAGGGCAAGTGCCGCGGGATCCAGAATGCGTCCCGCGGACAGCAATCCCGCGCCGGCCCGTACGTCCTCGCCGCGGAAGCGCACATTCTCCCAGGGTTTGGCGCCATCGAGGATTTGGATCTGATCCTCCTGCCCGGGCACGAGGGTCGTATCCTCCTGCATCACCACGGCATCCGCTCCGTTAGGGAGCGGAGCGCCGGTGAAGATCCGCACGGTTTCCCCGGGTCCCACACTGCCGGCGAAGCCTCCCCCCGCCGCCACTTCACCCACCTGTTTCAGAAACGCCGGGACCACACGAACATCCGCGGCGCGGATCGCGTAGCCATCCATGGCCGAATTGTCGAAGGGCGGTAGCGCGATCGCCGCGAGCGGGGACTCGGCGAGGACATAGCCGTCCGCCTCGGCGAGGGGCCGGACTTCAATCCCGATGGGCTTTAGACCGGCGAGAAGTTCGTCCCGTGCGTCTTCGAGTTCCCGGATCATGATCGCACTCCTATCCGGCGGACGACACCGACGCGCGGCGAAGGCGGTCAGTGAGACCTGCCCAGGATGGTGAGTCGGGCAGTTCCTCCACCAGGATCCATTCAGCTCCAGCGTCATCGCACTGGTGGAGTTGGGCGTAAAGCGCCCGGGCGAAGGCTTCCGCATCGTCCGGAATCAGGATCACCTGGGACGGTGGCAAACTGTGCGGCAGGTGGGTGTGAGCCAGGACAAAGGTGCGGTCCGGTCGCGCGCCGAGGGACGCCATCTTCCGTTCCAGGTCGCGATCATCCTTCCAGGCGCATACCGCCAGATGCGCTCGCGGAGAGTAGTGCTTGGCCAGGAGGCCGGGACTGCGAAGGGGGCCGGTAGAGTGGGAAGGCTCCGGGATTGGACTGCAGTCGATCCCGGCGGCGGCGAAGATGGCGGGCGCGTCAATCATGCCCGGTCGCAGTATCCGGGGGAATTCACCGGTGGCATCGACCACGGTGCTTTCAATGCCGACGTTGCAGTCACCGCCATCCACGACCAGCGAAAGCTGGTCCCCCAGCTGGCTGAGGACATGACGGGCATTGGTGGGGGAAAGGCGGTTGGCGAGATTGGCACTGGGGGCTGCCAGGGGAAATCCACAGGCGCGGATCACCGCATTCATGAATGGATGCTGCGGCCAGCGGACGCCGACCGTCATTCCTCCGGCCGTTACGATCTCCGGGATCTGGGACGCACGGGCCACCACCAGGGTCAGTGCTCCGGGCCAAAAAGCGGCCGCCAGTCGTTCCGCCAGGGGAGTCCAGTCCGAGGAACACTCCCGCGCCATGCCCCGCGAAGCCACATGCACGATGATGGGATTGTCAGCCGGACGCCCCTTCACCGCATAGATTTGGGCGACGGCTTGGGGATCCAAGGCATTGGCTGCCAGTCCGTAGACCGTTTCGGTCGGCACGCCCACCACCTCTCCCGCCTGCAACCGCTCCGCCGCCCGAGCGACGGCGATGGCCAGCAGGGCGGTAGTGTCGGTGGGCAGAACTTCGGCAGGCATGAAACGGATCGGAAACACAGTTGGGGAGGGAAGTGAAAGTGCAAAGGAGGAAAGCGGGCCGCGCACGGTTTGTCATTTGCAGGAGAATGGACAAGGGCCGCGGGCGGGCCACGTGACTGCCGGACTCCGCGCCTCCGGCTTTCGGCGCACGTGGGCAAGCGTCAAGGCGCGTCCGGAGGCGGACCCGCGAACCAATCGGGCTTGGTATCACCGGTGGGCCTCGCCTATAACCCTTCCATGTCGTTTGCACCGCTGCTGGCTGCTATTGCCGACACCAATGCCGTCGTGGCGAAGGTGGTGGCCACGGCCGCGCCTGATTCAGCATCGAGTTTCGGGGTGATGTTCTGGGTGCTGATGATGGTCAGCGCCGCGTCGGTGGCCGTGGTCGTGGAGCGGGTGCTGTATTTCCACCGGGTCCAGATTGACTCCGCGCAGTTCCTCGCCGGGGTTCGCAATGTGCTGCGGCGGGACAATGTCATCGAAGCCCTGTCCATTTGCGATGCCACCCGCGGGCCGGTGGCGCGCCTCGTCAAGGCGGCAATCCTCAACCGGGACAGTGGTCGTGCCCGGGTGGAGGAGGTCATTGAGGAGATCGGTCAGGTGGAGGTGCCGCGCCTGGAACACAACCTTCCGCTTCTGGCCACCGTGGCGCAGGTGTCGCCGCTGCTCGGACTGATGGGGACCCTGTTTGGATTTGCCGCGGTTTTCCGGGAATTGCGGCGTCCGGACGGCGTCGCTTACGGGTATGCCGCGCCGGGGCAGATGTTCGACGGCCTGATGCAGTCGCTGTACGCCGCGGCGTTGGGTATCGGAATCGCCGCCTTCTGCTATGCCGCCTACAACTACCTCGTCCACCGGGTCAACCTGATCGTCCTGGACATGGAACGGGCGAGCCGCGAGGCCGTCCGGTTGACCACCGGAGAACCAGATATCCTCCCCTTGAATGGAGGGAACAATGGAGGCGGTGGGTCACCGGTGGGACGCACTCCATGAACGTACCCCTGCGGACCACCGTCCCTGACGGCACCGGTACCGCGGGCCCGGCCTGACATGAAATTTCCCCGTTCCACGCGCCTGTTCCGGGGCCAGCTCGATCTGGCGCCGTTTCTGTGTGTCCTGTTCCTGCTCGCCTTCACCTTGCTCTTCCGGGATTTCCTGGTCCTGCCCCGGGGTGCCCGCCTCGTTCTGCCGGTGGAGGATGCCCCGGCGGCCGCGGTCGCCGGGGAGCCGCTCCTGATCCTGGCGGTTGATTCCTCGCGCCGACTGTATTTCGAGAACCAGATCACCACCCGCAAGGCGTTGGAATCCGCGCTGACCCGACGTTCCGGACGCGACGGCGCCCCCAGGACCCTGCTGATTCAGGCCGACCAGGATGTTCCCTACGGCGAGTTGGCTGACCTCGCCGCCCTGGCCCGGCGGGCCGGCCTTCCCCGCATTATTTTTGGGGTGGGGTCCTCCGCCGGGAGGGCGCCGTGAACGGATCGCCGCCGGGGGAGACGGAGTCCTCTGGGGAGCCGTGCTGGTCGCGGACGCGTTCGTTCGTGGTCTTCGCCTTGCTGCTGATTCTTCAGGTGGGCGTGGTGCTGGGATTGGCGCGGTGGCCGCGGCT
>JBDKKE010000409.1:0-10797 GCA_039796255.1 Verrucomicrobiota bacterium | reverse complement strand
TCCTGGGCGATGGCGGCCATGGTCCATTTGCCGCCGTGGCGGCGCAGCAGGTCCTGGGCACGGTCCACTCGCAGACGCACCAGGTATTCGTGGGGCGGGTGTCCAGTGGCGACCTTGAACTGGCGGGCGAAATGGAACGGGCTGAGCCCGGCCGCCTGGGCGATTTCTCCAATGGTCAGCGGCTCCACCAGACGCCGGCGCATCAGGGCTACGGCGCGGAGAACGGCGGCGGGTGGGGCGGCGTTGGAGGGACGGGCCGCGGGAAGGTGCCGGAATTCCCGCAGAAGCCGGACGGCAATGGCGCGTCCCAGTCCCTCGGCGGACAGCCCGGATCCGGGCGCCCCGTCCAGTTCGGACGCCAGCGCGCGGACGAGTCCCGCCACTGGATGTCGTGCGGGCATGGTGGCGTGGTTGGTTGTGACCGGCAGACCCGCCGGAGCGCCCAGTTCGGCAGCCACCCGCTCAAAGAACCAGGGCTCAAATCCAACCAGCAGCAGATGCACGTCCCCGGTCCAGCGGAAGGCGACCGGGATGCCGGCGGGCGTGAAGCGCGACTCGCCCGCGGCGTAGCGCAGACTGCGCGTCCCGCTCGGCGTGATGATCTCCTGCATCAGCGGCTTCCAGAAGAAGTACAGGATGTGCTGCCGAATCCCACCCGCGTAGTTCACTTCGCCCGATCCGCCCCGCCGTTCCTGCATGAAGAGGCCCGGCCAGCCGGAGGAACGCCGCACCACGGTGATGGACAACGGAACATAGGTCTCGATGTCCACCGGGGGAATGCGCGAGGGCGGCGGCGTCACGCCGGCGATTCAACCATCCGAATCCAAAAGCGCCAGCGTCCGGAGGGTCGGTCACCGCGTCCCGCATGGGAGAGGATCAGGGTGGGGGAACCGGCGTCGCCCCGGGGTGTCCCTTGCCGGAAGGCGTTCCCGACAGCGCGAATCCATTCTCCCGACGGAGAGTTGCTTTGCCTGGCGGCTTTTGCGGATAAAGTCCCCGGGGATAACTCATGAGCCGTCTGTTCTTCACCGGTCTGGTCCTGGCACTGGTTCACAGCGCCGGGTGGGCCGCGCCGTCCGGGGAGCAGATCTACCGCCGGCTCTGCGTCGAATGTCACGGCGAGCGCGGCGAGGGCGTCGCGGGCAAGTACGATGAAACCCTGCATGGCGAGCGCAGTGTGGAGGCGCTGGCGCGGCTCATTGATCGCACCATGCCGGAGGACAAACCGGAGCTCTGCGACAGCGAGGAATCCCAGGCGGTGGCCCGATACATTTTCGACGCCTTCTATTCCCCGGCGGCCCGGGCGCGGAACCATCCCGCCCGTGTGGAGCTTGTCCGCCTGACCAATCGCCAGTACCGGGAGTCCATCGCGGATCTGTTCGCCGGATTCCTGAGCCCCCTTCCGCTGGCCGCCCCGGGCGGGCTGCGGGCCACGTACCATCAGTCCAAGGGGATGAACAAGAAGGACAAGGAGGTACTGGCCCGGACGGACGCCTCCGTGAACTTCGACCTGTGGACCAACAGTCCCGCGGAGGGCATCACGGCGGACCAGTTTTCCATCGCCTGGTCCGGCTCGCTGATCGCGCCGCACACGGGCGTGTATGAGCTCCGCCTGCGCACCCCCAACGGGGCGCGGTTGTACATTAACGAGGAACTTCGAGCGGGCGACAGCAACCGCCGCGACGACAGCGACGCGCGGCGTGCCCCGGCGCTGATTGATCTGTGGGTGAGTTCGGGCGGCGAGATGCGCGAGGCCACCGCCCGGCTCTTCCTGCTGGGCGGCCGCACCTATCCCCTGCGGTTAGACTACTTCAAGTTCAAGGAGAAGACCGCGTCCCTGCAGTTTGAGTGGCGCCCGCCGCATGGGGTGTGGTCGGTTCCCGGGGCTCGGGATCTTTCACCCGATCCCTCGCATGGGATCATCGCCATTCCCACCACTTTTCCCGCCGACGATGGGAGCCTCGGTTACGAGCGCGGCACCACGGTCTCCAAGGGCTGGCACGAGGCCACCACGCGTGCGGCGCTGGAGGTGGCGGATGCGGTGGTGTCGCGTCTGGATGGGCTCGCTGGCGTGCGAGCCCGGGATACCAACCGCACGGCGCGCCTGCAGGAGTTCGCTGCCACCGTCGCTGCACGCGCTTTCCGGCGTCCCCTGACCGACGATCTGCGCCAGCGCTTCATCAATGACCTGTTTGTGACCAATCTTCCGCCGGAAACGTCGGTGAAGCGCGCGCTTCTGCTGGTGCTCAAGTCGCCCCGCTTTCTTTATCCGGACCTCGGAGAACCTGCCGACGACTCTGGCGTGGCGGCGCGGTTGGCACTGGTGCTTTGGGACTCGCTGCCGGACGTGGCCCTGCGGGAGGCGGCGGACCGCGGGGCACTGCGCAGTCCGGAGCAGGTCCGGGAGCAGGCCCGCCGCATGATTGCCGCCCCGCAGGCGCGGGCGAAGCTGCAGGGATTCTTTGAGCACTGGCTCTCGGTTGAGGAGGCCGACGACGTGTCGAAGGACGAGAAGACGTTTCCGGGTTTCGACGCCGCGCTGCGCGCCGACCTGCGGTACTCACTGGAACTGCTGGTGGAACAGGTGGTCTGGAGTGAGGCGTCCGACTACCGCGAACTGCTGCTCGCCGACTACGTCCCGGTCAATGCGCGCCTGGCGAAGTTCTATGGTGTTGAGGCGCCGGATGGGGACGGCTTCCTGAAGGTCCGCTTCGACCCCGGTCAGCGCGCGGGAATCTTTACCCATCCGTTCCTGCTCTCGACCTTCGCCTACCACCGGTCGTCCTCGCCCATCCACCGCGGCGTGTTTCTCACCCGCAATGTGCTGGGACGCTTCCTGAAGCCGCCGCCCATGGCCATTGAGTTCATGGATGACCGATTCGATCCGTCGCTGACCATGCGCGAGAAGGTGACCGAACTGACCCGCAAGGAAGCCTGCATGGGATGCCACTCCACCATCAACCCCCTGGGGTTCAGCCTGGAAAATTTTGACGCCGTCGGACGCTTCCGCACCACCGACAACGCCAAGCCCGTGGACGCCCAGTCGGAGTACCTCACCGCCGACGGTGAACGGGTCATGCTTCGGGGGGCGCGGGACCTGGCAACCCATGCGGCCGGAAGCGCGGACGCCCGGCGTGGGTTCGTCCGGCAACTGTTCCAGCACACCGTCAAACAGGCGCCGGCGGCCTACGGTCCCGACACGCTCAACACACTCGACCGCGAATTTCTCTCCTCGGGCTGCCATATCCGGAATCTCGTGATGGAGATCGCCGCAGTGGCCTCCCTGAACGGACTCTCCACCACCCCACCCACCGCGCCATGACCCTCCTGCATCGCCGCCAGTTTCTCCGCCGGCTCGGACTCTCCGCCTCGCTCCTGCCGTTCGTGGGAGGACTGCCCGGGCTGGGTGCGCCCGCGGCATCCGGGGGGCGGCAGCGGATGATCTTTGTCTTCACTCCGAACGGCATCGTTCCGCCTGATTTCTGGCCCGACGCCACCGGCACGGATCTCCCGTTCAAGCGCATCCTGAAGCCGCTGGAGCCTTTCAAGAGCCGGACCCTGACGATCCAGGGACTGTGCAACCGGGTCCGGGGCGACGGTGACGGACACATGCGCGGCATGAGCTGCCTGCTCACGGGCATCGAGCTGTTCCCCGGAAACATTCAGGGCGGATCGGACACCCCGGCCGGATGGGCGAGCGGCATCTCGATTGACCAGGAACTGCGGAACTTTCTCCAGTCGCGTGAGGAGACCCGAACCCGCTTTGGATCGCTCGAACTGGGCGTCGCCGTTCCCAACCGGGCCGATCCCTGGACTCGCTGGGTCTATGGCGGTCCGAACCAGCCCGTCGCCCCGCTGGATGACCCGTACCTGGTGTTTGAGAAGCTCTACGGCCGGATGAAGGATCAGGAGAGCCTGGGCAGCATTCTGGACGACGTGCACGACGACTTGAAGCGGGTGTCGGCAACGCTGGGCGCCGAGGATCGGAACCGCCTGGAGGAGCACGCGACCCTGGTGCGGGAAATGGAGGTGGAGTTGAAGACCGCCCGCGAACAGAAGCTCACCCATCCGGAGCCGGTGCTGGAACCGGGAGCGGGCACGGAAAACGATGACATGCCCCGGGTGACGGCCATGCAGTCCGATCTGCTGGTCAACGCGATGGCCAACGACATGGCGCGCGTCGCCTCGATCCAGGTCACCAATTCCGTTGGACAGGCCCGCATGCGCTGGCTGGGCATCGACGAGGGACACCATTCGCTGTCCCACGACCCCGACCTCAACGCCGTCTCCCAGGAGAAGCTGGTGAAGATCAATGTCTGGTTCTGCGAGCAGATCGCCGCGCTGGCGCGCCGCCTGGAGTCCACCCCGGAGCCGGGTGGCAGCGGCTCCATGCTCGACCACACAACAATTCTGTGGACCAACGAGCTGGGCAAGGGCAACAGCCACACGCACGAGAACATCCCCTTCGTGCTCATCGGCGGCGGCCTCGGATTCCAGATGGGCCGTTCGCTGCAGATGGAGCTGACACCGCACAACCGCCTCTGGCTGTCCGTGGCGCACGCCTTCGGACACGACATCAAGACCTTTGGCAACGCCCGCCTCTGCGAGGCTGGTCCACTGGCCCTGGCGTAGCCGAAGGAGAGGGCACACCCCGGTTGTTTCAGTGGGGTAGGGCGACGCGTGGGAACCGGGCAGGGTGTGACTGATTGGGTTTCCTGGGATTGCCCTGACTCCGTCTATAACGTAAACACGCCCCTCTCTATGCCGACCATTGTGCAGTCCTGCAGGATCGAGGAGGACTCGGCGGCTTTGCTTGCCCGCCAGGCAAAGCGGCGACATCTGGATGTCTCCACTCTCAGCAGTCTCTATCTGAAGGAGAAGGCGCTGGAGGAAGAGTATTCTGGAATTGGGTTCCGTGACTCGGCGGGTGGGCGGGAGGCCTATGTGCTTGGGCACCGGATCGCGGTCTGGGAGGTGAAGGACGCCCACAGTAGTGCGAAGACGATCGCTGGAGTCGCCGACCATTTCCGCTGGACGCCGGCGCTGGTGCGGAGTGCGCTGGCATTTGCGAAGGTGTTTCCCGCGGAAATGGCGAAGCAACGGCAGGCCGAAGTCGGCGCATGAAGCTTCGATTGCTGGCCAATGAGGATCCAATACCTCCGGTCGAGGTTCTTGGCGTCGCGCGTCGGATGAGATTCACCCATCGGTGGGTGGTCACCCGGTGAGTTGTGGCCCCCGCGCTTCCTGCGTCTCTGCAATCGACAGGCAGCCGGCAGGGAACGAAGGATGATCGGGCAGTGTCCGGCCCACCTTCACCCTCCATGTCGCCCGTCCCGTCCTCGGGTGGCGACACCGGTGGTGTGTCGTCTCCCGGGATACCGATGATCGAGTGTGAGCGGCTGTCCAAGCGGTTCGGGCACTTCACGGCGGTGGATGAAGTCACCTTCTCGGTGTCGCGGGGATCCATCTTCGGCTTTCTCGGTCCCAACGGTTCGGGAAAGTCCACCGTGATCCGCATGCTGTGCGGACTGCTGGAGCCGTCCGGGGGAACCGCCCGCATCGGCGGACTCGATTCCTCCCGCGACCTGGACCGCATCAAGCCGCTCATCGGGTACATGTCGCAGAAGTTCTCCCTCTATGACGAGCTGACGGTGCACGAGAATCTTCAGTTCTACGGCCAGCTCTATGGACTCCGCGGCGCGCACCTGCGTCGACGCTACGACGAACTGATCGCCCTCACCCACCTCGCCCCCTACCGCACCCGCCGCGCCGCCCAGCTCTCGGGCGGGTGGCGTCAGCGGCTGGCCATGGCCTGTTCGCTGATGCATGAGCCGCAGGTGCTGTTTCTGGATGAACCGACGGCGGGCATTGATCCGGTGGCGCGGCGGGAATTGTGGGATCTGCTGTTCGAGTTCGCCGGACGGGGCATGACCCTGTTCGTGACCACCCACTACATGGATGAGGCCGAGCGCTGTTCGCACGTGGGCTACATCCACCTGTCCAAATTGATCGTGTGCGGGGAACCGGACGCGCTCAAGCGGCTCCCGGTGGTCAATCCGCCCGGAACACACCGGCTGGACATCACCTGCGAACACGTCACTACCGGACTGCAGGCGGTGCGGCAACTGCCCGGGGTTCACGGGGCCACCGTGTTCGGCCAATCCATGCATCTCCTGGTCGCGGATACGCTGTCCGAGGCGGAACTCCGCGAATGTTTGACCCGCGTGGGTATCCGACACACCGACATCCGCCCCATCGCCCCGTCCCTGGAGGATGTCTTCGTAGCGCTCACGGAACGACAAAAGGATGAAGGATGACGTGAGGCGTCTTCCCCATACTTCACCCTTCACCCTTCATCCCTCCTCCCCATGTCCCCCTTTCGCGGTCTTCGTGCCATTCTGTACAAGGAGTTCCTGGTAGTGCTGCGCGATCCGCTGACGCTGTTCTTCATGCTGTTCCCGCCGCTGATCGAGATGATCGCCTTCGGGTACGCGCTGGACAACGACGTGAAGCACATGGCGACAGTGGTGCTCGATCAGGACCGCACGGCGGAGAGCCGCCAGATCATTCAGCGCTTCGTGAACACCCAGACTTTCCGCGTGGTGGGCGAGGTGCAGAGTCCGGAGGAGCTGGCCGCCGAAATCCGCCGCGGGCATGCCTACATCGGACTGCAGATCCCGCCCGGGTTTACCCGGGATCTGCGGGCCGGGCGCAGCGTTCAGGTGCAGATGCTCATCGACGGGTCGAGTTCCACCATCGCCGGCTCCGCTCTCAACACCGCGGTGGGGGTGGCTTTTCGGGAATCGCTGCTGCGTCTGCTCGCGGAGACCGGGCGCCGTGAACTGCCGGTGGAGGTGCGTCCACAGATCCTCTACAACCCGGCGATGCGCAGTCCGAACTTCTTCGTCCCCGGCGTCATCGGCGTCGTGCTGCAGATTGGCACCACCTTCGCCACCGCCATGTCGCTGGTGCGCGAGCGGGAGCGGGGAACGCTGGAACAGTTGCTGGTGAGTCCGCTCTCCCGCTGGGGGCTGATGCTGGGGAAGCTGACGCCCTATCTGTGTCTCGGCGTGACCATGGCCGCCGGACTGTTTGCCATCATGCACTGGCTGTTCGACGTCCCCATTGCCGGAAGCCTGGTTTCCCTGATGGCCGCCACGCTGGTGTACATCTTCTGCCTGCTCACCCTCGGACTTCTCCTCTCGACCCGGGCACAAAACCAGATGCAGGCGCTGCAGATGAGCATGGTGTTCATCATGCCGTCGGTCTTCTTCTCGGGCTTCATTTTTCCCCGCGAGACCATGCCGGCGATCTTCTGGTGGATTGGCGCGTGTCTGCCCACCACCTACTTCATCGAACTCGCCCGGGCCATCATCTTGCGCGGCGCCACCCTCGGCGAGTTTGCCTCGCACCTGGTGGTGTTGACGGGCATGGGCATCGGACTCTTCGCGCTCTGTGTGCTACGGTTTCGTCAGAAGATGGGTTAACCGCGGCGCAACGGGGAAACCGGGGAGGTTGAACCACGGATATCGCGGATGGTCACGGATAGGGGAGGAGAACCAGAGAATCTCCAGCGGCTTCAGAATCACGGTTTCGGATTCCGCCGGTTCACCTACCGTTTCGTCGTCCCGGTGAATTTTCTGAATTTCAACCCCATAGCTCTCCGGCTAGCCATTGCCTGTCTGGCGATGGGTCGCTTGCTCGCCGCTCTGAAGGGCACCGCGGGTGAGGGCGACGGCGTGACTGAAGGGCGACTGGGCGTTCAGGAGTTTGTGCTTTCGGCTCAGGCCGCGGGGGGTGAACTGGTGCTGAACGAGGTGGTGTCCTCCAATCAAGATTCGCTGCGGGACGAGGACGGCGACTCTCCGGACTGGATCGAACTCTTCAACGGAGGCAATGCCCCGGTTTCACTTTCCGGTTGGGGCCTGTCCGATGATCCGAACCGGCCGTTTCGCTGGGTCTTTCCCGTGACCACGCTAGGCCCCCGCTCCTACCTGGTGGTCTTCGCCTCGGGCAAGAATCGCCGGACTCCGGGAAGTCCGCTTCACACCGACTTCCAAGTGCAGGCGTCCGGCGAGCCGGTGTTGCTGACCCGTCCCGATGGAACCCGCCAGGACCTCGCAGTTGGGGTTCGCCTGCGTGAGGATGTCAGTTGGGGCCGCTTTCCCAACGGAACGGGAGCGTGGAAGTACTTCGCCGTTCCCACGCCGCGTCGTTCCAACAGTGTCCAGACGGCCTACGACTCCATCGTGTTTGCGGCCCCCGCCGTGACGCCGGACTCCGGGTTCTATGCAGACCCGGTTGCCGCCACGCTCAGTTTGGCGGAGGGCGACACCGTCCTCCGCTACACACTGGATGGCGCCGAGCCCGACGAGTCATCGCCGGTTTACGCGGGCCCGCTGGGGATTCGCAGCCGGGCGGGCGAACCCAATGTGCTTTCGCTGATCCGCGGCACCTCCACGGCCAATCAGCACACCGACGGCTGGAAGGCCCCCTCGGGCGAGGTGCGCAAGGCGACCGTGCTGCGAACCCGGGCCACGCGGGCAGGGGCGATCCCGGGTCCGGTGGTCACCCGCACTTACTTCGTCGGTGCGGACGCGGCACGCGTCGACGGCCTGCCCACCCTCGCGCTGACCACGGATCCGGACGGACTCTTCGACTACGACCGGGGCATCTACATGCTGGGTGCCATCTTCGACCGCTATGTCGCTGCGCATCCGGGCGAGGGCCTGACCGGCCATACACCGGCCAACTACACCCAGCGCGGCGGGGAGTGGGAGCGTCCGGCGCAACTGGAATGGTTTGAGCCCGACGGCCGCCGCGCCTTTGGAGAACCCGTGACGGTGGACATCCAGGGGCAGTCCTCGCGCTCCTTTCGTCAGAAGAGTTTTGGAGTGAAGGCGGAGAATTCCTTCGTCCACGCGATCTTTCCTGGGCTCACGCGCCTGGGGGGCGGCACGCCGTTGCAGGAGTTCCGAAATCTCCGTCTCCGGAACATGGGCAATGACTGGGACTACGCCCTGATGCGCGATGACTGGTGCCATCGCCTGGCTTCCGGACTCGGACTCAACATCATGGCCTCCCGTTACGTGTCGCTCTATCTGGACGGCGAATACTGGGGCATTCTGGCGGCGAGGGAACAGCAGGATGCCCGGTACCTGCAGGCGCATTACGGCATGGACCCATCGGAGGTGGTGATCCTGCACGCCGCCGGCAGCCTGGAGGAGGGATTGCCTGGGGATGAGACGCCGTGGCTGGACCTGCTGAAGTTTTGCCAGACCCACGATCTCTCCGTTCCGTCGAACTACGAGTATGTCGCCGCGCGCCTCGATCCGCAGGACGCACTGCTCTACTACCTTGCGGAAATCTACTTCGCCAACGCGGACTGGCCGCAAAACAACATGCGGGTGTGGCGTCGCCGTCTGGACGTTCCTGATGCCTCGCTGGGCCGGGGTCTGGATGGGCGCTGGCGCTGGTTTCTTTTCGACGTGGACCTGGGCGTGGCGCATCCGTGGAGTGCCGGGGTCAACGACAACACCCTGTCCGCCGCGCTGTCGCCCACGGGCCGTCCGGGATTCGACAGCACCTGGGGAACCGCGGTGATTCGCGCCCTGATGACCCGTCCGGAGTGGAAACGGGATTTCATCACCACCGCCGCCGACCTGCTCAATTCCTGGTACTCTCCCAACCGCGCGACCGCCCTGGTGGAAACCATGCGGGGGGAGCTGCGTCCGGCCATGGACGAGCACATCCGCCGCTGGCGATCCAACGGCGGCAATGTGGCGGCCTGGGAGACCCACGTCCGGAGCGTGCGCGACTTCGCCACCCAGCGCGCGGCGCGGGTGCGGGCCCATGTGCTCGCCCAGTTTCAACTCGGCGGACAGTCCCGCCTCACGCTGGACGTGAATGATGCGGTCCGCGGCCGCGTGCGGATCAATCGCCTGTTGGTGGATGCGTCGCTGCCCGGGGTGAATGCCGCTCCGTATCCCTGGACGGGCGTGTACTTCAACACCGTGCCCGTGACCCTGGAAGCGGTGGCTGCGCCGGGATGGCAGTTTGACGGCTGGACGGGACTCGCCGCCCCCGGCCCGATCGCCTCCTGGACGCCGGGGGGGAATCTGCAGGTGACGGCCCGCTTCGTGGCGCTTCCCGCCGTGATTCGGGAGGCCGCGATGCAGGGGAACTCCGTCCGCCTGCGAATCACGGGTACTCCCGGCGCGTCCTACGCGATCCAGGGTGCCGATGATCTTCTCCTCTGGGTCGACGCTGTCTCCTTCACCTGTGGCGCGGACGGGCAGGCCGAGGTCCAGGTGCCCATGGTCGCTGGCGAGTCCCGTCGATTTCTGCGCGCCCTCGCGCATTAACCCGGTAGGGGCGTGTTCCACCCGCGCCCCACTTCAAATCCGCTGCGTGCGGGAACAATTCTTGCTGGAACGCGGGAAGCCCCGGCGCGTGTGGGCTACCCCCGATCCCCGTCATGCATCCACACACCCGTCGGGGGAATATGGGGACGCGGGTGGAACGCATCCCTACCGATCGTCGGTGGGTAGGGGCGTGTTCCACCCGCGCCCCACTTCAAATCCGCTGTGTGTAGGAATACTCCTGGATGGAACGTGGGAAGCCCCGGCGCGTGGGGCTTCCCCCGATCCCCGTCATGCATCCACACACCCGTCGGAGGAATATGGGGACGCGGGTGGAACGCATCCATACCGATCGTGATGGGGTGGTAGGGGCGTGTTCCACCCGCGCCCCACTTCAAATCCGCTGTGTGTAGGAATACTCCTGGATGGAACGTGG
>JBDKKE010000408.1:0-3974 GCA_039796255.1 Verrucomicrobiota bacterium | reverse complement strand
CGCGACTTTGCTTCACGAACCCGAGAATCTTCAGCGCGATGACCGGAAGCACGCAGGGCATGATGTTCAGGATCAATCCGCCGACAAATGCCACTCCCAGCATCGCCCACAGGGAACCGGTGACCGGTGCCGATACGGGCGCGTCCGGGAGACTCTCAACCGCCGCCACCGGGGTCACGGCTCCAATCAGGATCTGCAACTCAATCACCTGGGAGCTCCCAAACAGCAGCAACGCCCGGATGGAAGCCGGCCACTCCTTGCCCGTTCGCGTCACCAGCATTCGCACCGGCACCGCACCGTTGGCCTCGGGAAGCAATTCCGGAGCGGGAGCCACATCCGCCTCCGCACCCTCGTAGGGAAACACGGCGGACAATGTCCGCTTGGGCACTCGGGGGACGTTAACCAGGAGCGGACGCTCGTCGCCCTCGCCCGGCCCCTCCCAGGCGGCCGTCACCGCCACCGACGGATCCGGGCGGGGAATCCGCGCCAAGGTCTGCTCAAGGATCGGCGCTTCCGCAGAAGGAACGGCGGTGACCCCAACGTTGAAAAGATTGCTGATCGTGGATCGGCCAGGAACGCATTCCTTGTCGCACTCCAGCCACGATACCTTGGCTGAAATCGAGACCGGACCCGCGGGGCGGCTCGGACTTACCGTGAGGCGCACCGGAAGCACCACCGGGCCATCATAGACGTAGGTGGTCAAGCCGGACTCGGTATGCCGCACCGGCACCGGCCATAGAATTTCGCCGGCTGCAATGCCTTCGGGAAGGCTCCATTCGATCTTGGTGCGCTGACCGGTGTCACCGGGATAGCGCCAGTAGGTATGCCACCCCTTGGGCGGTGTCAGTTCCACGGCCGCGAACAGGGCAGAGCCCGGTGTGACCGTCGCGGAGTCGAACAACAGCCGTACCTGGGATTTTCCCTGGGCCCAACCGCAGAACGTCGCCGTCCACAGCCCCACCACCACCAGAAGCCAACGCAGGATCATCGGTGCCAGCATCGCCGGTTCGCGGGCTCAGGCAAGCGCTACCACGGCTTCAAGGCATGGCAGGACAACAGGGTACGCTTCCGGACCAAATCCGACCAACCCCAGTCCTGTCCAGGGTCCTATCGAGTGCCCACTGGGAGGGGCGCGCCCAGGCGATGGATGGTCCCAATCACCTCGGATCGCAACTCGGCACCGTCTGCCGCCTTGAGTGCGTAGCGGACACTGAATTGATCTGCCGGTTCGAGGCCGTCGACGAACAGAGTCAGGGTCTTTCCATCCGCTGACAACTGGGCCGACTTGACCGCCAATTTGTCATGGGCGGCCTGTCCCGGATTCTTCACCGAGAGTTCCGGCGAGCCGTAGTTGCCGCTGTACCGGTAGTTCCACAGTTCCACCGCGTAGTTCTCGATGTCGGCTGCGGACGCCGGATCCAGCGGGGAGGAGAATCTGAGTTCAATGCCATTCTGTGCGGCATGCGCCTTCACCGGCATGTGCACCGGCTTCCCCGTGTAGCGCACGCGGTAAATCCCGCCGTCCCGGGTGGCCGCATTCTGCCATCCCTTCAGACCGGCGACGTAGAGCTGTCCATCCTTCGCATTGAACCGCGCCCGCATGATACCGCTGGAAAACTTGAGTCCGAAGGGAACCAGGGCGGCCTGGTCCACGCCGTCCACCCGATCCATGAGAACGCCGTACAACAGGCACTTGCCGTAGCTAAGGAACAGCGGTGCCCCCTTCCACGGTCCCCACGAATCGCTGGTCACAAACACCTGACCCCCGCTGGAGTTGTCCCAGCGCATGGGCACCCAGCAGATGGGTTCATCGTACTTGTCCGGAATGGGCATCGCGCCATCCCATCCCTTCAGCTTGTTGGCCTGGCGAAACCCGGGATCGCTGGGGTTACCCCGGATCGTGGTGCCATTGGTATACGCCAGCGTGAGGTCCCGCTGTGCCGCGGGCACCATTCCCATGAACGATCCGCGCTTTACCAGGTTGAGCTTCGAGGACGGCATCCAGTGACCCTGATTGTCACCGACCAGAATGGTGTCGTCCGGACCCACGGTCATCCCGTTGGGAGCGCGCAGTCCGGTGGCGAACACCTCCAGCTTCTTCCCGTCCGGCGACACCTTGAGCATCGTTCCCTGATGGGGTGAAGTAACCGAAGGTTCCCACGGTGATCCCTTGCAGTAGTAGAAGTTCCCCTGGGAATCCGTATGCAGATCGAGAACGAACTCGTGGTAGTTCGGCGTGACCACCGTGTCATTGTTGAAGTTCTCGTAGGCATCGGCCTCCCCGTCTCCGTTGAGATCTTTAAGCCGGGTGATCTGGTCCCGCCCGGCGACATAGATTTCCCCGTTCTGCACCTTCACCCCCAGAGGCTGAAACAGACCGGTCGCAAAGCGTTTCCAAGTGAGTTTGCCGGACGGATCGTCCAGTCCCGACACGGTCCACACATCGCCGTGGAACATCACCACCACTGCCCTGCCGTCGGGCAGGAAATCGAATCCTCCAATGAAGGTGCGGGCGCCGTAGGGATTGGGAAACGGCTCGGTGAGGGTATCCACCACATAGGGTCCCTCCTCCGTGCCCGGTTTAAGCTCCGTCACCACCGTTTCGGTCCAGTGGACCGGACCGCCACGGGTCAGCGGACGCAGATCCATCGGCTGGAGTGCTACGACCACGGATTTTGCCCCGTCGTCTGATTTGGAGAAGGTCAGCGCGAAGGGGCGATCCGCCGATACCCTCGGCATTTTCAGCACCAGGGCCTCCTGCTGAATCTCCAACATCGAACCCTTCGGCACTCCGAATCCCGCAACAGTCAGGCTGCCACCGTTCTTCAGGGCCAGTGAAACGGACGACGGATCTTCCAGCGCCACGCTTTTCGTCTGCGGAGCCAAACCGTCGGCCAGCAGCAGGGAAACGTCCCGGGCATCGTTCAGGAATTGAAGAGTCCGGGTAAAGGCACCGCCTGCGGCCTCGACACGGTATCCGGGCAACTCCAGCACCTGGGCAGATCCCACCGAGTATTTCAGGACCACCTGGTCCCCATGCAGGAACAACCCCTCATAGTGCGCCCAGTTCTTGGGCAGCGGCCCCTGATGCCGGTCGCGCGGATCCGTCAGACTCCCCGAGGCATCCGCCCATCCCGGCCCCTGCCCGGTGCTCAGCACCAGGTTGGTGCCCTTCACCGTCGGCGGCGGCGGCCACTCAATCTTGGTCAGCGTATTGCCAAACTCGAGGAAGGGACCCGACCACGCCGCGGCAACCCGGAGGGTGTCCAGATCATAAACCAGGTAGTTGGTCCCGCCGGAACCCACGGTGACCGCCAGCCCCTTCATGGCGGCCGGACGATCCTTGCCCAGCATGATGGTTCCCGACCAGAAGGGCCCCCGCATTGGCTCGGGCTCCACCGGCTTGTTCGTCGTCTGGGCCAGGGTGTTGGTCAGGGTCAGAAGCGTTGCCATCGCGGCAAGGCCCCGTCGGAGGAAAAAAGTGGTCATCAAAATGTCTCCTGATGGGTGGTCAAATGCTTAACGGACGAATCATGCGCAACTCCGAGCGCGACGACAAGCCGCACGCGACGACGACGTCGGGCGGGTGGAGTCGCCAAGGGGGGGGACGCGGGAAGCACCCCGCGTTGGGACTTCCCCCGATCCCCGCGGTTCGTCCACAAGCGCAGCGGATCTAGATGGGGGCGTGGTTGGAACACGCCCCTACCAAGATGCGGTAAGGGCGGGCTTCCGCACGACCCTAACTTCCTCCGCCGGGCGGGTGGAGTCGCCAAGGGGGAAACGCGGGAAGCACCTCGCGGTGGGACTTCCCCCTATCCCCGTCTTTCATCCACAATCGCAGCGGATCTAGATGGGGGCGCGGGTGGAACACGCCCCTACCAAGCTGCGGTAGGGGCGGGCTTCCGCCCGACCCGACCTTCCTCCGCCGGGTGGGTGGAGTCGCCAAGGGGGAACGCGGGAAGCACCTCGCGGTG
>JBDKKE010000407.1:0-23523 GCA_039796255.1 Verrucomicrobiota bacterium | reverse complement strand
CCGGGGGCGGGACCGCCACCAGGGTGATGTCGTCCAGATAGAACGCCGGCCGGGTCGTACCGCTGCGATCCTGGATCCAGAACCCGTCGAAATTCGACTTCCCCGCGACACCCAGAGCGGTGAGTGACAGCGTCACCGGCTGCCAGGAGTTCGCCACCAGGGCCGACAGCGTCACGGGAGGCTGCGGGACGCCGCCGAGTGTCGCCTGCACCTGGAGCAATTGGCCTCCGGCACTGCCGCCGTGGATCCAGAATCGCAGGCCGGTATAGCCTGCGGTACTGAAGGCGCTGTGGTGCAGGTAGAGTGCCTCCCATCCATCGGCGGCCACACTCAGTGAGGCCGTTCCCGTGCGTACCGGGGAGGCGGCGCTGAAGTTTGCCGACGCCCAGCTCCAGTTCTCCCATCCGGCGGCGAGGGAATCGCCGTAGATGATTTGATCGGTCTGCGCCCGTGCGGAAATGGAGGGCGCGAGTAAAAGAATCAGGCCGGTCAGAATCGCGGGCAGGGAAATCCAGTTCGGCTTCATGGCGTGCAATTAGGTGGGAGTTAGAAGCAACAAGGTAGCAGGATTACTGCCCGCTGGGGAGGAGTGGGTCGGTGAATGTCTCGGCCGGGGGTACGCCACGTTTGGAATCGAGGGCGTGGCCAATCCAAGGAGCTGGAAGCGCCGGGCAAATCCGAGCGTTTCGTCGTGACAGGATGTCTGATTCGCTCCTGCGGTTTCCGGGGTTCGGCGCCTTCGTTGGGTGGGATCCGTGCCGAAAAATGGCGGCGTGATGGACCCTGGTGTCTGGAATTCGGGAAGGCGTCCGCGCCTGAAAGGTTCCATTTTGGGGGTATGCCCCCAAAGGGAATGGGTCGCTGTGGAGCGAAGAGAACAAAATGCCGAGTTGGGACGCGGTTTCGGCCTTCACTTGGCGCCGATGCAGGACAGTCCGGCGACGGTACGCAGGAAAATCTGTCCATCGCTCAGGGCAGGGGAGCTCAACGTTTCCTCATTCCAGAGATTGCGGGCGAGGACTTCGAACTTCTTCGATGCGAGGACCACGGCGCAGTTGGCCTGGCCGCTGGTGAAGTAGATCCGACCCTCCGCCGCGACCGGGGACACCTTCACGTTCTCGGTAAACAGGCGCTCCTGCCAATGCGGTTCCCCCGTCTTGAGGTCCAGGCAGGCGGCCATGCCGTCATCGCGGATGGTGAAGAGCAGTCCGCGGTGAACGACCGGGGTCGGGCAGTCCGGAGCAAATTTGCTCTGGGTCCACACACGGTGGGAGGCGGTCACGTCGCCTGTGCCTCCCGTTTTCAGCGCCGTGGTGTAGCCGCGGTTTTGGAATCCCGAGGCCACGGTGATGACCAGGCCGTCAGCCGCGGTCGCTCCGGAGATGGTGCGTCCGTAGGGATGCGGCACGTCCAGGCCCTTGACCATCCAGCGCTGCGCGCCGGTGGCCGGGTCGTAGGCCGTGACGGCCTCCGCACCAGCGAGGAGGACCTCGGTTCCTTGGCCGTCGCGAACGAACACCGGACTGGAGTAGGAATCGTTGGCCTCCTCCCGGGCACCCAGATTGCGGTCCACCTTCCAAAGATTGGTGCCGGAATGCGCGTCCACTGCGAGCAGATAGGAGGGCCCCTGATGCATCATGGCCACGTACAGCCGTCCATTGAGCAGCATCGGCGAGGATCCGTAGCCGTGATTGGCGGTGTAGGGGCCATATTCCTTCCCCAGATTGCGGTGCCAGACCACGCTGCCGTCGGTCGACAGGCAGGCAAGATCCCCGGTGCCAAACAGCGCCCAGACGTGCCGACCGTCGCTGACCGGCGTGGGCGTGGCCATGTTGTGGAGTTGGTGGGCCTTGCCGTTTCCTTCACCCACCTTGCGGTCCCAAACCTCGGCGCCCTGGATTCGGTCGAAGGAGAGGACGTGCAATCCGGTGTCCGCCGTTTGCGCCGTGAGGTACACCCGGTTGCCCACGGCAATGGGAGAGGAAGCGCCCTTGCCGGAGACGGGGATGGTCCATCTCACGTGCTGTTCGCGGGACCATTCGATGGGGAAACCGGAGTCGGGACTGATTCCAAGGCCGTCGGTCCCGCGCCAGTTCGACCAGTCGGTGGCCAGGACGCCAGCAGTGAAGAGTCCGAATGAGAGGAGGGCGGTCAGCGGCAGCTTCATGGAGTGACCGAGACGGAAACAGGATCGCGACGATTCGACAAGATGCAGCGTGGGATCACTGCGGAGACCGGTGCCTTCGGACGTTGGCAGTGGAAAATTGGGAACGAGGCGGTCAAAGCATTCGGACGGCTGGGATGGGGACAAAATCCTGGCGGATCCACGCGGTGTTCCTTCGCGTCCTCCGCGTCCATGGCGTGAGCCTCTCCCGTCGGCGTTTCACGCAGGTCGCCAGGGACGCAGAGGAATCCAGGGCAGACCGAGGCCTGTTCCCTCGTCCCACCAATCCCCGAGCCTTGCTGACCTCGTTTCCAAACTCCCACCGCCAACTCCTGAATGCACCGGGCGACTCCCACCGGAATAATTTTTAATTGATGAGTCACGGAATAAGTGAGTAACTCAGATAGGACGTGCGAGCGTCTCTGGGGCAGTCCGCCGGGTTGGAAGGGGTGGGCAGCCCCATTTTCTTTGGCCACTGATCAATCCCGGATCAGACTGTTGGGAAGGTCGTCGCGATCCAGCGAATGGGGCGGGAAGTGGCGGGCGAGGTGCTCTCCCGCGCACGCAATGGCGGCCATCAGGGCCGCCTGGACCTTGCCGGCCTGCAAGAGGGGCAGTGCTGCTGCGTCGATATCGGCCTCGAACTCCGGACCGCAACGAAAACGGACACTCTCGTCAGCCGCCACCGCCAACGCATTGGACTTTGGCGCCACGTACAGCAGCACCGCGTTGCGCAGCGGAGTTTGAGTCATGTCGAGGCGCACGAACTCCTGCCTCGCCGCCCTGGCCGGATCCGGGCACGGGTGGCGGGAGAGAAACACCCGGATTTCCCCCGATGTGGTGGACTCCGCCCTCCGGATCGCCTCGGCAATGGCGTCATCGTTGGGCTCCGCGGGAACTGCTGCTGCGTTCATGCGATGGCGGGAAGGTGCTTGGGGGAATCGCGCGCGCAAGAGGATCAGGCGGCCACCAGGTTCAGGACGCCGTCCAATCCGCTGAAATTGAGGGCCGCATGGGCCTGCTGCTGCACCACGGGCTTGGCGCGGAAGGCGACGCTCAGTCCGGCGGTCTTCATCATGCGAAGGTCATTGGCCCCATCGCCGATCACGATGGCCCGATCTGGGGTGCATCCGAGATCCGCGCAGGCGGACGCGACCCGGGCGGCCTTCGCGTCGGCATCCACGATGCTTCCGAGGACCTGTCCGGTCAGGACTCCCCCGTGGATCTCCAGGTCGTTGGCCAGGGTAAGGTCGAGGTGCAGCCGCTCGGCCAGGCGCCGGGTGAAAAAGCTGAATCCTCCCGAAACCAGCAGGGTTCTGAGTCCGGCGGCGCGGGCGGCGGACAACAGGGTCTCGGCCCCGGGGGACAATCGGAGGCGTTCGTCAAAGACCCGTTGAAGGGCGTCTTCGACCAGACCCTTCAGGAGCGCAACCCGCGCCCGGAGTGCTCCGGGGAAGTCCAGTTCGCCCCGCATCGCGGCGCCGGTGATGGCCGCCACCTGGGGTTTGACTCCCGCAAAGTCAGCGATTTCGTCGATGCATTCGATGGTGATGAGCGTGGAGTCCATGTCCATGGCCAGCAGCCGGAATTCGGACAGCGGCCGGAGGGACTCCAGAGGGGTGGCATCGAGGCGGTGCCGGGTGCAATACGCCGTCACGTCTTCATGAATAATCCCGCCGTCGATCCGCAGGGCATTGACCCCCGCCGGGGTCACCGAGCGGGCTCGGGAGAGAGTGGCGAGTTGGGCAGCGGCGTCCGCCGGCAATTGGGGACCCTGGACAACAATCATGCTCATCGTTTCGACGGCAGATCCTAGGCGGAACCGGCGAGGACGGCGAGCGCTGTCAGTGACGGGGTGTCCGATCCGCAGAACTTCGCGACTCGGGTCGGCAGCGGCAGAAATGGGGACTCCCGGAGATCGTCCCTCCCCCGGCAAGGAGGGACGAGCTTCGCGAGTCCCCATCATCCACCGCCAGCGCCCCGGCACACCCCATCGGGGATCGCGGGAAGCCCCACGCGCCCAGCGCTACCCACGTTCCCTCGGGTAACTCCACAAGCGCTGCGGGAATATGGGGACTCGGACACCTCGTCCCTCCAGGGGGCCGGGATTGGGGTAGGATGTCGGACTTGCCCGGAGTCCCGACCTGCGTACGGTGCTGGTCGCATGCGTCCAGAATCGCTTCAGTTTCTCGAAAACCTCGTCAACACGCCCAGTCCCACCGGTCACGAGACCCGGGGACAGCGGGTGTGGATGGATTACGTGAAGGCGTTTGCCGATGACACCTACAGTGATGCCCACGGGAACTGCGTGGCGGTGGCCAACCGTGGGGGTTCACCGAGGATCATGCTCGCGGCGCACGCGGACGAGATTGCCATGACGGTAAACTACATCACCGACGACGGCTTTATCCACGTGCGCCGGGCCGGCGGAATTAATCCGGCCATCACCCGGGCGCAAAGGGCGGTGGTGCATGCGCGCGGGGGGCCGGTGCCCGGGGTGTTCGGTTCGGTGGCGCCGCACCTCACCCGGGGAGACGACAAGAAGGAGGAGCCCAAGATTCATGACCTGTTTCTGGACATCGGCGTCGAAAGCCGCGAGGAGGCGTTGAAGCTGCTTCGCATCGGCGACCCGGTGACGCTCGCCGACCGATTTGAACGGCTCCGCGGCGACCTGGCGGTCGCCCGCGCCTTCGACAACCGCATCGGGACCTGGGCTGTGGCGGAGACGCTGCGTCGGCTTCAGCCGGAGAAAGGAAAGTACGCTGCGGAGGTGTGCGCAGTTTCCAACATTCAGGAAGAGGTCGGACTGCTGGGTGCCCGCCAGATCGCCTACTCGCTGAATCCGGATGTGGCGGTGGTGGTGGATGTCGCGCATGCCACCGACATTCCCACCGTGGATAAGCGCCAGCATGGGGACATCAAACTGGGAGCCGGGCCAACGCTGACCCACGGCGGATGCAATCACGCCGAGGTCGTTGAGCGCCTGGAATCCTGTGCCGCCGAGCGGGGCATCCCGCTGCAGCACGAGGCGATGAGTTCCTCCAGTGGCACCGACACGGACGTCATCTTCTGGACGCGGGGAGGCATTCCCAGTGCGCTGGTCAGCCTGCCCAACCGTTACATGCATTCCCCGGTGGAGGTGGTGTCTCTCAAGGACCTCGACCAGATCCCTGACCTGCTCGCCGCGTTCGTGCTCAGCGTGCAGAAGGGGGAAGCCTTCAAGGTGAGGATTTGAACGGAACGCCTCAGTTCACGAATACGAACTCATTGCTGTTCAGCAGCAGGCGACAGGCGTTCGCGAGTCCGTGCCGCGCCGAATACTCCCCGAATTCCAAAACCTCCCTGGCCGTTGCCGGCCGCCCCAAGGTGAGTTCGAAGGCCCGTTGAATCTGTTGCTCGGGCGCCACGGACTCGGCCTGCAATCGTTCCGCCAGGTGTTCCGCCTGGCGCGCCACGAAGGCGTTGTTCCACAAGGCCAGGGCCTGTTGAACGGTGACGGAGTTGTTGCGTACAGCGGTCAGTTGGTCGCCGGCGGGACAATCCAGAGCCTCCATGAACGGATCGGGCAGGGTGCGGAAGAGAAAGCGGTACACGCTCCGCCGCCGGCCGGCCGCGGAGTTCGCGTCAAACTTCAGGTAGTCCACGCGGGGGGTGACGTGAATGCCGGGTTGCAGGTCAAACTGGCGGTCGCTGGGGCCGCCCATGCGCAGGTCCAGTCCGCCGCTGGCCTGGAGAATCGCATCGTGCACGCACTCGGCATCCATCCGCAGGCGGTTCATTCGCCCGAGCAGTCGATTGTCGGGGTCGGGAGAAGTGTTCAGTGGGGCGGCGGTGTCTGTACGCAAGGGCGACGGACCACCGACGACGGACCACTGACTCGCCCTGCGATAGGTCGCGCTGGTGACCAGCAGGCGGTGCAGTTGTTTCAGTGACCCCTGGGCGTCGTCGCGAAACCAGACGGCCAACCAGTCCAGTAGTTCAGGATGGGAAGGGGCGCTGCCCATGCGACCGAAGTCATTTGGGGTATCCACCAGCCCGCGTCCAAAGTGGTGATGCCACACCCGGTTGACGATGGAACGCCAGGTGAGCGGGTTGTCGGGTGACGCCAGCCAGCGGGCGAGTTCCGCGCGGCGGGCGCCTTCCTCCTCGGCATCGTCGACGGTAAATCGGGAGGGCAGGGCCGCCACGCAGGCCAGGGCGCCGGGCGCCGCGATTTCCAGCGGCTGGGTGATCTCCCCACGGCGCAGGCGCTGAACGGTGCGCGGCTTTAGGGAGGGTTTGAGGCCCCCGTCCGGAGTGAAGTCGGCAGCGGCGGCATAGACCCGGGAGGGGGGCGGCAGGGTGGCCAATGCAACCCGGGTGGCTTCGGAGAGCACGTGGGTTGCCAGCGTCATCCGCTGCTCCGGCGTGCGATCTGCGGACGCCACGGCGAGCCTTTGTTCGATGGCTTCTGGCAGGATGCGGACCGGGGTCGCGGCATCGGTCAGCGAAAGGCGGAGGCGTCCGATGAGGTGTCCCCCGCCATGTTCCTGGCGCAGCACGAATACCAGGCGGGCGCCTTCAGGTGCCCGCAGCGGCTCCGCCAGTTCCACCGTGGCCTGGTGCGCCTCGCCCTCCCGGGGATGGATGCCCCAGGCGGTTTTCGCATTTCCATCGAAGGCGTGGGCAATGGTCCAGCCCTCCTGATTGAAGTCAGCCGACGGATTCACCAGGGGTAGGGGGCGGGGCGGCTTTGAACCGGACTCCACCAGTTGCACCTCGAATTCGCTCAGGTGCAGGTTGCCGTTCTGCTCCTGCCTTCCGGGCCCACGCTTCGGCAGCGAATCGTCGGGTATCAATTCCAGGCGCACGGCGGTCACCGTGAATTCCGGAGCCGGGACGGTGAGGGTGTAGATGTCGCGGTCGGGACGGATCCCACTGGCCAGCAGCGATCCGTCCGGCTGCCCGACGAGGGTGGCGCCACCCGAGGAGACCATGGTTTCGGGAGAAAGGGTCCGCCAGACCGAGGTTCGGTGGGTTTGATCGGCCTCCCAGCGCGCAACGAGTGCCGTGGCTTCCGGGCCGAGCAGGTAGTCTCGCTCCTGGCGCTCTATCTGGCGCATCCGGTGGCGAAGCTCCTGTCGTCGGACATGCACGGCGGGATCGGAGTCGAAGGTTCGTTCCGCGCGCTCCACCCCGGCAAACACCGCCTGCAGTGCGTAGTAATCCCTCTGGGAGATGGGGTCGAACTTGTGGTCGTGACACCGGGCGCAGTGCACTGTGGAACTGGTGAACACACTCATCACGGTGCTGACCATGTCGTCCCGGTCGAGGTAGCGGCCGATCTGCCGGTCGAGGGTGTCCTCCCGAATGTCCCGCAAGGAACTTTCATCCCAGGGGCCCGCGGCAATGAAGCCCAGGGCGACCGTGGATTGCGGCTGCCCGGGGAACAGGGCGTCGCCCGCGACCTGTTCCTGCACGAATCGGGCGTAGGGGGTATCGGTGTTGAAGGAGCGGACCAGGTAATCCCGGTACGGCCAGGCGTTCTCCCGGATGCGGTCCTGATCGTGCCCATGCGTTTCCGCGAAGTGAGCGGCGTCCATCCAGTGGCGGGCCCAGCGTTCGCCATAGCGAGGATCGGCGAGCAGGCGGTCGACGACACGCTCGTAGGCCTCGGGAGCGGGGTCGGCGACGAAACTCAACAGTTCAGCGGGTGTCGGCGGCAGGCCGGTGAGGTCAAAGGTGATCCGCCGGAGCAGGGTGCGGCGGTCCGCTTCGGGGGAGAGGGGCGCACCCGCTTCCGCAAGCCGGGAGTGGATGAAGGCGTCCACGGGATTGCGCATCGCCACGCCGGGAGCATGCGGCATCCGGGGGCGGGTCAGTGCCTGGTAGGCCCAGTGGTTGGTGGACACCGCCGCGCCCGGTGCGTCCTCGGCCGCAGTGCGGACAATCAGGCAGGACAGGAGCAGACAAATGACGCTGCGCAGCATGAGACTCGTTCCCTGTCCGTCCACGGAGGTTCTGAAGGGGGCAGATGCGCCCGGATCTTCCCCGTTTCTGCCGCAACGTTCAGGAGACGGGGGAGAATATCGGAGGTCGCCCGGGCCGCCAACGCCGCAGTTGGGTCGTTCACGGGGACGTCAATGGGCCAAGAATCATCCGGGAATTCAGATGCAAGGTTGATGCCGCGGCGTCCCGTCTTCAATCTTCCCCCATGTTCGCCGGCTTGAACGCGGTCGTCCGATGGTCGTGGTGGCTGGGGCTTGCCTCGAGTCTTGTCCGCCTGCACGCGGAGCCAGCCCCTGCGTCCGTACGGGTGGATTTTAACCGGGAGATCCGTCCGATTTTATCCGATCACTGCTATGCCTGTCATGGTCCGGACGAAGGCAAGCGCAAGGCCGGTTTGCGACTGGACACCGAGGCGGATGCGTTCAGGGAACTCAAGTCGGGTCAGCGCGCCCTGGTGCCCGGCGATTCGGACAAGAGTACCCTGCTGCAGCGCATCATCGCCACCGATCCCGACGACCTCATGCCGCCGGCGAAGCATGGCAAGCCTCTCACGGAGGTTCAGATCGCGCTCTTGCAGCGTTGGGTGAAGGAGGGGGCGGCCTGGCAGAAGCATTGGTCCTTCCTGCCGCCGGAGCGTCCGGCGCTCCCGCCGGTCAAGGACCGGCGCTGGTCGGAGAACGAGGTGGACCATTTTGTTCTCGCCCGCCTGGAGAAGGAGGGGCTTCGACCGAATCCGGAGGCCGACCGGAACGCGTTGGTCCGCCGGGCCACCTTTGACCTCACCGGTCTGCCGCCCACCATTGAGGAGGTGGACGCCTTTCTCGCCGACCGGAGTCCGGACGCCTATGAGCGTGTCGTGGACCGGCTCATCGCCTCCCCCCATTTCGGGGAGCGGATGGGGCAAAACTGGCTGGACCTGGCGCGCTTCGCCGATACCAGCGGCTACCACTTTGACGGGGTACGGTTCATGTGGCTTTGGCGGGACTGGGTCATTGACGCTTTCAATGCTGACATGCCCTACGACCGCTTTACGGTGGAACAGTTGGCGGGCGACCTGTTGCCCGATCCCACCCCGAGCCAGCGCATTGCCACGGGATTTGTGCGCAACAACATGACCAATGACGAGGGTGGCGCCGATCCCGATGAGTATCTCAACAAGTACGTGGTGGACCGGGTGAACACCCTGGGCGCCGTGTGGCTGGGACTCACCGTGGGATGCACCGAGTGTCACGACCACAAGTACGATCCGCTCACCACCCGTGAATTCTACCGGCTTTACGCGTTCTTTCACAACGTGCCGGAGAAGGGGTTGGACCGCATCCGGACCGACAATCCGCCCCCCCGGCTCCCAGTGCCGTCGATCGAGCAGGCGCGGCAGTTTGTTGAGGCGGATTTCACCCTGCGCGATGCGGAGAAGACCCTGCAGGACCGCACCAACGAACTTGGTGAGACGCAGGAAAAATGGGAGCGGGAGCTGCAGGAGCGTCCGCCGATCCCGCCCGCTGCGGAGGCGCCGCTGGTGCATCTCACGCTGGACGGCACGCTCGACGGCGGTGGACAGTATCGGGGGACGAACGCGCCGGAGTATGCCGACGCCCGCCTGGGCAAGGCGTTGAAACTGGACGGCACGGGTCACGCTGAACTGGGTCCGCTGATGTCTGTGGACCGCACCAACGCCTTCAGCATCGCCGCCTGGGTGAAGCTGCAGGGAGACGGGGCGATTCTGAGTCGCATGGAAAAGGCCCCGGGATATCGCGGATATGATCTTCTGGTGGGCGACAAGAGGTTGCAGGCGCATCTATCCCATGCGTGGCCGGACGACGCCTTGAAGGTTCGCACCCGGGAGCAGTTGCCCCAAAACCAGTGGCTGCACGTCGCGCTGACCAGCGACGGGTCCGGCAAGGCGGCGGGAGTCAAGTTGTACGTGAACGGCCGGTTGAAGGACGTCGAGGTGGAGAAGGACCGGTTGACCAATTCCGTGGCGACCACCGAGCCGCTCCGGATTGGTTCGCGCCACGGGGAGGCGTTCCTGACCGGCCAGGTCGACGACGTGCGCTTCTTCAACCGCGTGCTGCCGGCAGACGAGGCGGTCGCGCTCACCTTTGAAGGGTATCGTCCCATCCTCGCCAAATCCCGGGGCGCCCGCAGTGACGAGGAGCGGGGAGATCTCGCCCGTTATTACCGGGAGAACCATGCGGTGGATTACCTTCGCTCGGAGGCGGCCCTGGCCCGGGCGCGCCAGCGCAAGGACACCTTCTACGCGAAGATTCCCACCACCATGATCATGGAGGAAATGGATCCGCCGCGGGAGACCTTCCAGTTGGTCCGCGGCGATTTCCGCAACAAGGGCGAGCGGGTGGCGCCGGGCACTCCGGCGATCCTGCCACCCCTCCCGGCGGGGCCCACCAATCGGCTGGCATTGGCCCGTTGGCTGGTCGCCCCGGAGCATCCGCTCATGGCCCGGGTCACCGTGAACCGATATTGGGCGATGTTCTTCGGAAACGGGTTGGTCAAGACGGCCAACGACTTTGGCTCCCAGGGGGATTGGCCGAGCCATCCGGAGTTGCTCGACTGGCTGGCAACGCAGTTCCGGGAGGGGACACCGCCGGGTCCGGGAGCGAACGGTTCCATCGTCCGCGGAGCCCCGCCGTGGAGCATCAAGTCGCTGGTGCGGCTCATGGTGACCAGTGCGGCCTACCGCCAGTCGGCCGTCACCACGCCCGCCCTGCTGGAGCGCGATCCCTACAACCGCCTGTTGACCCGTGGACCGCGGGTTCGGTTGGAGGCGGAAATGATCCGCGACAATGCGCTCGCTGTCTCCGGACTCCTGAATCCCAAGATCGGCGGGCCAAGCGTCAAGCCCTACCAGCCGGACGGGCTTTGGGATGGCACGGACTCCAAATTCGAGCAGGACCACGGCGACCTGCTGTACCGCCGCGGAATGTATGTCTTCTGGCGGCGCTCGGCGCACTACCCGTCGATGGCGACCTTCGACGCCCCGAACCGCGAGGTGTGCACTTTCCTCCGCCAGCGGACCCAGACTCCCCTGCAATCGCTGGTGCTGATGAATGATCCGGCCTTTGTCGAGGCCGCCCGCGGACTGGCCCAGCGCGTTCTCAAGGAAGAGCCGTCCGATGTGGACCGGCGTCTGGTGAAGGCCTTTCGCCACACCCTCGGGCGCAAGCCGCAGTCCGATGAGGTGGTCGTTCTGCAACAGGCCTACCGCACCCAGCTGGCCACCTACCGGGCGGATCCCACTGCGGCGGGCGAACTGCTCAAGGTCGGTGAATCGAAGCTGCCGGAGAACGCGGATCCCGCCGAACTCGCCGCCCTGACCGCCGTGGCCAACGTGCTGCTCAACCTCAACGAAACAATCACCCGGTGAACCCGTGGGAATCTGGCTAGACTGGCCAGAAAGCTGGTGCCAATTTGTGTCCCATGAAGAATGTCTGGCAACTTCAGGAGGCTAAGAACCAGTTCAGTCTGGTGGTCGAGCACGCGCTGACCCGGGGGCCGCAGACCGTGACCCGGCATGGCGAGCCTGCGGTCGTTGTGGTTTCGGTTGCCGATTTTCAAAAATCGAAGCCCCGAAAGAAGGGTATCCTCGAGCTGTTTGAACCGATCCGAGGTCTCGAGCTGAATCTCGAGCGCGATAAGAGCCTCCCCCGTGATGTGACCTTATGAGCTGGCTGGTGGACACCAACGTCATTTCCGAGTTGAGCCGGAAGTCGCCGCATGCCGCGGTTCTCCGGTGGTTGGTGGAACATCAGGATGGGCTATTTTTGAGCGTGCTGACCCTGGGAGAACTGGAAAAGGGATTGATGCAGACGCCCGATTCCACCCGCAGGGCACGGCTGGATCGATGGATCCGGCGTGACGTTCCGGAATGGTTCAGTGGGCGCATCCTCCCGGTCGACCAACAGGTGGCCGTTCGCTGGGGGCAGTTGGCCGGATCGCTCCGAGACCCGCTGCCGGTGATCGATGCACTCATTGCAGCGACCGCGCTGACCCACCAATTGACGGTGGTTACCCGAAATGTTTCTGATTTGATGCGGACCGGTGCCGCCGTTTTGAACCCGTGGGACTGACATGTTTTTCTCATCCGACCTCGAACAAATCTTCACCCGTCGCGCCTTCCTGTCCCGCAGCACCACCGGGCTAGGCGCCATGGCGCTGGCCTCGCTGCTGCCGTCGGAGGCGACGGGTGCCGCGGCCTCTCCGGCGACCTCGAAGGGGGCGCTGGGCACGCTGCATCATTCCCCACGGGCCAAGCGGGTCATCTACCTGTTCCAGTCCGGGGCGCCGTCGCACCTCGATCTGTTCGATCCCAAGACCAAGCTCAAGGACATGACGGGGGAAGAGCTGCCGCCCAGTGTGCGCATGGGACAGCGCATCACCGGCATGACCGCCGGGCAGTCGGTACTGAAGTGCGTGGGATCGCCCTTCGAGTTCCAGCGCTACGGGAAGGTGGGAATGGAGATGAGTTCGCTGCTTCCCGGGATTGGCAGCGTGGCGGACGACATCGCGCTGATCCGGTCGATGCACGTGGACGCCATCAATCACGATCCGGCGGTCACCTTCTTCGGGACCGGCAATCAGCAGCCGGGACGTCCCACCATGGGGGCCTGGGCGGCCTACGGCCTGGGCTCTGAAAATGAGAATCTTCCCGCCTTTGTGGTGCTGGTGAGCGGCAGCGGCGGACAATCATTGCAGGCGCGCTATTGGGGCAATGGCTTTCTGTCCGCCGACTATCAGGGCGTGCAGTTGCGCAGCCAGGGGGATCCGGTGCTGTACGTGTCGAATCCGCCGGGCATGAGCGGGAAGTCGCGTCGCGAGCTGCTGGATGCCATGCAGGCGCTCAACCGGAAGCAACTGGGTGTGCTGGGGGATCCAGCCATCGCCACACATATTGAAAATTACGAGCTGGCCTTCCGCATGCAGACCAGCGTGCCGGAGTTGATGGATCTGGGCAGTGAACCAAAGGAGGTCCTGGAGTCCTACGGCGCCGAGCCGGGCAAGCCGTCCTTTGCCAACAACTGTCTGCTGGCCCGGCGCCTCGCCGAGCGCGGTGTGCGATTCATCCAGTTGTGTCATCGGGACTGGGACCACCACGGTGGACTTCCCGACGGCATCAAGGCGCAGACCAAGAATACGGACCGAGCCAGCGGCGCCCTAATCCGCGACCTCAAGCAGCGGGGCATGCTGGAGGACACGGTGGTGATCTGGGGCGGGGAGTTCGGACGCACCGCCTATTCGCAGGGTGACATCACCAAGAACAGTTTCGGACGTGACCACCACCCGCGCTGCTTCTCCCTTTGGATGGCGGGTGGGGGTATCCGGCCGGGCGTCGTGTTCGGTCGCACCGACGACTTCGGCTACAACATTGCGGAGAACCCAGTGAGTGTGCACGACCTGCACGCCACCCTGCTGCACCTCCTGGGCATCGAGCACACCCGATTCACCTACCGGTTCGAGGGACGTGACTTCCGGCTGACCGATGTCGCCGGCGAATTGATCAAACCGCTGATGGTTTAACCACGGATAGCGCGGATAAACACGGATGGGAGAAGGAGCAGGGGACTCAGAGAGAAGGATGCCGGCTATTGCGTTACTTCGGCGATGGAGTCGTCGAGGTGGGTGAGCGCCTGATGGAGTTCAGCCTCAGTCAGGGTTAGGGCCGGGGTGAGGGTGAGGATGTTGCCCATGGTGACCTTGAAGTTAAGTCCGCGGGACAGCGCCGCGTACATCACCCGTTCCGCCTCGTCGGTGGCCGGGATTCCTCCCGGACGGACCAGTTCGATTCCCATGAGCAGGCCTTTCCCGCGGATGTCCCCGATGATCGGATGACGCGCCTTCATCTCGCGCATCCGACCCAGAGCAATCTCACCCAGCCGCGCGGCATTGCCGACCAGATCCTCGTCGCGCAGCACGTCCAGCGTGGCCAGACCTGCGGCACAGGCGACCGGATTCTTCTCGTGAGTGTAGTGACCGAGGGCGGTGCGGGTGGCGACGTTGAGGGACTCCCGCGCCAGCAGCGCCGCGAGGGGAAAGACTCCCCCGCCCAATCCCTTTCCGAGCACCAGCATGTCCGGAACGACGTCGTAGTGCTCGCAGGCAAACATCTTCCCGGTGCGTCCGAGTCCGATGGGAATCTCATCCAGAATCAGCAGGGCGCCGTGCCGGTCGCAGGCGGCGCGGATTCGCTTCCAGTAATCGGCGGGCGGAATGAACGGCGTGCAGCGGATGGTTTCGCCAATGACCGCAGCCACGTCGCCCTCCTTCTCCAGCACATACTCAATGTAGTCGGCGCAGGCCAGGCTGCAGGTGTGTCCGCAGCGGAAGGGACACCGGGTCGGCTCGGGAGGCGGGACATGCTCGCATCCGGGCAGGAGCGGCCCAATGCCCTGGCGAAACACCGCCTCGCCGCCAATGGAGATGGCATCCAGGGAGGCCCCGTGAAAGGAGTCCCACATGGAGACAAACTTGAAGCGTCCTGTGGCCACCCGCGCGAGTTTCAGGGCCATCCCGATGGCGCTGGTACCCCCGGGGGCGAACAACACCCGGCGCAGATCTCCCGGCGCGAGTTCGCCGAGGCGCCGCGCGAGATCGATGGCCGGCGTACAGGTATAGCGGCGGGTGCAGAAACTGAGTTCGTCCAGTTGACGCTTGATCGCGTCCACAACCCGCGGATGGCTGAATCCCACCTGGTGGACGTTATTGCCGTGGAAGTCGAGGTAGCGGCGCCCCTCAATATCCTCAATCCAGGCTCCCTCGGCGTGGCGGAGTACGTTGAGGCAGGGTGTGGATAGCGATTGGTGGAGAAAATGGTCCGCGTCGGCCGCCAGAGTGGCCTGGGTTTCCGCTCCCAGATGAGATGCGGCCCACTGTTTCCGGTTGGGAGAGATGTTCACGTCCCCTTCCGAGCGGAGACGGTCAAGCGAATGGGTGGGGAGATCGGCGTTCATTCAATCAGCGCGGCGCCATTGAGCCCCACCGAGCGTCCACTGGCGAGAAATCCCCGGCGAATGCCGACGCGGATCGCCATCGTCGAGGGGTGATCGTCAATGGCCAGTCACTTCGTGTCCGCTGCGCCGGCCTCCTTGCGGACGGTTCCCAGGAAGTCCCCCATCAACTTGATGCCGGCAAGCAGGCCGGCGATGACGCCGGTGGTGCGTTGCCAGGTGTCCGGTTGGGTTAGCATGAGAAACGCCATGATGCCCAGGGCGGCGACCACCAACAGGGTGCGGATCCATTTCCATTGGCTGTCTGACGACCCGCCTTCCGCAGACGGAGTTTCCACCGGAGGCAGGGACAGCACATGCCGTCGCCAGCTGCCTCCGGGAATGCGCAGGTTGGGATCCAGGCGAAGCCAGCCCCGGTGCAGGAGACTGGCGACGGCGGGGTTGTTGGCATCTTCGAATCCCGTAGACGCCATCTCCTGAAGTGCCCGTCGTTCCGCCGGCGTACAGACGGTCCACCGCCGCTCGTACTCGGCGGCCAGGAGGTCGAGGACTTTGTCCAATGCCTGTTTGCCGGGAGGCACAGGCGTGCCGGCGACGACTATCGTGGCGCCCCGTTGCCGCAGCGATTGGATCACGGTGGGTGCGGTGGAGAGGAGAACCACCTGGCAGTCGTTCTCCGTGGCCTGGCTAATCCAGTGCTGCACAGTCTCGTGACTGGGCGAGTCTGTTCGTTGCCGCCAGTCCAGGATCAGAATGGAGCCGCGCGGAACCGGCCCGACGATTGGCGCAGTCCCGTCGTTCCAGTGAGTCCGGGCGCTTTCCCGGTGCACAAGGCGAGAAACAGACTCCTCCTCCGCTGTCACTTCCGTGGGTAACCCAGCGGATGGGGGTTGGGTTTGGAGAGCCAGGAGGCTGGGGAGTGGCGCGGCGTCGTCGGCAGTTTGGCGCAGCAGAAGGACCCGGACCGCGATGAAGTGAGCGGCGATCCATGCGGCCAGAAGTCCCAACAGGATACCGAGCAGGCTGAACGCGCCCCAGCGGTCCCCCTGGCCCAGGGAGGGAAAGGTCAGCAGGCGGGAGGAGATCCTGGTCGTGCCCGCGCCTGCGTCGGGATGCCATAACCGGCGTTCGAAAACCAGGTGGTCCCCGATACGGGTGGACCACCAGCTTCCGTCCGCGGCCATGGGTACCCCCCAGCCGTGCATCCGCGAACCGGGTTGGTCCGGGTCCACGATACTTCCCCGGAGGATCTGCAGCAGGCTGTGGAAGCGCGTGTCTGGGTCGGGGGTGGGATGAGCCGGGGTGCCTGAGTCCGGGATCCAGGACCATTCGGAATCCTGAAAAACCGAGGGGTATTGTCCCGCGCGGGTTCCCTCGAAGAATTGGTTCGGTTCCACCTGCTCCAGCAGCCGGGCGCGCAGCGCATCGCTGAGCCCGGAGTTGGTCCAGCGGACGAAACGCTCCGATTCAATCTCGGCAATCACCCGGTGAACCAGCAGTGAACTGGGGATGACCAACACCACCAGGGTGGTGGCCAGCCAGCTCACGTACAGCCGTTGGTCTGCCGCGGACACGAGCGTATTTCTGCCCGAGGGGCTCCGGTCGGTCGCCCAACGCAGTAACAGGCAGGAGACCGCCGCAGCGAGCGGCCCCAGTCCAAAAAGGAACAGGAAGATGCCGGGGTGCCGAGACAGGGTGAATTGCGTCAGGGTCAGCAGGACCACCAGGGCCAGAATCGTCGCGTGAATCCGGGAGGAGATGCGATACGAGGGCAGGCAAGCCTGGTTGGGCCAGAACCACCGGGGCAGTCCGGCAGAGCGGCCCCGGATGAGGTGACCCACCCCGGTAGCCATCCACAGGACCGCCACAATGACCAGCGCGGCGGCGGCAAGTACGGAGAGCAGGGTGGTGACCTGGGAGGTTCGGATGGCATCCAGCAGGCGGTGATCCCGCAAGACAACCAGGGTCCACGGCAGCCCCGGTAGGGGGGTGACGTGGAGGCGATGCCGTCGCTGGTAGTAGTCACCGGCAAACTCATCAGCGCTTCGCGCCTCCAGGGCGGCTTGGAGGCGCGGATTGCCGTCACACTCGACCAGCAGGTTCTCCCGAAGATTTCGGCGGATATCGCTGTGAAACTGGACGAGGCCTTCCCGATCCACGACGGCGAACTGGTAGCCGGCCGGCAGCAACGCCCGCATCAGGGATTGAGGTTCAAACTCGGCGCAGACCACCGCCAGGTTGCTCCGGCCCGCCACCACCGGGGCCGGGGCGGCGATGGAGCACGCCAAGACATTCTCGGCCCGGAGGCGTGAATAGATCGGCAGCAGATGGAAGCGCCGCGTGGTTCCGAATTCCGCACTGGGCAAATCCACTGGATAACCGCGTCGGGAAAGGATCTCCTGCACATAGGGACGGTCACCTACCCAGATGAGCGGGGTCATGTTGCTGGAAACGCTCCATTTGACCGCCTGCCGACCGTCGGCCTGGATCCACTGCACGATACGCAGTCCGGCGGGGGGGCGGAGCGTTGGGGAGTCCGGACGGAACAGCGTGAGGCGATTGGTGACGTCCAGGGAGGCCGAATGAATGGCGTCCCCATTGAATCGCCCCAGCCATTCAACGGTGTTGGTGACCTCGGAATGGAAGTCCTGTTCGATGTCCGCGGCGAGGTCGGCCAGTTTCCCGTCCAATTGCGATTCCTGATGCCAGTATTCCGAAACGTGGAGCGAGGCGATGGCCAGACCTCCACTCCCGGCGAGGGTGGCGCTGATGAGGAAGACGACGTGGTAGCTCTTCAGGGTGCTGTGATTCCCCGCCGTGAGTATGTTGAGGAACGGCAGCAGAATCGCCAATAGCACCACGGCGGCAGCAAACCCGAACACTACGGAGTAGGGCAGTGGACGCGCCCGTTGAGCGAGTTCCCGCTCCTCGGTCACTCCCGCCAGAAACCATCGGCTCCTCGGGGAGATTTCTTCACCGATGTTCAATTGCAGGGGCAGTGGCTGAAGAAACAGACTGTGTGGCTTCCCGGCCAGTATGGCGCGAGCGCGGATGGCGGTGACCAGGTTGCTCAGGACCACCGGGTTGGTGGCGGCGGAGTTCACACCCTGCGTTCCTGCGGTCAACAGCCGGGGAAGTTGTTCCAGGTTGGGGATTCCATTGGTAAGCAGGCTCAACGCCATCCCCTCGCTGTCCACCAGCAGGAGGTCGTGGAATTCGTGTCGTGAAGTGATCGGTTCCATCAGCCCCCGGAGGCTGGTGGTGACCCGGGCGGTTAGTTGGATTTGTTGGGTGGTCAGGCGCACCGTGCAGACCACCGGATGGATCCGAGCCCGTTGTTCCACCTGCAGCGTCACGCTTCGTTTTTGCAGGGGACTGGACGTCTTACCGTCCGCGGTGTTGATCGAAAACTCAGGGGAAATCGAAAGCCGGGGGACGAAGGATTCCACGCCCGTCCGAAACGCGGTGGGAGGCACGGTTACCGGCAGCATCCCGGGGGTTGCCGCCGCCTCGGTGATCGCCGTACTGGCGGCGGTATGCAGGCAGTTGGTGAGTAGGTCCAGCTTGCTGACCATTTGATCCGACATCTCGTCCAATTGTCGGAACAGTCGCTCTGTCTGGACCGCCTCGCGTCCGGGGACGTACCCATAGTAGTAGTACCCCAGGCCCCCCAGCAGGAGCGCGATGCCCAGGAGGGTGGGCTGAAGCATCCGAGCGACTCGTCCAAGTGTGTCCATGCGGCAGGTTTGCGGGCGGATCCCGGGTCGTGGGAGATCCTCCCTGCTTTGGAGGCGGGATGCAATTCAGAGCTCGATGGCCCCTGGGGCGGGGGTGGCGCCGGACGAGAATGGCGTTCCCGCAGGGCCGGTTGGGTCCGCAATCCGCTTGCGTCCGGTTCGGTGCGGCGGAGAACGTGAGGACGTGCCGCGCGTCAAGACTCCCGTCCCTGAAGAACCTCCCGTCCGCTCGGGTGAGCTGACTGGCCTCCTGCTCATCGGGTTGGCCGTCGCGCTGGCGCTGGCCCTGTTCTCCTACGACCGCGGGGATTTGTCCGCCAACGCATCGCCGCCCAACGCGCTGATCCAGAATGCCCTGGGACGGGTGGGGGCCGGCGTCGCCGACTGGCTGATCTTTGGTCTGGGGGCGGCGGCCTATCTGATTCCCGTGCTGCTGGTCGGATTCGGTGGTGCCAGCTTCGTGCCCGCCCTGGCCTATCTTCGCCGCGGTTGGCGGGCGCCCCTGGCAGCGCTGGGCTTGCTGGTGTCCTGCATGGGCATGCTGGATCTGTTCAGCAGCGACCTGCCGTCCCTCGGAACACGCGGCAGCGCGCCCAGTGCGGGTGGCTTGATCGGGTCCCAGCTCAACTCCGCACTGGTGGTGTACTTCCTCAACCGCACCGGGGCCAAACTGGTGTACGGCGCCCTGTACGTGGGCAGCCTGATCCTGCTGACCGATTTTCTGCTGGTTACGGTGCTGAAGCGGCTGTTCGTGAGGGTGCCGAAGACCGAGGAGGAGCGTCTGGCATTTGAACAGGCGGCCTTGGAGAAGGAGGCCAAGCGTCTGGCCCGCGAGGCGCGTCGCCTGGAGGAGCGCGCCGCCAGCGAGGCACCGGTCGCCGTTGGTCCCACCGCGGTGGCAACTACGGGGCGGAAGGGGAGGGGCGGGGACCCGGGCGAGGCGGTCCCGATCGTTCCCGGACCCACAGCGGAAAGCGCGTCATCGGGCCTGGGTGCCGACCTCAAGCCGGTTCCGGAACCGCGCTTCCAGGACAACAGTCTTTCCAAACTTCCCGGCGCGGTCGCAACGGAGGGGACGCGCATTTCGGCCGCCGAGGTCGCCCGGACGCTTCCCCTGGCCCCCGATGCCGACAAGATTGCGGCCCGGGAGACCCCTGAACCTGCCGTGGTTTCCGCGGAGGGTGCGGATGTGCCGCCGTTCGACACCGATGAGGAGGCGTCTGCTGCGTTGCCCGTCGCCCCAATGCCCCGGGGACGCATGCAGACGCGGCGAAACAAACCCATCACCGTGGCGGTCACGCCGCTGATCGGAAACTACCAGCTGCCCTCCCTGGAACTGCTGAATCTCCCCGACCACACCATCCGCCCCACCGAGACCAAGGAGGAACTGATGGCCAACTCGCGGCTGATGGTGCAGACGCTGGCCCAGTTCGGAATCGAGGTGGCCCCCGGCGACATTACCCGTGGTCCCACCATCACCCGCTACGAGCTGCATCCCGCCCCCGGGGTGAAACTGGAGAAGATCGTCGCGCTGTCCAACAACATCACCGCCGCGCTCAAGGCGGAGCGCATTCATATTCTTGCCCCGGTGCCGGGGAAGTCATCGGTCGGGATCGAGGTTCCCAATGCGGTGAAGACCAAGGTCATCATGCGCGACCTGCTGGAGTCGCCGGAGTGGCTGGGTACCAAGGCGCGCATTCCCCTGGCCTTGGGCAAGGATGTTTACGGTCAGCCGGTCATCGCCGATCTGGCCGAAATGCCCCACGTGCTGATCGCCGGCAGCACCGGGTCTGGAAAATCGGTGTGCATCAACACCATCATCGCCTCACTGCTGTACCGCTTCGGACCCGACCAACTGCGCTTCGTGATGATTGACCCCAAGGTGGTCGAGTTGCAGCAGTACAACGCGCTGCCCCACCTGGTGGTGCCGGTGGTCACCGATCCCAAGAAGGTGATTCTGGCCCTCCGCTGGGTGGTGAACGAGATGGAGAAGCGCTACCAGATCTTCGCCAAGGTGGGCGTTCGCAACATCAAGGCGTTCAATGAGCGCCCCAAGGGAGTGCCGGCGCCGGAGAAACAGCCCGAGCTGCCGCTGCTGCAGAAGAAGGAGAAGATTGAGCCCGGCACCGACGGTTTTGCGGTGGAAGTGGACGAGGAGATTGTGGTGCCGCGTGACGAGGACATCCTCATTCCGGAGAAACTCAGCTACATCGTGGTCATCATCGATGAGCTGGCGGACCTGATGCTCGTCGCCCCCGCGGATGTGGAAATGGCCATCGCGCGCATCACCCAGATGGCCCGTGCGGCGGGAATCCACTGCATCGTGGCCACCCAGCGACCGTCCGTGGACGTCATCACCGGAGTCATCAAGGCCAACATTCCCGCCCGCATCGCCTTTCAGGTGGCGGCCAAGGTGGACTCGCGGACCATTTTGGACCAGATGGGCGCGGACAAGCTGCTGGGCAAGGGCGACATGCTTTATCTGCCTCCCGGCAGCGGACGCCTCCTGCGCTGCCAGGGCGCCCTGATCACGGATCAGGAGATCGAAAAGGTGGTCTCCCACATTGCCGCCCAGGGCAAGCCAAGCTACGACGCAGAGATACATCAGGCGCTGCAAAAGACCCCCAGCAGCATGGGATCCATGTCCCTGGATCCGGACGATGACGACAGCATGAGCGACGAGGATGAGGCGCTCATGGCCAAGGCCATGGATGTCATCCGCAGCGAAAAAAAGGCCAGCACTTCCCTGCTGCAGCGCCGACTCAAGATCGGCTACGGGCGAGCGGCACGACTGCTCGATGTACTGGAGGACCGCGGAGTCGTGGGTCCCAGTAAGGGCGCTGAGCCGCGCGACTTGCTCATTGACCTCGACGGCCAGGGTTACGACGGCGGCGGTCAGTCGATGGTCTAAAAGGGGCGCTGCTTGGGGAGCCTGAAGATGTCAGAGCGCGTCCTCGCCCCCTGTTCATCGGGTGAATTGCCTTCGCGGGAAGGTGGGGGCAGCGTTGAGTGGTTCCCGCGAACGAATCGACGTGAAATTCCAGGTCAAGACGAGGATCGGTGCTGCGCTGGGGGCGCTGCTGCTGGTGGCGGCGGGATGGATTGGCTGGTCCATGGCCCGGGTGCCCCGGTACGAGGGTAAGACCCTGGAACAATGGCTAAGGCTGCTGGATCCGGACATTCAGCGGGCGCGGGAGCGCCAGCGGGCCGGGCTCGCCCTCCGGGGAATGGGGGCTGCGGCGCTGCCGGAGGTGGAGCGGATCCTGAGCGAGAGACCCAGGTCTCCGCTCCAGCGAATCCGCGATCTGGCGGCCCGTTGGCGGCTGCTGAATCCGCCCCCTCTGCCCCTGGCTGAACGTCAGTCTCGTGCCGCCCGCGCCGCCTGGTTGCTGGCTGAGGATTCCGGCGTGGACATCTCCCGCCTGGCCCCGCTGCTGCGATTTCATTTCACCAACTCAAATTATGCGGAGACTGAGGTTTCCCGAGGGCTGGCCCGGGCGGGTCCCGCGGGGATTGCCTGCCTCACCAATCTCCTGGTCACCGGAGTGCCCCGGGTGCGGGATATCTCGGGATGGGCGCTCGCCCTGGATGGCACGGTCCGCTCGATTCCCGGGGTGCAGGATGCCCTGATGGCCGCCGCGGAGTCCGATGCGGATCCGCGAACCCGTTCGAACCTGGGGCTATACCTCTCCCACTTCCGCGAAACCGGGGACGTGCGACGCGCGGTGTCCCTGGGCTGCCGTTTTCTGGAGAGCGGTGATCCCAATGACCGCTGGGTGGGTGCGAACCTCCTGGGAGCCCACGTGTCGGATCCCTTGGCCCGTGCCGCCCTGGAACGGGCAAGGAATGATCCGGACCAACGAGTGGTTTCCACCGCCGCCCGGGTTCTCCAGCCGCCGTCGGCCCCGCGACGTTGAACCACGGATTTCACAGGTGAACACGGATGGCTGGGGAAAATTCGACACTTCCAGGCTCTCTGAAGGAGTCACGAATCCGTAGGTGACACCGCTATCAACCGATTGAAAGCAGCCCGTGGCGTGAGATCCTGCCGACTGAGCGCTGAGAATTCTCTCCTCTAGAGGCTTTACGGCGGTGGTGCAGTCCATCGTTGTGGTTTGGGAATGAATTCCGATGCCAATCGCTTCACCGTAAGTCGCTGCTCATTCGTAAATCCACGTCCGAGAGTCGGTGAGACCTGCGTCAATGCATCCTCGTCACCCTGACTGCTAATCAGTAGCCATTTGCAGGCCTCGAATTCCTCTCTCGCAACGCCATCGCCTGCCGCAAGCGCTCTTCCGAGCGCCAATTGCGCCTCCTGCATTCCTTGCTCAGCGGCTTTGCGATACCATTGAATCGCTAAGGCTTGGTCGCGCTCAATTCCCAGGCCCTTGGCGAGGGCGAAAGCCATTGCATACTGCGCCTCCATGACATTTCGGGCAGCAGCCAACTTTAACCAGCGCACTCCTTCGACCCGATCTTGTGGCAAGCTGATTCCATCAAAGTAGGCCCGACCGAGGGCGTATTGAGCAGAGGCGTCACCTCCGATTGCAGCGTGTCCCTTCGGCAAGCGTGCGGGACTAGGCTCCAGGAGGTGGGCAGGCTGAGTGGCGATGACGACACCGGCGGAGTTTTCCTCGACGGACCTGGGGGTCCTGCAGCAACAACTGGCGCA
>JBDKKE010000406.1:0-15223 GCA_039796255.1 Verrucomicrobiota bacterium | reverse complement strand
GTGCAGCGGGCCAAATACGAACTCTCACGGATCGGCCTCAACTACTCGCTGGCCCAGACCCTCACGGTCGTGAATCTCGGGAATGCGGTGAAGGGCGACTCCACACTCGGTGCCTACACGCTGGATTTCGCAGCCAAGTGGACCGTGTTCAGTGCCGACGACGGAGCAACCGCCGGATGGGTAAGCACTCAGATTGAGGCACTGGAAGGATTCGGTCCTGCGTCCCGGTCCCAATCCCCCCACTCCAATCTGGGCACGTTTACCAACCCGTCCGGCGTCTGGTCCTCACATCACGGGTTTCGTATTCCCGAACTGGCCTGGCTACAGTCGCTCGCGCGCGGCGAAGTGGTGGTCCTCGCCGGCATGGTGAGTCAGGGAAACTATCTGGATGCCAATTCCTACGCCAATTCGGCGCGCGGACAGTTCCTGAATTCGGCGCTGATCAACAGCATGGTGCTTCCACTGCCCGATTACAATCCGAGCCTGAACCTCCAGTGGCAGCCCACCCGCGAATGGTACGCCCAGGTCGGACTCACCGCCGGCAACACCTCCGCCGGCAGCGCTCCGTGGACGGATTTCACCTGGGATACCTGGTCCACTGTGGGCGAGATTGGCTACGTGCCGCGGGACGTTCTGGGCCTCGGCCCCGGAGTTTACCGGATCCAACCGTTCCTGGCCCGCGCCGGCGGCCCCACTCAGGGGGGACTCGCAGTCAATTTTCAACAGCAACTGGGCCATCGCGTCCCCGTGGGATGGTTCGGACGCTTCGGAGCCGGCGGTTCGGCGGTCACTGATGCCTCCGCGCAGGTGGGAACCGGATTCGTGGTGCAGGCTCCCCTCAAACACCTCGGGATCATCGATTCCATGCCCAACGATGCCCTCGGTCTGGGAATTGTCTGGAGCCGTCCCGCGCTCGTCTCCGGCATCCCAGATCCCCGGGACGAAACCGTCCTGGAGGCTGGTTACGTCTTCAACCTGACCCCGCTCGCCCGCCTGCAGCCCGACCTCCAGTTCGTCTGGAATCCTACCTTCCACGCCGCCGCCGACCGCGCCGTGGTGTTCCAGCTTCAACTGGATCTGTCGTGGTAGCCCCCGTTCGCAGTTCAACCTTGAGGGCACCTCCCCGCGCCTACGCCGCAGACAGCGGGATCACAGGACAGCTGAAGCCTCAACCATCAGCGGGGAACCACAGGATGTCGCTCCGTGTCCAATGGGTCGAATGGCTCCGGGGAAAACTCCACTGCGAAACCGGACTGGAGCACCCGCAATCCATGGGCAATGCCCGGCGCAATAAACACCAGATCCCCCGCCTCCAGCGGAAGCTCGACGCGATCCTCCCCTTGGGGATCCAGGGCGAATAGCGTGACCACCCCGGACATGAGGTAGAACGCCTCCTGCTTGCGACGATGAAGGTGGTTGCCTCGCTCGGTCCCCTCCCGGAGCTCCAGACAAGCCAGGTAGCGGAATGCGGTCTTATCCTCCGTCAACTGTGCCAATTCGCCCGCGGGCAATAGCAGCCGTTTGCGTTCCGGAGAACCGGAGGCCGCCGACACCGGGATTGCAGGCAGGCGATGAAGGACGACTCCTCCGTCGAGATGGGATTGGGACGCGGGCGCCATTGTAGTGACAGGAAGCCCGAGCCGGTCCCGGCCCGTCAACTCTTGCGCTGCAATCCTACCGAAACATTTCGTATGGCCATCGGGTATTCCGTGGTGTCCGCTCCTGCTCCGGCCGGTCTCACAGGGGATTCGCCCGGACACCACGGTGCCCGTTGGGCGCCTGGCCTACTGGAAGCTTCATGAACAAAAACGAAACGCTGCTCGAGTTCTTCTCCGCCCAGAGCGCCGAGATCCATTACGGACTGTTCCTCGTCAATTTCCTGCTGGCCGCCCTGCTGGCCCATTTGCTGGGCCGCATCTATGCGCGCTTTGGACACGCCCTCTCCAACCGCGAGCTCTTCGGACGCAACTTCGTGGTCCTGACCATGACCACGATGCTGATCATCACCATCGTCAAATCCTCCCTGGCTCTCTCCCTGGGACTTGTGGGGGCCCTGTCGATCATCCGCTTCCGCGCCGCCATCAAGGAACCCGAGGAACTCGGCTACCTTTTCATCTGCATCGCCATCGGACTCGGACTGGGAGCGCAGCAGACCGTCATCACCCTGATCGCCTTCGCCGTGTTGACCGGCATTCTCGCCCTGAGCCACATCGTCCGCGGCCGTGAACCGGGCCCCAACCTGTACCTGACGCTTTCGGGCCCACGCGCCACCGGGACCGGTCTCCCCCAACTGGTCTCCGGACTCCAGCAGCACGCCAGCTCGGTGAAACTCCGACGCTTCGACGAAACGGACGACCAGATTGAGGCGTCCTTCCAGGTCAGCTTTGATGACGTCGGAAAGGTGGAGTCGTGTCTGCAGCATTTCCGCAACCTGCACGGGCAGACCCGAGTCCGCTTCGTCGAAGATCGCGGCATCGGCACCTGATCCGAAGCCGGCATGAGCGAGGGTTCAGAAAACGAGTTCCGGTTCGAGCGCAAGTACCACGTCTGCGACGCCACCACGTCGGAGGTGGAGCAATGGGTGCATCGCTGCCCCGCCCTATTCAGCGAGGTGTACGCGCCCCGGCAGGTCAACAACATCTATCTCGACCGCCCCAGTCTGGCCGCCTACTTCCAGAACATCGACGGCTTGGCGGACCGCACCAAACTGCGGATTCGCTGGTACGGCGCCCTGCTGGGCCCCATCCGCAAACCGGTGCTGGAGTTCAAGATCAGGCGCGGTTTGGTGGGGACCAAGGAGTTCCATCCTCTGCAGCCCTTTGATCTCGTGCGCGGATTTGGCGTGAACCAACTCCTGGCAGTTTTGGACGCCTCCGGGCTTCCGCCGGCGGTCCGCATAGAACTCGCCGAGATGGAACCGGCATTGATCAACCGGTATTACCGAAAGTATTTTTTATCGGCCGACGGACTCTACCGCATCACCGTGGACTCCGGACTGGAGTTCTACCGGGTCCACCGCCACGACAATCAGTTCATGGCGCGGTGCACACTGCCGGAGAGCACGGTGATGGAACTGAAGTATTCGGGAGACATCGCGGACATTGACGAGCGCATTGCCAATTTTTTCCCGTTCCGCGTCACCCGGATGTCCAAGTACGTGACCGGTCTGGAAGGAGTCGAAGGGTGAGCGCATCGCCCAGCCCCCGGAAACCGGTACCCGCCCGGACCCTGTCACCGACCCAGTTTGGACTCATTCTGGCCGGGACCCTCGGACTGCTGGTGGCGATCTTCCATCGGGATCTGCGGGGCTCCCTCCGGGAACCCTCCCTGGTGATCTCGGAGATCATGGCGGTAAACACCTCCTCCATTGCCGACGCCGACGGGGAGTTTTCGGAGTGGATCGAAATCCACAATCCACAGGCCCAGCCACAGAACCTCGCCGGATGGCACCTGACCGACGACTTTCGCTTACCCCAAAAGTGGTCCTTTCCGCCGCTGGAACTCCCTCCCGGCGGATTCGTGGTGGTGTTTGCGTCGGGAAAGAACCGGACCAACCGGCTGGACGATCTCCACACCAGTTTTCAACTCAAGCGGAAGGGCGAGTATCTGGCCCTGATCCAACCCGACGGCCGGACCGTCGAGCACGAGTACCTTCCCAAGTATCCCCCAATGGAGGCTGGCCTGTCCTTCGGACTCCGCCCCACCCGGATGGATCCCAGCGGGAACGGCGCCACCAAACCCAGCCTGAGACAACACGCCTTTTTCGTGGAACCCAGCCCGGGGGCCACCAACCGGTCTGAAATGATGGGCCGGGTGGCAGACACCAAGTTCAGCCATACGCGGGGATTGCGGACCGATCCGCTCACTCTGTCGATCTCGACAGCAACTCCTGGGGCGGAGATCCGCTACACCACCGATGGATCGGTCCCGGGGCCTGGCAGAGGCAACCGGTACGAGTCCCCGATTCCGATCACCGCCACCACCCTGGTGCGGGCGGCGGCATTTCGACAGGACTTCCGTCCCACGGATGTGGACACTCTCAGCTTCATTTTTCCCACGCAGGTCCCCAGGCAGGACGGGACAGGATTCCCCGTCACCTGGGGCGTTCGCGACGGGGAACCTGTGGTGGCCGACTACGCCATGGACCCGGAGATGGCGGAGGACCCGCGCTACCGGGAACGTCTCGACCGCAGTTTACTGACACTCCCGACCCTCTCCCTGGTCGTGGACCGTGCCGACCTGTTCGATCCAGCCACCGGGATTTATGCGAACCCAACGGAATCGGGAAGCGCCTGGGAGCGTCCTGCCTCCTTGGAATTCCTCCCGTCGGACGGTTCCCGGGGCGTGCACATCAACTGCGGGGTCCGTGTGCAGGGAGGCTGGAGCCGGCGTCCAGAGGAGAGTCCGAAGCACTCCTTTCGACTGGAGTTCCGGGACCGCTACGGAGCACCGAACCTGAAGTATCCGCTGCTGGGATCCGATGGTCCCAAGGAAATGAAATCCCTCGTTCTCCGGGCCGGCTGCAACAACAGTTGGCTGCATTGGAGTTCCCGGGAGCGGCGGCAGGGGGACCTCCTGCGGGATGAGTTCATGCGGGAGACTTACCGGGAGACCGGACAACTCTCCGCGCGCGGACGCTTCGTCCACCTCTACCTCGACGGCCTCTACTGGGGCATCTACAACGCCTGCGAACGGCCGGACGAATCCTTTCTGGCAGCGCATTGGGGCGGAGTTTCAGACGACTACGAAAGCCGCAACGCCGACAAGGTGCTGTCGGGAACGGAGGACGTTTGGAACCAGATCTTCGCGCTGGCCAATGCCGGCCTGGACGATTCCGGGCGATACAGCGAGTTCCAGCGACTCGTGGACATCCAAGGCTTCTGCAACTTGATGCTGGTGCAGATCTATGGCGGGACCGCCGACTGGGATGCCGCCTCCAATGGGTACGCCGGCCGTCGCATCCGCCCAACCGGCAAATACCAGTTCTTCATCTGGGACAGCGAGGGAAGCCTGGAGGCGATCGACGCCAATATCCTGAACGCGGACGATGACCGTTCGCCCACGCGCCTCTTTCAGGCGCTGCGCGGGAATGCGGATTTCCGCGCAGCCTTTGCCGTGATCGCTCGGAGGAACCTAGGACGGGGCGGTGCACTCTCCGCCGAGGCGAGCCAGCGCCGCTACGCACGATTGGCGGATCACCTTAGGCCCGCCATCGTGGCCGAATCTGTGCGCTGGGGTGACTATCGCCGCGACGTGCATCCGTATCGGGAAGGTCCCTATGAGCTCTACACGGCGGACGATCATTGGGAGCCCGAAGTGGATCGCTTGCTGCATCGCTACTTCCCAGCCCGGACCCAGGAAGTGATCCGGCAGCTCCAGGAAGTCAGCCTCTATTGACTCCGCTCTGCCCGGCGCGCCCCATCTCGGGATCCAGGGAACCCCCCGCCACGGCAGAACACGGGAAGTCACTGAATTTGGGGAGGAGAAAGCACTGGAAAGGGGATTGGTCAGGGTGGTGATACTGGCAGGCAAACCTCCACTGAACCGTCGCATGAACCCCTCACTCCTGCCCGTCGCCCTGATCGTCCTGGCGGTGCTTCTTCTGGCCTGGGCGCTGGGCGCCTCCACCTACCGCCTGCATCCCTGGGGTATTGCCGGATGGCTGCCCCTGACGGGACTCGCCGGATTCGGAACGCTCGCATATGCCGGCATGGTGCTCGAGTCCTGTTCTCTGGGAGAGGGGGCGTCGGCTGGCTTCGCGGCGGCGGGAGCGGCCATGGCCATGGCCCTCTTTCTTCCGGTCCCCCTCTTCTTTGGCCTCTGTATCTACATCCGGCCACGCGGTCCTCATTCCGATTGGGCCATCCTTTGGGGCAGCGCCGTGCTCGCCGCGGCCATTGCCTTTGCGCTCCATTTCGCACGGTCGCTCTAGGGTCGCCGTGAATTGAACTCGCACCGATCCCGGATTGCTGGCGAGCTTGCTTCATGGAATGGGTATCGCCCGTAGCCTCCGCACTGCCGCCGGCCAATGCCGCATCAATACCCGCCCACACGGCACTGCCTCGATGGCCGGTCCCGACCCTCGTCTTCTCGGCCGCATGCATCACTGTCGGCATCCTGTGGGACATCTCGTGGCATTCCACGATTGGGCGGGACACCTTTTGGACCCCGGCCCACCTGATGATCTATCTCGGAGGGACACTGGGAGGAATGATCGCCGGCTGGCTTGCCTTTTCAGCGACCTTCCTTCGCCGTTCGACGGCGGGCGCCAACGCCATCTCCGTGCTCGGCGCGAAGGCTCCGCTGGGTGCCTGGGTGACCCTGTGGGGAGCAGCCGCGATGCTGACCTCGGCCCCACTGGATGACTGGTGGCACAACGCCTACGGGCTCGACGTCAAGATCCTGTCCCCACCCCATGCGCTGCTGGCCGCCGGCATGTATGGCGTGGTCACCGGGGCTGTCCTGCTCGCGGCAGCGGCGCGGAATCGCGGCGGGGATTCCGCTCACGTTCCCGCCGCAGGATGGGTGATCGTCGCGATGGGAATCCAACTGGCCCTGGCCTCCATTCTTCTTACCGAGTTCAGCTTCCCCAATCGCCAGCACACTGCCGCCTTCTACCTCGTATCGGCAGCGATGTATCCCACCTTCCTCACCGCCGCGGCCCGCTATGCTCCCGTCCGCTGGGCCGCGACCCGGGTCGCCCTGGTGTACATGGCGATCCTGGCGATGATGGTGTGGATCCTCCCGCTCTTTGCCGCCGAACCGGGGCTGGCCCCCGTGTACAACCGCGTCACTCACATGACGCCTCCCTCCTTCCCCCTGCTGCTGGTCATTCCCGCACTGGCGATTGACCTGATCTTTCAGGCCTTCTCCGCGCAAACCCGGACGGGAACCGGAGGTAACCCGGTGACTGAACTTCCCCATCCTTCGGCTCAACAGCAGCCGGCGAGGGGAACCGGTTTCATCGGAGGCCGTCGGCAATGGATCCAAGAGGGCCTCAGGGTCCTCCTGGCAGCCGTCCTGTTCGTAGCCCTGTTTGTAACGGTCCAGTGGTTCTTCTCAGCCTTCCTCATCAGTCCTGCGGCCAACAATTCCTTGTTCGCCGGCAACGGAAGATTCCTCGGCTACATGGCGCAACTGGATCAATGGCGCGACCATTTCTGGCGCGTGGAGAAGGATCCCTTCACTCCGCTGACCCTCGTCCGCATGTCGCTCCTCGCCCTGGTGACCTGTGGACTCGGCAGCGCCGCCGGCACCTTCCTGACCCGGATTCGCCGATGAGCCGCGCGGGAATCCTTCTGATGATCTGGGGGTGGCTGCTCCTGCTGCCTGCGTCCGCCCACGTCAACAGTCCGTATGTGGTCTTTGAGGGACGCGCGGGAAACTTTCCCGTCCAGGTGGTGGTGCGGGAACCGGACGTCGTCCCCGGACTCGCGCAGATCTCGGTGCGCGTTCATCAGGGCAGTCCCACCGGAGTACGGGTGCTGCCGGTGCATTGGAACACGGATCGCACCGGATCGCCCCGTCCTGACGTCGCCAAACGGGTCGCCGGCGAAACGAACCGCTTCACCGCCGCGCTGTGGTTGATGGCGCGCGGCGCCTATGGAATTGAAGTGGAGGTTCAGGGAAACGGGGGCGGAACTGCGCTGGTTCCCGTGGACTCCGTGGCCCACGTCCGCAAGCCACTGCCGTCTGCCCTGGGCTGGGTGCTGACCCTGCTGGGCTGCGGGCTGGCGGCCGGGATGGTTGCCATCGCCGTCGCCGCCGCCCGGGAGGCCACCCTGCCCGCGGGCGTGCCGCCCGGACGATCCCGCTGGCGCATGGCGGCCGTTGCCGCCGCGCTCTCCTCGGCGGCAGTGGCGGGAATGATCTACGGCGGCGCCCGGTGGTGGAGCGTCGAGGACCAGCATCACGACACCCGGGTTTTGTACCGGCAGTTCGAGCATGAGGTGTCCGAGGTCGCGGCAACCCGCGGTCTGGAGATTCGCCTCCGACTGACCGATCCGCGTCAACGCCAACCCGCAAACCGACTGGTCCCGGATCACGGACAACGAGTCCATCTCTTCCTCATCGCGGAGCAGGCCTCCGCCGGGATCCCTGCGTTTGCCCACCTGCATCCCCAGGAAAACAGCGACCTGACAGGTGACTTTTTCAGCCCCTCACCTCCACTGCCCACCGGACGCTACCGCACCTTCACCGAGCTCTCGCATGCGGCGGGCATGACCCAGACGCTCACCAACCGTCTCACCGTGAGCGTGTCCAACGCACTCGTCCCCATCAATTCAGAGGATGCCTGGGCTCCCGCCATGCCCGAAGCCGGACCCTCCGTCGACGTGGGCGACGATCAGCGTCTGAGTCTGCGCGCGGAATCGATGAGGGCGGGCGAACCCACCGTGTTGAAGGCCCGCGTCACTCGGTCCGATGGTTCCCCGGTCCAGTTGGAGCCCTATCTGAGAATGCTCGGTCACGCCGCGGTGATGCGCGACGATGGGACCGTCTTCGCCCATCTGCACCCGGCGGGTTCCCTTTCGATGGCCTCTGCCCGCGTCTTCGCCACCAAACTCGGCGGAGAGGCCGGCGCCCGGGCTGCTGATGCCAACTGCGGCGACCTGGAAGCCGTCCCACCCGCCATGGCCGCGGAGTTGGGGCGTTCCGGGCAAGTCGGATTCCCCTGGGTATTCCCCCAATCCGGACGCTACTTCGTTTGGATTCAGGTGCAGACCAGCGGACGAATCCGCACCGCTCCGTTTGAAGTCACTGTGGGGAGCGCGACGGGCATCGCCACGAATTGAGCATGTTCCGCCACCGCCACCTTCACCGCGTGACCTACGCCGACTGCACGATCGGGAATTGCAACAGTCCATAGGCGATGGGCTCCACCGAAATCCCCCTTGTACATCACCCCCTCCATCCAGAATTTCCGAAGATGGCCACGCGCCGCAAATACCTGAAACGGGACCAGACGCCCGTGATCGCCGTGCAGCTTTCCGTCGAGACGGAGGGCTTCACCTACCGCAAGTGGGGAGCCATCCAGACCTGCAAGGCCGGCGACTGGGTGGTGAACAACCAGGGCGATGTCTACTCGGTGGACCAGGCGAGTTTCGCCCACACCTACACCGCGGTGAGTCCGGGCCTCTACCGAAAGAGCGCGCCGGTATGGGCGGAAGTCACCTCCCAGGCCGGCGCCATCTCCACCAAGGAGGGCGTCACAAACTATGAAGCTGGAGCCTATCTGGTCTTCAATGAGGAGGACGGAGGCGATGGCTACGCGGTGACAGCCGCCAAGTTCAAGGAGATGTATGCACCGGCCGATTAGAGGACGCCGGGACCTGAAACCCTATGGGGCTTAAAGAGTCCAGCGCGGGTTACGAATCCGGTCGGGTTGAAGGCCCAGGGGATTTCCCGCATTGCAAGGCTCCCACGAATGGACTAACCACGGAGAACACCCGTCACCATGAGTTCACCCCTTCCGAACGAGGCGCGCGGCCTTCGGCGGGCCTTTACCCTGATCGAATTGTTGGTGGTGATTGCCATCATCGCCATTCTCGCCGGCATGCTGCTGCCCGGACTGGCCCGGGCCCGGGAGCGCTCAAAACGGGTTGCCTGTCTATCGAATCTCAAGGGACAGGCGCTGTCGTTCACCATGTATGCCGACGATTTCCGCGGCATCTACCCCACGGCTGATCAGCAGACGGCGTGGAATCTGGACGCGCTCTACGTGATGAGCAGCAACCAGGCCGTGACCCTGATGAACTACGGGCTGAACGGGGGCCGGATTCGCGCCTCCGAGGCAGACTTCAACGCGGACATTAAAACGGCTCGAACCCCGACCGTCTGGCTTTGCCCCTCGCGCCTCGATTCCACGCCCCGCCTCTTTGACCAAAAGGGGCTCCTGCACGTGGATCACTTCATGATCCTGACCGGACTTTCAGGAAGCCGCTTTCGCGGAACCCGGTCTCCAGCGCGAAGCAGCGATCCGGCGGGACCGCTCACCGCGGACCACACCCAGGTCTTCTCCTCAAGAAATTCCTGGATCTCCAACCACGGCAGCCGCGGCGCGCTGCCGGCGTCTGGCCCAGTGAACTACGCAAATACCCCGGCCGGTCATAATCAATCTTTCAGCGACGGACACGCAGAGTGGATCTCGGAGAAGCGCTTCCTGCGGGCCAAGACCGGTGACAAGTATCCCCGCGCACTCTGGGCGTCAGGTTGGCCATGGGACTGGACCTGGGTGGACAGCCCATGACATTTCGACTCCCACGGAAAGGGATCCGGACGACCCATCAGGCTCGATCCCTTGAGGTTGCCTGGGATCTCCTTCTTCCAGGAGGATCCATGACACTCGGGAAGCTCTGGCGCTTGTCCGTAGCCGTGGCCATGGCCGCGGCGATCCTTCCACTGCAGGCCGGCGTGGATTCGTTCCGGGAAGGCGTGGCCGTCCCCATAGGCCAACGCACCGCGACGCTCGTCAGCCGGGATACCCTACCCCTGGTGGACAACGAGTACTCCCGACGGTTTCGCTTCGACCAGTTTGAGAACCCCAAACTCCAGGAACTGCGCCTCCGCCACGGTCTGGACGCCGTGGTATCGCCCGGACGGGACGAATTCGAGCGTCAGTTGCTACTGATGGACTGGACGCACCGTCAGTTCACTCGTTTCGGCCGCCCCTCCACCAACGTCCAGGGCGCCCTCGAAATCCTTCAGGCGATCCAGAACGGCCACACGTTCTTTTGCTCCCAGTATGCTCAATTGATGGTGTCCGCCGCGGCCAGTCTGGGCTGGGTGGATCGTCCACTGGCCCTGCGACGCCACCAGGGCGTCGCCGCGGTGGGCGGGTCCACCGAGCACTCGGTGACCGAGATCTGGTCCAACCAGCATTCCAAATGGGTGATGCTGGATCCCACCAGCAACCTGTATTTGGAGACGAACGGAGTGCCGCTCAACGCTGTGGAAATCCGGCAGGAGTGGTTTTACCACTCCGGGACCAATCTGGTGTTCAGGGTAGGCCGGGATCGACAGCGGTACCGCAAAGCGGACCTGCCCATTCGGCTGAGGCACTTCGATGACTTCGGGGAACTGGCCATCCATCCGGACGAACTCGACAAGTACGGCTTCACTGCCTTCATTCCCAACACCGATCTCATGGACTCCGGATTCGACTACGGAGGCATGTTCCTTGTGAAGGATTCCCTTTGCGACGGAACCACGTGGCATGTGCGTACCGTCCCGCAGAACCCCGCGTCGGATCCCTACTTTCCTGTCGGTCAGGCGGCCATGGAACTAACTCCCGAGAAGGAGGGAATCCGCGTTTCCCTCAGGACCATGACGCCCAACTTTCTGCGCTTCGAGATGCGGAAAGACAACGGCGCTTGGACCGCGACCGATGCGTCGTTCCCCTGGGAGGTCCGCGTGGGCAGAAACCGGATGGAGGCGCGGACCGTGAATCGCTTCGGCGTGAGTGGCCCGGTCGCTGCGTCGGTCATTGAAGTTTCCCCCTAGTCCCGCCTCAGGGAGGAAATCCAAACGCCAGCTTTACCGCCGAGTACTCCGGATGAATCCCGCCGCTCCGGTCGCGAATGATCAGATCCGGCTCCACCCAGGTGCGCGGATGCATCCACTCGGGAAGATCCTCCCGCCGCATCATGCCAAAGAGGCCGACCAGCGGTGGATCTCCCTCGCGGAAGACGACCGGACGCCGCCGTACGATCACCAATCCGGCGTTTGCCGCTGCCGCTTCCACTCGCGTGCGCTGGGGTTCCTCGTGCGGAAACACGCAGGCGAAGAAACCTCCGGGCGCCATGTGGCGGACGGCCAGGGCACAGTAGTCACCGATGTCGCCCCGCATCTCAAATCGGCAGGCCAGCTTCTGCGGGTGACCACTTTCCACCCCGGTACCGGGAGGAAAGTAGGGGGGACTGCCCGTCACCAGATCAAATCGCTCGTCACCTTGCAGCGCCGCCTCCCCGCGGAAATCTCCCTCGCGAATCTCATAGCGCTCCTCAATGCCATTGTACCGGGCTGATTTCCGGGCCAGGGCCACACTGATTGACTGGGCCTCCACCGTCACCAGTCGGGCGCCCGGCAGGCGCCAGGCCACCATCATTCCCACCGTTCCGATGCCACTGCCCAAATCCAGCGCCGTCCGCGCGGAGGGACACCACGAGGTGGCGTACCAGGCGGTCAGAACATCATCCGTCGAGAAGCGATGGCCTTCGCGCAGTTGAAAAAGGCGGAAGTGTCCGCTGATGGCGTCCAGGGTCTCGCCCTCCCCCACCGTCACCCCGGAGAGGAGGCCTGGCGGGATCGGACCGGGCTTGGCCCAGCCCCGGAAGTGAGAGTCTGGATTTGACGGGATCAAGGACGGTGTCGGTTCGGAGGTCACGCTCGAAGGCCGGGACGATGAGTCGTCGGGGGAATGGGTGTCGAGTCCCCGGTATTGCCCGTTGAATGGACGCTCACCCGCCTTCGTCCGCACCCGCCCGCCGGATGCGCGGTCCGGTTTGGCCCGTTCAGTTTGGCGCTTCCCCCCCGACCCGCGCGACGGCGAGACTTGCCCCATGCATCGCCATCTCCGCCTCCGCAGTCACCTCCGTCACGGACCCGCGCCACGGACGCAACGGGCATGGCAACGGGCCCATGCTGTCAGTTCGATGATCCTCCTGGGAGCCACTGCGCTGATGGCCATCGGTCGAGCTGAGGAACTCAAGAAGGGCAATAACGCCAACGCCCAGCCGGGGACCGCAGCGGAGGAGTTGAAAACCTTCACGGTCCCCGCGGGGTTCACGGTGGAACTCGTCGCCAGTGAGGAAACCGGACTGCCCAAACCGGTTTCCGTGGCCTTCGATGACGCGGGGCGGCTCTGGTCCATCACCGCCACCGAATATCCTCGGGACAAGGAACCGGACATCTGGAAGGCCCCGGGACGCGATCGCGTGGTGATTGTTGATGCCCCCCAGGGGATCGGTCCGCACCCGGTCCGCGTCTTTGCCGACGGCATGGTGATGCCAATGAGCGTCCTGCCCTACCGGAACGGCGCCATCATCGCCCAGGGACCCGAAATCCTCTTTCTGGAGGATGGGGATGGCGACGGTAAGGCCGACCGCCGACAGGTCCTGTTGAAGGGATTCGGCATCCAGGACACCCATACCCTGCCCCACCAACTGGAGTACCTTCCCGGCAATTGGATGGTCTTTTCGCAGGGTGTGCTCAACAACGGCACTGCGGTCACCACCACCGGAAAGGAGGTCAATTTTGACAAGACGGTCATTGCCCGCTTCCGACCAGACGGATCGGACCTCCAGGTCATTGGCACCGGACTGAATAACATTTGGGCCTGGGTGCAGGACCGGACCGGCAGGGTCTTCTTTCATGAAGCGAACGATTTTGGGTACAGCATCGTCCCCTTCGAACAGGACTCCTCCTACCCCAGTTTCATCCCGCGATTGATGCATCCCGACGCACCGTTTCATCCACCCACCGCACCCAATTTGAGTCTCGGTGGGACGGGGTTTTCGGGCCTGGCACTTTCGGATGATCGGGAGGGTTCGTTTCCCTCCCCCTGGCACGATGTTCTGTTTGTGGCGAATCCGATAACCCGGTCCATCAATGCCGTCTCCGCCAGTCGAGGTGACAATGGAGTTTACCACTTCCGGCAACTGCCCGACTTGCTCACGTCCGGTGACGATTACTTCCGTCCGGTAGCCCTCCGGTTTGGACCCGATGGCTGTCTTTACATCGTGGACTGGTACAATCGGATCATCTCCCACAACGAAATCGACCGCGACCATCCGGCCCGTGACAAGTCCCGGGGCCGACTTTGGCGGATCCGTCATCAGAGCCAGCCGCGCCGCACCATCCCCAACGTCGCTGCGGCACCCACCGCAGATCTTGTGAAGCACCTTCAGGCGTCATCTACCTGGGAGATGCGCGCCGCCTGGCATCAGATCGCCGCGCGCAAGGCCGTCGAACTGGCGCCGGCCCTGATTGCCCTGGCGAGGAATCCCCAGACCCCGGAGGACATCCGCATCCACGCACTCTGGTCGCTGGAGGGCATCGGCCACTTCGATCCCACCCTCTGCACGACACTGCTGGCGAGCCCCCACGTCGATCTCCGGTTTGAGGCCGTCCGTTCCCTATCCACCTTTCACCCGCCCCTGGCGACCGTCTTCTCCCTGCTCCGCCCCCTCTCCGACGAACCGACCTTCCGGGTCCGCAACGAGATTCTCCGTCATGTACGCGACCGTTCCGAGCCACTGACTGCAGAACAGCTCGCCTGGCTGCGACGCTGGCGAACCACTCCCGACCTGGCCCGGAAGGTCAAGGGATGGGACCGTGAATATCTCGAACCCGGCGGGGTGTATGAAGCCGCGTTTCAGAATCTGTTGCTGCGCATGGTGGAGGAAAAGGGGCAAACGAATCCGGTCCCGACGGTTTCGGGACGCTGGTCGGGAGTCGTCCGCACCACCCCGCCCCGCAGCGCCGCAGAGCGGGCCTCCCGGGAGGAACGCCTGCAGCGCCTGGCAGCCCACGTCGAGGGCGGCGGCGCGGCCAACCCGGAGGCCGGACAGGCCCTGTTCCAAACCGCGTGCACCGGCTGCCACTCCACGGGGAATGACGGCAACGGCTTCGCCCCGTCGCTGAGCGGGTCCCGCAACCGGACCACCGAGGCGGTTCTCGCCTCCCTGTTGGATCCCGCTCAGGCCGTGGAAGCCGTGTTCCGTCCCTACTCCATCGAGACCACCGACGGGGAGACCTATGAGGGTTTCCTCGGCGAGGAGAGTCCGAAGTCACTCACCCTGCGATTCGCGGGAGGTCTTCGGCAGGTGATCCCACTGGACCGCATCAAGTCTGCCGGGTACGTGGAGGGCGCTTCCCTGATGCCGGAGGGACTGCTCGACGGACTCTCCGACCAGCAGATTCTCGATCTCCTCCGATACGTGCAGTCGATTCCCTAACCCGGCGCTCCCTGCCATGCGTCCTCCCTCTCTCGGGAGCGCCGCCTCTGAGACTCCGCCAATCGATTCGTCAATTCGCGGGCAGGGATCCCATCTGCATCCACGAAAAGGGGACCGGGCCAAGGCCCGGTCCCCGTGCGCAGGAAACGCTGATTCTGCCTGCTGCAGCTCAGTTCCGGATGCGGTAGTACGACGCCGGCTGTTCCGCAGGCGCCGTGTAAGGGCTGGAGGCACCGGCGACCGGCTGCCAGCTTCCGCCGAGGGTTGAG
>JBDKKE010000405.1:0-13086 GCA_039796255.1 Verrucomicrobiota bacterium | reverse complement strand
GGCGAGGAGCGAGCATACCCGCAGAGGTCTGTGACCGACGAGCAACGAAGTCAGCGGGCCGTTTCCGCGAAAACCCTCCGGGCGGCGGGTCTTTTGCCGGTGGCCTGCGTTGGCTCGGCCGTTACAGCCCCCTGCAGGGATGCGCCGGCCTCGCCGCCTTGGCCACCACCAAAATCCCTCGCCGCAGGACCCCTCTGAGTTTTCGGACAGGCTCTAAGTCCCGATTTTTGCTGTTTGCGGTTTACTCCCGCCGATGCCCGCGCTAAGGACCGGTCCGCTATGGCGGGAATTCTTGATTGGGTGTCCGCGTGTCCTCGGCGGGAAATTTCCGCCGGCAGCCTCTTGATGGAGCAGGGGAAGGGGGGCGGGCAACTTTGGGTCCTGATTGCGGGTGAGGTGGAGGTTCTGCGGGATGAGGTTCGCGTGGCACGCGTCGCCGAATCCGGAGCCGTGTTCGGGGAAATGTCGGTCCTTCTTGGCGGCCCCTGTACGGCGAGTGTTCGGGCCCTCAAAAATTGCTCTTTCGCGGAGATAGGAAGCGCCGAGGATTTCCTGGCGGCGAATCCGGAGGCCAGCCTCCATGTCGCCCGATTGCTGGCCCGGCGACTGGATGCACTGAACCGTTACCTGATTGACGTCAAGACGCAGTATGAGGGCCACGACCACCTGGGGATGGTGGACGACGTTTTGGACACCCTCATGAACCGTCAACCGCGGACGGCAGTGAGGTGATGTCCGGTGGCGCCGCTTCGTCTGCCAGGCAGCGGCTGATGGGTCCCTCAAAACTGGTCCACTCAGCCGCCAAGGTTTCGAGATTGAGGGTAATGCAGGTGGGGGAAGGGCCAATCTGACGCCCGGGATTGAAAACCCAGGTCCGCCCCAATCGGTCCAGCCATGAACCCTTTTCCAGGAAGGGGGCGTTGTGGATGTGACCCGAAAAAACAAAATCGGGCTGGAAGCGGTGGATCCAGTCTACGAGGCATTGGTCCCCGCCAAAGCGTTTTCCCGCCCAACTGACTGGAGACTGGTCCGGAGGCGCGTGATGGATCCAAATCCAGCGTTTCCGCGGAAGGGCCGCATCCCGGATGAGCTGATCTTCCAGCGCCGCGCGGGAGACGGGACCATCCCACCAGGGGCAGACGGTGAACAACGTTCCCTCGAGATTCACCGCGTCGCCATCCACGTACAATTGTCCTCCGCGGACCTCCTGCAGCCAGCCGGCGACCGATTCGTCGGCGTCCGATCGGCGGTCGCCATCGTGATTTCCCGAGCTGACAATCAACGGCCGGACCTGCGCGATACGCGTCAGGTATTTTTCAATCACCAGGCTCTGGACCTGGGGCTCGAGGACTGAGGCCAAGTCCAGAAGATCTCCCCCGATGACCACGACATCGTGCTGTTCCGCCACGGCCATCAGCCAGTCGAACTGCTTCAACGAATAATGCAGGTCGGCTACGAGGAGGATGCGCATGCCGCGCAACAGAAGTCATGAGACCCCCGGCGAGTCCATTAAAAAGCGGGCGACCGGCGTTGGCGCATGCCTTGAATTCAGGGGGGACGCACCTTCTCCAGCCGACGGAACCCCCATCGGACGCCAAATCAGGCTGGGCAAGGACGGGCCTGCCGTCCTAGCGTCCGTCCGGTGTCCAAGACCGCCAAGGCGGGTGCCCCCGATTCGGAATCCTCGATTCCCTTCGAGGAGGCGCTTCAGAAACTGGAATCCATCGTGGAATCGATGGAGTCCGGGGAATTGACCCTGGAACAGTTGCTGGGCCGTTTTGAGGAGGGCGCCCGGCTATCCAGGGCCTGCCAACAGCGACTGGAGGCTGCGGAAATCCGCGTCCAGCAGTTGGAAAAGTCCCTGACTGGTGATCTCACTGTCCGCCCGGTGGAAACCTCTGTGGAGGATACGGGCACTTGAGCGCCCCTCGTCGGGCTTGCCGGATGGCGCCGTAAACGCATTGTACCCCCTTTCTTAAGCTGAAATTGACGCATGAGTCGCTACCTCGACATGGTTGATCACCCCTCGCACGTCCGGAAACTTACCCCGGAACAATTGACCGAGCTGGCCGCGGAGATCCGCGAGGAGCTCATCACCAAACTGGCCAAGAACGGGGGACATCTGGGTCCCAATCTCGGTGTGGTGGAGCTCACGGTGGCTCTTCACCGTTGTTTTGAGACCCCACGCGACAAGTTTGTATGGGATGTCAGCCATCAGGTTTACGTCCACAAGCTCCTGACGGGTCGCAAGGATCGCTTTCACACCATGCGGACCACGGATGGTTTGAACGGCTTTGCCCTCCGCACCGAAAGCGAGCATGACTGCTACGGAGCCGGTCACGCCGGCACAGCGCTGTCCGCCGCCCTCGGCATGTGCGCTGCTCGCGACCAGCGGGGCGGCACCGAGCACGTGGTGTGCATCTTTGGCGACGCCGCCCTGACCAACGGAATCTCCTTCGAGGCGCTCAACAATATCGCCGGGACCACCAAACGGTTCATTGGAATCCTGAACGATAACGAGTGGTCGATCGCCAAGAATGTCGGGGCCATCTCTACCTATCTGGGTAAGCTGACCACCAATCCCCGATACAACCGTCTGCGCGAAGAGTTTGGACACTGGCTTAAGAAGCTGCCCCAGGGGCAGACGGTTTCCATGCTGGGACAGAAGGCAGAGGAGGCGTTGAAGGGTGTCGTCAATTCCCTGGCCCTGGAGCACACGGGGGGAACGACGGGATCCGATGGTCGCGGCGGGCATGGCTCGTCGCTGTTGTTTGAGGAATTTGGACTGCGATACCTGGGCCCCATTGATGGTCATGATCTTCCGCTGCTGATCAGCACCCTGGAATTTGCCAAGACCTGTCAGGAGCCGGTGGTGATTCATGTGCTGACCCAAAAGGGTCGCGGGTTTGATGCGGCACTCAAGTTTCCGGAGAAGTTCCACGGACTGGGACCTTACGACATGGTGACCGGTCAGACGCCGGCTCCCAAAGCAGGTTTGGCCCCTCTCTGGCAGGAGGTTTTCGGCCGTTCCATGGTCAAGATCTGCAGCCAGAACAAGAATGTCGTGGGAATCACCGCCGCGATGCCCAGTGGCACCAGCCTCAAGCTCCTGGAACAGGCGCTTCCGCAGCAATACTACGACGTGGGAATCGCGGAGGAGCATGCCGTGATCTTCGCGGCGGGCATGGCGACGATGGGATTCCATCCGGTGGTGGCCATTTACAGCACCTTCCTCCAGCGGGCCTATGATTGCATCCAGCACGATGTCTGCCTTCAAGATCTACCGGTAATCTTCTGCATGGATCGCTCCAGTCTGAGCGCCAACGATGGACCCACGCATCACGGTCTCTTCGACATCGCCTATCTCCGCTGTCTGCCGCGGATCATTGGAATGGCCCCGTCCAATGAGGATGAACTCCAGGACATGATGTTCACGGCGACCTTCCAGCCGCATCCGGTGGCCATCCGGTATCCCCGCGGAAACGCGGAAGGTGTGGAGGTCAAGGAACAGCCGGTGGTCCTGGAGATCGGCAAAGCAGAGGTGATCCGGAACTTTGGAAATCAACCCGGTGCCCGGAAGGTGGCTCTCTTTGGACTCGGGCCTATGCTGCGAATGGCGCGAGAGGCGGCGGAGGAATTAGCGTCCCGGGGCGTGGATGTCGCGGTGATCAATCCCCGGTTCTTCAAGCCGATCGACAAGGCGGTGCACGAGTTTTTTGGGGAGGGTGCGGACGTCATCGCCACCCTGGAAGACCACGTGGCCATGGGGGGGTATGGCAGTGCCGTATTGGAATGTCTGAGTGAGGCGGGAATCGCCACCCCGGTGGTCCGGTTAGCCTGGCCCGACGATTTCATCGAACACGCCAGCTCGGTGGAATACCTGCGGAACAAGCACGGACTCACGGCTCCGGACCTCGTGCGACGAATTGAGGCCGCCCTGAACCCGGGGGTCCGCTCCAGCCTGCCTCAGGTGGTGCGATCCTAGTCGGGCTCTTTTCTCCGCAGCGGGCGGGTGTATCCCCCAAGGATCCTTTTCAGCGCCTTCATCGTCAGAAAAGGCGATGGCTGTGCCATGGTGTGACTTCGCGGGGCTTTTTCAGATTGGATTGTCTTGGCCTGCCCTTTAGAGCCTGTCTGAAAACTCAGAGGGGTCCTGCGGCGAGGGATTTTGGTGGTGGCCAAGGCGACGAAGCCGGCGCATACCTGAAATGGGCTGTAACGGCTGAGTCAATGCAGGCCACCGGCAAAAGACCCGCCGCCCGGAGGGTTTTCGCGGAAACGGCCCGCTGACTTCGTTGCTCGTCGGTCACAGACCTCTGGGGGTATGCTCCCTCCTCGCGCCTGCATCCCGCCGAAGCTGGAATGCGAAGTCGGATCGCCATCGGGCCGTTTCCGCGAAAACAGGACCCCTCTGAGTTTTCGGACAGGCTCTCAATCGACGTCTCGCCCCTCGAGTTCGGGCTTCGGCGACGGTGTTCTCTTGGATCATTGTAGAAAGTTTGACGACTGGCGTCGGGCTTGCTGGGGAGAGCGGGTATCGGGCGACGGGTGGGGCGTTGGTTCTGTTCGTTGCCATGTTTGAACGAAGCGCCAGCAAGCCGGTCCCATCGTCAACAACAAGGAGCACTATGAAGGTCAATCCACATGTCGCGAATACGCAGGAGATCGCCGATTCCCCCGTTCGCCGCCGTCGTTTGGCAATCACTCACTCGGCCCCTGCAATTCACCGGATGTTGGGGCCCGGCACCGCGGCGCATCCAGTAGCCGCGGGACGAAAGCGGACCATCCAGCCCGTACCGACGCCGATCAAGGCGCTGCGGGTGGCTCGGGATGGTCAGGTTGACCTGCCCCAAGGTGTCCCGGTCCCTGAAGCGAGGGTCCCGCGTTCTCGGGTCGAGGCGTTGGCGGAACGTCCGCGGGGGACTTGGGACGAGAATTCGTCACTGAGATTGTACCTTCGCCAGGCGGTGGAAACTCCTCTGCTGACGCCTGCCGAAGAGGTGGTTCTGGCCCGCCGGGTTCAGTCCGGAGACGACGAGGCCCGGGAGCACATGATCAAGGCAAACCTGCGCCTCGTCGTGAAGATCGCCCGCGAGTACGAAGATTATGGGTTGCCGCTGCTGGACCTGATCAACGAGGGCAACATCGGACTCATGCGCGCCGTCGAGCGTTTTGATCCCACCAAGGGAGCGAAACTGTCGACCTATGCCGCGTGGTGGATCAAGCAGTCCATCAAGCGGGCGTTGTCCAATCAGGTGAAGGCCATCCGCCTGCCGATCCATCTGGTACAGCAGATTGCCCAGATGCGGCGGGCCGAAACGGCCTTTGAGGCCCGGAACGGGCGTCCGGCGAAGGACTCCGAGCTCGCCGTGGTGCTGAATGTTTCCGAGGATGACATTCTGCACTGGCGCGAAAGTGCGATCGTGGGCACGACGTCGTTGGAGGCCCCGCTGGGGAATGATCCGGATGCTGGCAAGGTCGCGGACCTGATCCCGGACGAGAATGCGCTGATGCCCTGGAGCGGCGTGAGCGACGAGACCAACGCGGAACTGATTCGGGAACTCGTCGGCACTCTCAACGGGCGCGAACAGCGGATTCTTCGGGAACGGTTTGCCCTGGATGGCGGCGATCCGCGAACTCTGGAGGAAATCGGGGTGGACTTCGGTCTGACCCGCGAGCGGATTCGCCAGTTGGAGGCGGCGGCTTTGCGGAAGCTCCGGGATCGCATGGAATCCCGGGAGCGTCTGTCGATGGCCTAAGGCGGTTCATTTGGGTGTGTGTGTTTCGGGGCGGTGGTTCATGAACCACCGCCCCTTTTTTTTGAGGATCGTTTGCTGGGATCCACGGACCCAGACTTCCCTTTCGCGATTTGAATCCAAAGCACAAGGCCGCGCATTGACGCGCCCCGGTCGGCTTTCGCAAGCTCACCCCGTCTACTGCCCCATGAGTTCCAAGTCCGCCAAACCGTCTGCCAAACCGTCCGCTGCCTCTGCGAACATTTCGTCCATGCTCCAGGAGGACCGAGTCTTTCCGCCCGCCCGGGAGTTCTCCGAGCGGGCGCAAATCAAGTCCATGGCGGCCTATCGAAAGCTGTGGAAGGAATCGGTCACCCGTCCGGAGTCCTTCTGGGCCAAGCAGGCCAAGGCGGAACTGGTCTGGCAGAAGCCGTTCGGCAAGGTGTTGCAGTGGAAGGAGCCCTTTGCGCGCTGGTTCATCGGCGGTCAGTTGAACGTCTCCGCCAACTGTCTGGACCGTTGGCTGGGCACGGCCACTGCCAACAAGGCCGCCCTCATCTGGGAAGGGGAGCCGGCGACGGATGGGCGTCCGGGCGAGGAGCGGGTATTGACCTATGCGCAGTTGCACCGGGAAGTGTGCCGGTTCGCCAACGTGCTCAAGCGGCACGGGGTGGGTAAAGGGGACCGCGTCCTGCTGTATCTGCCCATGATTCCTGAGGCGGCAGTCGCCATGCTGGCCTGCACCCGGATTGGGGCGGTGCACAGCGTGGTCTTCGGAGGGTTCAGCGCCCAGTCGGTGGCGGACCGGATCCAGGACAGTGGGGCGAAGTTGGTGGTGACCGCGGATGGCGGTTACCGCCGTGGGGCGGTGGTGCCGTTGAAGAAGAATGTGGACGAAGCCCTTACTCTGCGGGGCGCCGATGGTGAACTGCTGGCCAAGGGCATTGAGAAGGTGGTGGTCGTCCGGCGCTGCGGAAACGAGGTCCACATGACGGAGGGCCGCGACCTTTGGTGGCATCGGGAATTGGAATACGTCACGCCGGAATGCCCTCCCGCCCGGATGGATTCCGAAGCGCCGCTCTTCATCCTCTACACCAGCGGTTCCACCGGAAAGCCCAAGGGCATTTTGCATTCCACCGCCGGTTACCTGCTCGGGGCCAAACTGACTTCGCGCTACGTTTTTGATCTGCGGGATGAGGACGTGTACTGGTGCACCGCGGACGTCGGTTGGGTGACCGGACACAGCTACATTGTCTATGGCCCCCTGGCCAACGGGGCAACGGCGGTCATGTACGAGGGGGCACCCAATTGGCCCGAACCGGACCGCTTCTGGCGCATTATCGAGAAGTATCGGGTCTCCATCCTGTACACGGCTCCGACTGCGATCCGGGCCTTCATGAAGTGGGGCGACGAATGGCCCAAGAAACATGACCTGAGCTCGCTTCGCCTCCTGGGGTCGGTCGGCGAACCCATCAATCCGGAGGCGTGGATGTGGTATCACAGCGTCATTGGAGGGAAGCGCTGTCCCATCGTGGATACCTGGTGGCAGACCGAGACCGGCGGCATCATGATCTCTCCGCTGCCCGGGGCGACGCCGACCAAGCCCGGAACGGCCACCCTCCCGTTCTTCGGGATTCAGCCGGAAGTGGTGGATGATCAAGGTAAACCCGTGCCGAAGGGCACCGGTGGCAAACTGGTGGTGCGCAAGCCCTGGCCGTCCATGCTGCGTGGGATATGGGGGGATCCCAAACGTTTCAAGGAGACGTACTGGAGCGAGGTCAAAGGCAGCTATTTCACCGGTGATGGATGCCGTCAGGACAAGGACGGGTACTACTGGATCATGGGACGGATCGACGATGTGCTCAATGTGGCCGGTCACCGGATCGGCACGGCGGAAATCGAAAGCGCGTTGGTCAGCCATCCGTCGGTCGCCGAAGCCGCAGCGGTAGGGCGTCCGGATGAACTCAAGGGACAGGCCCTTGTCTGTTTCGTGACGCTGAAGACGGGTCAGAAGGCGTCTTCTGACCTGAAGAACGAACTGCGCAACCACATCGGCAAGGAGATTGGCCCGGTGGCGAAGCCGGACGAAATCCGCTTTGCCGACGCCCTGCCCAAGACGCGCTCGGGAAAGATCATGCGCCGGCTGCTGAAGCAGGTGGCCAGCGGCATGGAGATCCGGGGGGACACCACCACCCTGGAAGATCTGAGCGTTCTGGCGAAACTCGCCACCGCCGAGGATTGAGCCCCGCCTCGGGGCGGGACCTGCCGGTCCAGTCAGCGTCCGCGCCGGGGGCGGAAGCGCCCAAATGAGGAGCGGTTCCCACCACCACCACCAGGGCCGCCGGAGCCGCCCTGACGCGGTTCCGGGCGCGGACCACGCGCCCGGTCGGGCGCGGGTTCCGGGCGTTGGCTGTAATCGAAGCCCTCCGCCCGCTTGCGCACGATTCCACGGCCGATAAAGCGCTCCAATTGGCGCAATTCGTCCTGATCTTCAGGGGTGACGAAGCTGACGGCATCCCCAACCGCATGGGCGCGTCCGGTGCGGCCGATGCGGTGGACGTAATCCTCCGCGTGCATCGGGAAATCGTAGTTCACCACGTGGGAGATTCCGTCCACGTCGATACCCCGTGCCGCAATGTCAGTGGCCACCAGCACCCGCACCGCGCCGGACTTGAAGTCGGCGAGTGCCCGGAGGCGTTGGCTCTGGGAGCGGTTGGAATGCAGCGTTGCCGTCGCAATCCCGTTCTGCTCCAGGCGCCGGGCGATGCGGTCCGCACCATGCTTCATCCGGGAAAACACCAACACCATGTTCAGGCCGGGGTCCTTCAGCAGGTGCAGCAGCAGTGCGGGCTTCAGGTGAGAGGACACCTCGTACACCAACTGGGTGACCGTCTCGGCCGGATTGGACCGACGCCCAATCTGCACCTTGCGGGGACTCCGCTGGAACTCCCGGGTGAGTTGCTCGATTTCGGTGGAGAGAGTGGCGGAGAACAGAAGCGTCTGCCGCTGCTGCGGCAGGGCCCGGAGGATTCTGCGGATGGATGGCAGGAATCCCATGTCCAGCATGCGGTCCGCCTCATCCAGCACCAGGTGCTGCAGGCCGCCAAAGTCAGCGTAGCCCTGTCCCATCAGGTCCAGCAGTCGCCCAGGACAGGCGATGATGATCTGGCGTCCGGACCGGAGCGCCGCCTTCTGGGGACCTTCGCCGACGCCGCCGAAGACTGTGGCGGTGCGCAGAGGGAGATGCTTGCCGTAGATGCGGATGTTTTCATCGATCTGCACCGCCAATTCCCGCGTGGGGGCCAGGATCAGTGCCCGGATGCCCGGGCGGGGAGCTCCGGGAGTTCCGGACATCAGCCGGGTCAGGATGGGCAGGGTGAAGGCCGCCGTCTTGCCGGTTCCGGTCTGGGCGATTCCAATGAGATCGTGCCCCTCCAATATCGGTGGAATGGCAGCGGTTTGAATGGGGGTTGGCTCCGTGTATCCGGCTTCCTGAACCGCCTTGAGAATCCTGGGATCGAGTCCCAGCGTACTGAACGACATCGGGGGAGAATGCCCGCTCGAATCCCGAAAATCACGGTCGTTCCTCGGAAATTAAGGAGGCATGCTCCCCGGCTTTCGAAACGCTCCGGGAGCCAATCCGAAGGCGGCATGAAACCGGCGGTTGAAGTAGCTCTGATCGGAGAAACCCGTCTCCGCGGCAATATCGGCGATGCTACGGTCCGTTTCGCGCAGGAGCCGGGCGGCCCGGGCGAGACGCACGTGGTTCAGATAAGAAACCAGCGTCATGCCCGCGACCTGCTTGAAGGCCTTCATGAAGGCGGCAGGGCTCATCGCCACCAGTTTCGCAGCGTCGCCCACCGAGAGACGTTCGGCATAGTGCGCCTGCAGGTGGTCGAAGAGGCGTTTGAGCCGCAGCGAGCGTTGCTGCTGCCGCATGAACTCCCACTTGAGGATTTCCGAACTGCGGAATTCGCGGGCCAGGTGAAACAGCAGCAGGAGGAGATGGGCCTTGCTGCCCGCCTGGAGAAACTGCCGTTCCTCCGGTCCAAAATACTGCTCCAGCAGTCCGGTCAGCGCCGCGTGGGCCGCGGCCGCTTCCGGACCTGCGCGCAGAACGTGGGGGCGGCGGTCGAGCTTCGAGTAGAAGGGCAGTAGAAAGGTGTAGTCGCCCGAAGGGGATCCCAGGCTGTAGACGAACTCCGGTTGGAAACTGATGACGATGACCCGGGTGTTGAATCCCGGGAAATCCACCACGTGATGAATCTTGAGATTGTCGACCACCAGCAGGTCACCGTGCTCCAGGGACACCGTCTGGTCGCCCATGCGGAACTTCACCGGACCATCCAGGGGGATAAACAGTTCCAGCCGCTCGTGCCAGGTGCCGCCGCGGGTGTGCCGCTGGGAGGTGTAGCGAAAGAGCTTGATGGACAGCGGAAACTCCGGCGCCAGAGAAACCTCGTAACGGCCGCGGGCGTCCAGTTGGCCCGCGATGTTGTGGGGCTCGAATCGAAGGCGCGCGCAGGTGGCGAGCAGCGCCTTCCAGGCAGGGGTTGGACGGACGGGGCCAGGCTTGGAGGACACGGGTTCGAGGGAGGTTACGCCAGATCGATGAAGGCGATGGCATGGGCGGTCAGGCGCAAGGTCGACACCATCCGTGGCTCCTGTTTCCACCAGGATTCCGGTTCGTGCATCGCACCAGCGACACTCTGCTCGTCCAGCAGGCGCACCGCGGCGCCGGGCAAGTCCAGGCAAACCTCGACGGATTCGGGGGTGAGGTTGGCCAGAATCATTCGGAATCGTCCCGATTTTTCAGACAGTCCCAGGACTGCAATGCGCTCCGGATGACTGACCTGCCCAGCGGCCACGGATCGGAATCCGCTCAGGGCGGCGAAGACGTGCCACACGGGAAACACGTCGCCGGGTAACGAAGGGAACTGGTCAGGCAGCGTTGAACCCCGGGCCGTCTCCATCACTCCACGCCAGCCGCTGGTTTCGTAGAACGTCAGGCTTTCCACGCCGGAGGGTGCCAGCGCTGCCAGCATGGCCACTGTCCAGGCGGCACCGGCGAGGGACATCTGGCGCGGATCGACCGCCGCCGGCAGTTCGGTCGTGACGGCGGTATTTCCGTCCGCCAGCGAGACTCCCGGATGGAATCGTGGACGAAGGGTGATGGGAGACACGACCAGGGGTTTTCCGGGGAAGTAGGTTTTGACGCTGGCGATCTGCGCTGCCGCCGCTCCCGGTGTCTCCATCAGGCTCCGGGTGTCACGGGCATGCACCTGCGGATTCATCGACCAGGCGACGAAGTCGGCGTCGGCGGGCGGCCGTTGCAGGTTCAGCCGATACAGGTCGCCGTTGGTGCCCGCCCCGATCGGAACGCCGAGGTCCCCAAGATGCTCCCGCGTTAGAGCCAGGGCTTCCGAAGTGGTGGTTTTCTGGCCGGTACTGAAGGCGAGAATTCGTTTCAGCCGCCGCTTCATGACAACGGAGTCGGAGGATTGAAACCAACTCCGAAGATCGTTCAAGGACCCGTTGTCCGTCTGAGTCACGTGAACTGCCAGTTCAAGCGGAAGATTCAGTGTCTGCGCCTCCAGGGTGGCGCAGAGGAGACGATGTCCCCAGTCGTCACTGGCGAGCATCGCGTCGGCTCTAAGGTGGGAGATTGGCAGGGCTCCAAGGAGTTTTCGGTTGGGAAAGTTCTCTGGAGACTGGGTGCTGCTGCATTCTAACCCGAGTTCAGGCAGAGGCACCCAGCCTTTGTCAGGAAGGCTAACCTGAACCACTGACGAGGCGTTGGAGAGTTCCGTTTCAAAGGGGGCGGCGATGGAAGGAGTCTTCCGATCCAAGACACACCGGTCATCGCGAAACCGCACCTCGACACGCTGACGCACCCGATCTCCGGCCTGGATCTCTACCGGGAATGGCAGCCGTAACGGGGTGCCGTAGGTCTTGAAGCTGGCGTCGATCCAGTTGCGCTGATCCTCGGTTTCGAAGGTCTCCCCGGAGAACCGGACCTCCGCCCAGAGTCCCGGGAGGATCTCGTGGTCAAGCCCCGCCAGGGTATCGAATCCGCGCACAGGCTGCTCGGCGGCAATCACCTGGGGAAAGGTCAGTTCGCGAACTGATCCATCGGTCAACCGCGCGCGGACCCGGGCGCCGGCGCAGGTCGGGACCGGATGCAGCACGCAAAGGCCGATCCGATTGCGCAGGAACGTCGAATTCGCCTGGCCATCGAAGTCGAAGTGCAGGGTGCCGTCCGCATCGCCGGTCAGTTCGGCTCGCCAAACGAAACTGAGGTCGCCCGACCGATGCTCCGAGAGGTACCCGATGCGAAATGCACGGTCAGAAACCTCAAATTTTAACTCGGAGATCTGCGCCGGCACAGTGCCCCAGTTTCGGTCGCGAACGGCGCCATAGATGCGACGAATGACCTCGTGTCCGGCCAGTCTCACCGCGCGCAGGTCGCCGTCCTGATAGTCGAGTGTGACCGGACCCGCGCGCAGAGGTCGCAGGGGAGGGGGTGCCTGCGCGGCACCGTGAACGAGAAAGCTTGGAGAGGGCGGATTCATGCGGAGGCGTCGGTGAAGACGCGGCGGCGGTTCCGATGGGCGACCCAGCGGGTCCGCGTGCTGTCCAGCAGGACCGCCAGGAAGATGATTCCGGAAGTGATCAGCGGATAGAGGTAGGGATCGGCATTCAGGATCACGAGTCCATTCTCCACGCTCTGGATCAGCACCGCACCGAGGACCGTTCCAGGGAAGACGCCGCCGCGTCCGCCGAACAGGCTGGTGCCGCCCAGGACGGCCGCAGCGATGGCGGTGAATTCCCGGTTCGTCCCAAAGGTAGGGGACACTGCGCCCAACTGCGCCAGCGACAGGATCCCACCCACCGCGGCGCAGAGTCCGCTGAGGACATAGACGGCCGCCAGCAACCGGCCAGTGTTCAGGCCTGCCTTGCGCGCCGCCTCCACATTGTTACCCACGGCGTGGATCTGCCGGCCGAAGGGAGTCCGGGTGAGGGTGAGGTGGGCGACGGTCACCACCAAGGCGGCGATGACCAGGGGCAGGGGAACGCCGACCAGTGTCGTGGTTCCCAGGGTTAGAAAACTGTCCGGCAGATTCATGGCGCGGGTCTGCGTGAGCCACAGACCGAATCCGCGTCCCAGGTACAGCGTGCCCAGAGTCGCGATGAAGGGCAGAATGCCCAGCCGCGTGACGAGCAGTGCGTTCAAGCATCCAGAAGCCAGTCCCACGCCCACGATCGCCATCAATGCCGCGGGAAGGGACGTGCCGGCCAGGACCAGTTTTCCCGCCACGCCAGCGGCAACGAACATGATGGCGCCGACGGA
>JBDKKE010000404.1:0-11262 GCA_039796255.1 Verrucomicrobiota bacterium | reverse complement strand
GACGTCGGCAGCCGGCGTCGCAGGTCCTCCCACGGACGGACCAAACGCGACTCCGGTCGGGTAAGTCGCCGGACCAACTCCCTCTGGCCGTCAAAGGAAAGCGGCCAGTCCGGAATCCGCTGGTCGCCCGCAACGCGGACCCTCTGGAAGTCGTCGAGCCAGCGGTTCACTTCCCGTTCCGTGGGCGTGGGGCGGCTAATGGCGACGAGCACGGCTAGAGCCGCTAGGAAACCTGCGAGCGCCAGGATCAACCGCGAGCGTCCTACCCTGCGGAGTACCGGCTCCTTCGCGGGCAACGGCGCTTCGTCACCGCTGGGAAATTCCTGACTCACGGAGGGGGAAGAGGCTCGGAGACGCGGACAATCGAACGGGCGCGCCCTGTGGAATCATCCACGTCGACAACACACCCGTGCAACATCACCCGGGTTTCGCAGACGCCGAACCGTTGCGGTGTGTGTCGGAGAAACCGCTCCACAATCGGTTTCCACTCCCGTCCGAGGACTCCGTCGTGTCCCCCGGTGAAGCCGGCATCCGTGAGACAGGCGGTACCTCCGGGAAGAATGCGTTCATCAGCGGTCTGGACATGGGTGTGCGTTCCCACGATGGCGCTCACCTTTCCATCGAGATGCCATCCCAGGGCGATCTTTTCCGAGGTCGCCTCGGCATGAAAGTCCACCAGGATTACCGGCGTTCGCGTCCGCAACTGCTCCGCCAACTGCGCCCCGATCACGAAGGGATTCTCCAGCGCGGCCATGAAGGTGCGCCCCTGCAGATTCATCACCGCCAGCGGCGTCATTCCCGGCGTCTCCACCACGGTCCAACCTCTTCCGGAGACTTCCGCCGGATAGTTGGCCGGACGCAGAAACCGCGGCTCGGTTTGCAGGAGTGAAACGACATCCCGCTGATCCCAGAGATGGTCGCCGGAGGTGATGACGTCCACTCCCGCCGCAAAGATCTCCTGGGCCGTCCCGGTGGTGATGCCAGCGCCGCCCGCCGAGTTCTCGCCGTTGGCCACCACGTAATCGATCCCGTGCCGCGCCCGGAGGAGCGGCACGAGCTCTCGCACCGCCCGACGGCCGGGTTCGCCCACAATGTCCCCAATGAACAGCACTTTCACTGCGGGCAAGCGTGGGTCCGGTCCCGCCGCCGCACAAGACGCCAGACGATGGCCGCTGCCGCTCAATCCACCGCCAGCCCCAGGGCGAATCGTCAGTCCGGGTGAATTTTTCCTTGGGCCGCCGGCATCCCTGCGGAAGGCTCGTTCCATGCATCTCCGTATTGCCGCCTTCGTACTCCTAGCCGTCCGCCTGCTTGCCACTCCGGCAGGGGAAATGGGGACGGCGGCCAACACTTTCCTGTCCGCGCTCACGCCCGAGCAGAAGATCAAGGCCACCTTCGCCTTCAACGCCGCGGAGCGGGAGAACTGGCATTTCATCCCCCGGGACCGAAATGGACTGCCCCTGAAGGAGATGAACCCCGCCCAGCGCCACCTGGCCTATGCGCTTCTGAATTCCGGCCTCAGCCACCGGGGCTACGGAAAGGCCGTCACCATCATGAGCCTGGAGCAGATTCTCCAGGACATGGAGGGACCCAATCGCCGGTTTCCCCGGGATCCGGAACTGTACTACGTCAGCGTCTTTGGCGACCCCGCCGACAAGGGTTCCTGGGGATGGCGTGTCGAGGGGCATCACCTGGCCATCAACTTCACCATCGTGGACGGCGTGGTCGTCGCCGGAACGCCGAGTTTCATGGGAACGAATCCGGGCGAGGTGCGCACCGGCGGTCGCACCGGACTCCGGGTCCTGGGCGTCGAGGAGGATTTGGCACGAACCCTGGTGACGTCGCTGAACGAGGATCAACGCCGCCAGGCGGTGGTGAACCCCAAGGCACCGGATGACATTCTGACGGTGGCCGCCGCGGTCGCCGACATCGGGCCGGCCAAGGGCCTCCGTCTCTCTGAAATGGACGCCACCCAGCGGGACTTGGTCCGCAAGGTCATCGAGGAATACGTCGGCCGGCTCCGCGGTGAACTGGCCGCCGCCGATCTGCAGCAGATCAACGCCGCGGGACTGGATCAGGTCGTCTTCGCCTGGGCCGGTGGACTGGAACGTGGCCAGGGCCACTACTATCGCATCCATGGTCCCACGTTTCTGTTCGAGTACGACAACACCCAGAACGACGCCAACCACGTCCACGCAGTCTGGCGCGACTTCAAGGGCGATTTCGGCCGCGACATCCTGGCGGAGCACCTCCGAGCCGGTCACGGAAAGTAAAGCGCAGGTCCTGAGGTCTCCCGCCTCGAACAGGTGCCGCACCAACTCCCGCGAACCCGCCGCCGGTTCACCGCTGCACCGCACCGTCCGGACAGGTGGCCGCCAGATAGACGGCCAGTTGGGAGCGGAGCAGTCGGTCGTAGGGGGCCACCTGCTCCAGGGCCTCCAGAATGCTCCGTCGCGTCGCGGCGGACATTCCTCCGCCGCAGAACAGCAGATTCACCTCGTCCAGGAGCATTTCCGCATCGTCAGCCAGGAGCATTAACTCCGCGTAGTCCGGAGCGAAGGCGTAGGTGCTGGAAATGAATCCCTTCTCGGTGATCTCCCAGAGTTTGTTGGGAAAGGAAATACTGCTGTAGCTGTCCAGAATCTGAAACGCGGGACCGTTGAGTCCCTTCTCAGAGAGCAGACCCGGTGGGCGGAAGTTCGGCCGGAAGAAATTGAAGACGGATGGCGACAGGAGAGGTTCCTGCAGTGAGGACGCGTACATGGAGCCACTGTGCCAGAGAAGATTCGTATGGCGTCCCAGCCGGGCAACCCGGGCGAGGTTCATGGCGCGATACACCGGTTCCTTGAGCCGTCCGTATCCCGGTTCCGCCGTCGGCCATTCCGCGCGACGGGCCTCGGGATCCAACAGGATGGCCCGGACCACCGCAGCGAGATTTCCACGGCGTCCGGTTCCGTCATTCGCAAAAACTGCGGAAACTCGGGCGACATACTGGGTGGACGGATTGCTGGTCACCAGGAACTGGATCAACTGAGTTCCAATGAAGGGCGCCGTGTTCGGGTGCTCCACCAGACTGCGAAGGGCATCCTCCACATCGCGCAACCCGTTGGCGGCACTCGGCGAGCGGGCGGGAATCACGAAGCCGTTCAAGAGGGTCTTGGATCCGAAGTCATGTTTGTCGGCAAACATGTCCATGGGAACCGTCAACTGGTGGTCGTGGTATCCCCCCAGTCCCCATTGCTGTCCACCGAACCACAGTCCGGTAAAAACCCGGGCAAACTCGGTGATCTCCCGATTGCCATAGGTCGCGATGGGAGCGCCCAGTGGGTTGAGAATCCGGGTTCCATCCGGGTTTAACTCCCAAAGCCCGATGGTGAACAACTGCTGAACCTCACGCGCATAATTCTCGTCGGGATATTGGTTGATCTCGGGGATTGCCTTTTGATTGCCCACGGCGCTCAGGTACCAGCCCATGGCCGGATGGAAGGTTACCTCGCGGAGGATGTCATGGTAGTTCCCGAAGGCATTGCGCACGAAAATATCGTGGTAGCTGGCGACGCTCTGGGGAGAGTTCACCAGGTTCACATCACGGCGCGAAATCACCAGAATCTGGCCCAGGGCAAAGGCGACCCGCTGACGCAATTGATCCGGTCCCTCCACGGCCGCACGTGCAAAGCTGGTCAGCACGTTTTCGCCGTTGAGGAACTCGGTCAGTGTGTTGGCACTGTAGGTGAAATCCTTCCGCACGCCGTAATAGTCGCTGGCGATTTGTTGGATGTAGGGCAGATGAAGGGTCGGTGGCAGGACATCGATCTGCTCGTGGAGCCATGCCTCGAATCCCAACTCCTGCAGGTGGTCGAGATCCCGGCGGGTGGGACCGAAGGTGGACTGCTGAAGGAAGCGGGCGGCCTGGGTCCGCGACATCTTCTGCGTTCCCGTCGGTGCGCCATTGCGGAACTGTTCCACGAAATTGACATAGTCCCCGGACACGGCTCCCCCCACCGAACCCGCGCCATTGATGACCCGAAGCGCGGTGCGGGTGCTGTTGGCCCGGTGGGGATCACTTCCGAGAATACCCTCTGCCCAGTCGCTGACTCCGTCCCCGTCGAAGTCCTGATCCTGCGTATCCACCCGGTACAGCTCCGTCGGGTTCAGTTCCAGTCGGTTCGGAAGCAGCACCCGGGAGATCCCGTCGATGGTCAGCGGTGGCAGGGAGTATTCCACCCAGTCCTCAGTCCCCGTCTTCCAGAACAGCGTCTGCTTCTTCAGGGCCTGCAGGGGCCAGCTCAGTTCCACGTCCGGCGGGAGCGGAGTGAAGGTCAGCGCCAGACGAGACTGGGCGTCGAAGGGATTGGTTCCCCACAGCGCCTCCTGCGCGTTGGAAAGGCCATCGCCATCGGCATCGCCGCTCAACGGAAGATTGAAGGCGCGATAGCGAATCTCCCAGGCATCCGGAAGCCCGTTGAGGTCCAGGTCCTCGCCGGTCGGCCAAACAAATCCAGCGTACTGGGGACGACTGTTGGCATTCAGGGGATCGGACACATTGGCGACCTCCAAGCCATCCGAAACCCGGTCTCCATCGCTGTCCGGGCGACGGGGATCCGTGCCCCGCAGCCATTCATCCCGATTGATCACTCCGTCGTTGTCGAGATCACCCACGGCGTCACCGGGATTCAACGGGTCCAGTCCGTAGGCATTCTCCCACAGGTCCGGAGGGCCGTCGTCATCGGAATCGCGAACCGCCGCAAATCCCGGACGCGATTCAAGCGGGGTGGGCGAAAAGTAGAGGCTCACGCCCTGATGGGGCTCCAGAATGGTCCGGTCCTGAGTGCCGTCCGCATCCCGCCAGACCGCTGTCCCGGAATCCACTGACGCGGCGGCGGTGCAGTTCAAATAGGATCGGACGACCAACGGCTCATTTCGCGTCTGATTGCGGATCTCGACGGTGACGTTCCAGGAGTTTCCCGTTGTGCGTTCGGCGACCATGCGGAACTGCAGGCGATCCGAGATGTCCGCGGGGCCGAACCCGCAGAATCCCAGGTCCGGCGCAAGATTCGCCACCCGCCCTCCGGATGGGCTGTCCGTCAGTCTGGTTCCAGGTGCGCTCGGCGCGGAAAACCCGCCGACGGAAGAGGAGGAAAACGTGTAGCTGATCCGTCCCTTGTAGTAGCGGAGCGCCAGGACCAGGGTCCGGGACTCCGTGGTGCTCCCATTCCGAATGGCGAAGGTGACCAGTTGGTCCTCGAGGTTCTGATCGACGTCCAAACCGCCCGCGCCGTGGTCCCAAAGCAGTTGAACATTCTCCAGATTCCACTCCCACCGGGCCGGTGAACCGAAATAGCGGGGAGCCCAGCCGATGAACGACGGACTGGACGTCTCGTTGAATCCCGGATCACTGCGGTAGCGGACCTCCTGGCCGTCGGCCACTCCGTCGTTGTCGGTGTCAATCCGGTTGGGATTGGACGGCATTTCACCGTTCAACTCCGCATAATCCGACAGGGTGTCGCCGTCGCTGTCCCAGAGCGACGAATTCGCCCCCGACTCCTGATTATCCGCCAGTCCGTCGCCATCAGTGTCCGGATTCCCCGGATGACTTCCCCGCTGGTACTCCTGGAGATTCGACAGACCGTCACCATCCAGATCCGCTGCCGCGAGGAGCGCGCTTCCCGGTCCGATGCCGTGTTTCAACTCCCACCAGTCGGGAATCCCCGATCCATCACCGTCCAACTGGGTATCCACAATTTGCAGACCGTGGATACCGACAGCGGAGCCCAGGATATTGGTCAGGCTGATGGTAAAGGTCCCCTGGGTCAGGTTGGTGTACCGGATAAGGTTTCCGCGGCGGTACTCGGTGATCCCGGCACCGATCTCCAAGAACTCTGCCTGCGGCGGAGTGCTCGCGGACACAAAGAACCGGTCAGTGGTGCTGTCGGCACCCAGGCGTACGCGCCCGCGGAAGTTGTCGTCCGCGCCGCCCACCAGGACGTAAACATCGTACTGCGCAAACGGAACATTGCTTACCGTGAGAATGGCCGGGACCGCGGCCGAGGCCCGGAGCATTCCATTCATCACGGCCTGGTCACCCGACCCCCGGTTGCCATTGAACGAGGCGCCATCCGAGGTCCACTGGATCTTGACGCCGGGGAGCGCCGTTCCGTCGCTGCGAACGACCTGTCCCGGCAGCGGAGAGATCAGATCGGCCGTGTCGCCCGACGGCCGACCGGAGGCCGTCAGGGACACCGTCTCGTTCCACAACGTCTGGGGCACCACGCCCGCCAGCCGGTTGCTGCCCAGTCGCCCGCTGAAGTCAGAGCTGGAGACAAAATTGAAGGCGATCCCGCCCTGAAAAAGAGTGGGCTTCTCCGCGGTATCCAGCGGATCCGTCCCCAGTCGACGCTCCGCGAGGTCGGATACACCGTCGCCATCCGAATCCACCACCAGTGGGGACGACCCATTCCGAACCTCGACCAGATCGGACAGACCATCGTCGTCCGTGTCGACCACCGTGGGATTGGAACCAACGCTGCGCTCTTCGCCGTCCGAAAGTCCATCCCCGTCGGTGTCCGCCTTGTTCGGATCGGTGGAATTGACTCCCCCGTTGAATTCCTGCAACGCCGTCAATCCGTCCCGATCCTGATCGCTTGCCGCGTCACCGGCATTTCCATCACTGAAATAATTGTCGGCTTCCCAGACCGTGGAAAGGCCATCCCCGTCGCCATCCACCAGGATCCCCTGATCGGATTGCAGCCTCAGGTAATCGTGCTGTACCCAGTAAAAGACACCGCCACCCTCGGGTCCGGTCCGGACAATCTCAATCGTGTTGCCACCTGTTGAGGCGTTGACCGATGTGGCCGTGAAATTGAGGACGATGTTGGTCGCCTGCGAGATCCGTTGGGAAAACAGACTCGTGCCTGCACCGGCACCATTGACGAAGCGAATGACAATGTCGTGATCGGCGAATCCAGGCTGGACCGTGGACCCAATCACGCTTCCTCCACTGACCAGTTCCAGGCTCAACTGGAATGAGCCGCTGGTGCTCTGCGATTCATTCAGCGGGAAGTGGACCCGGTTAGTCCTGTCCACCGGGGTCAGGGCACGCTCCAGGGCCAGGGCGGGCTCGGAAAAGGGCACGCTCAACAGATTGGTCAGTCCGTTGAAACCAATCGGATAGGTTCCTGCGATATAGAAGTCGTCGTCCGCCATCGGGTTGGTGGCGGCGACATACTCCGGATCTCCCGGCAGCCGGGTGACCTTGCCCGGACGCGCGTCGTTTCTGCCGTTCTCAATGCTGAACTCGAAGGTGGGCCGGTAGGGCAGGACCGTCGGGAGATCATCGACTCCAATCTGCCACAGGGTTTGAGCGATGGGACGGGAGCCGATGACGGTGAACTGATTGGTGCTCCGGAGGCTGGGAATCCCATCATCCGACACCGCCACCACGATGAGGTTGGTCGAGGGCGTTTGAGAGAACAGGGGAGTCCAGGTGACGAGACCCCCAGGATAAAGAACTGTGCCGACTGGTCCTGAGATCAATTCCAGGGTGAGTTGATTTCGCGGGCGGTCGACGTCACTTGCCGCCAGATAGAGAATGGCCGAGGAACCCATGGCAATGTTCTGCGTCGGGGCTGCAGCCAGTGTTGGGGCGGTATTCACCTCCCGGACGATCACCGCAAATGAATTGGTCGCACTCAGCGCGGGAATCCCCGTGTCGGTCACCCGGAACGCAATCACATTGGTTCCGGGGCCGTCGGTCTCAGCGGGAGTCCAGGTGACCCGCCCACTGGGGGAGATGGTCAGAGCGGCCAGGCCGTCGACTTTGGAGAATATCAGGGAACTCGCCGGCTGATCCCGATCCATTGCTGTAAGGTTGAAGTTCAACGTCGTCGCTTCATCGACGATCTGATCCGCAACCGGCGTCGGTTGAGGAACGGAGTTTGTCATGGTCACTGTTACGGTGAACTGACGGATGGCTTCCAAAGCGGGGTCGCGATTGTCCGCAACCTTTACCCGCACGACGTTGGTAGACGGACCCTGCGGATCGGACGGCGTCCAGGTGACCACTCCCCCAGTGCTGACCAGAAGACCCGACGGTCCCTCCACCAACCCATAGGTCAGTACGTTTGCCGGCAGATCCATGTCGGATCCCACCAGCGTCACCGTCAGCAATTCCAGCACCCCCACGGCCAGGTCGGGAACCGCAGCCAGAACTGGCGGCAGGTTGACCTCCTGAACCACCAGGACGAACTCGTTGGTGCCGCTTCGCGAAGGCGTCCCGTCATCGAACACCTGCACCCGAACGACATTGGTCGAGGGCCCCTGCGCCTCCGTCGGCGTCCATGTCATCTCGCCAAGGGCACTCACCGTCAGTCCCGACGGACCGCTGACCAGCGCATAGCTCAGTCCCTGCGCCGGCAGATCTCCATCCGTGGCCGCGAGAGTCAGCGTCCATTGCGTCAACTCCTCCACCGTCTGCCGCAGCACCGGAGCGAATATCGGTGCGGTGTTCGACTCGGTCACCACCACGGTGAACTGCCGGGTGGCTTCCAGGGCAGGATCACGATCATCGGACACCCTCACTCGAACCGCATTGGTGGATGAACCCTGCGCCGGGGATGGGGTCCAGGTGAGCACGCCCGCGGGGCTCACCTGCATTCCTGGCGGACCCTCCACCAACCCGTAGGTTAGCGCGTTCGCCGGCAAATCGTCGTCGGTCCCCACCAGCGTTACCGTCAGCAATTCCAGCACCCCCACGGCCAGGTCGGGAATCTCAGCCAGAGCGGGCGGCAGGTTGACCTCCTGAACCACCAGGACGAACTCGTTGGTGCCGCTTTGGGAAGGCACCCCGTCATCGAACACCTGCACCAAGACCACGTTGGTCGAGGGCCCCTGCACTTCCGTTGGAGTCCATGCCATTTCGCCGAGGGCACTCACCGTCAATCCCGACGGACCGCTGACCAGGGCGTAAGTCAGCCCTTGGGCCGGAAGATCCGAATCGGTCGCTACCAGCGTCAGCGTCCACTGCGTTAACTCCTCCGCCGTCTGCGCAGGAATTGCCGACAAAATGGGCGCGGAGTTCAACTCCGTCACCACCACCTTGAACTGGCGGGTGGCCTCCAGGGCGGGCTCGCGATTATCGGATACCCTCACCTGCACGCTATTGGTGGACGGCCCCTGGCTTGAAGAAGGTGTCCAGGTGAGTACGCCTTCAGAACTCACGATCAACCCCGGCGGCCCCTCCACCAGCCCATAGGTCAGAGCGTTCGCCGGCAGATCTTCGTCGGATCCCACCAGCGTCACGGTCAGCAACTGCAATTCTCCCACCGACTGATCGGGAACCTCGGCCAGAGTTGGCGGCAGATTGACCTCTTGGACTACGAGGACAAATTCATTGGTGCCGCTTCGCGAGGGCACCCCGTCGTCGAAGACCCGCACCACCACCACGTTGGTCGAGGGCCCCTGCGCCTCCGTCGGAGTCCACTCCATTTCGCCAAGAGCACTCACCGTCAGTCCCGACGGACCACTGAGCAACGCATAGCTCAGTCCCTGCGCCGGAAGATCTCCATCCGTGGCCGCAATCGTCGCGGACCACTGTGTCAATTCCTCCACCGTCTCATCGGGAACCTCGGTCAGAGCGGGCGACAGGTTGATCTCTTGCACCACCAGAACGAACTCGTTGGTGCTGCTTCGCGAGGGTACTCCATCATCGAACACCTGCACCAAGACCACGTTGGTCGAGGGCCCCTGCACTTCCGTTGGAGTCCATGCCATTTCGCCGAGGGCACTCACCGTCAATCCCGACGGTCCGCTGACCAGGGCGTAGGTCAGTCCCTGCGCCGGCAGATCTCCATCGGTTGCCGCGAGCGTCAGCGTCCATTGCGTCAACTCCTCCACCGTCTGCGGCAGCACCGGAGTGAATATCGGGGCGGTGTTCGACTCGGTCACCACCACGGCGAATTGCCGGGTGGCTTCCAGGGCAGGATCACGATCATCGGATACCCTCACTCGAACCTCATTGGTGGAAGAACCCTGCGCCGGGGATGGGGTCCAGGTGAGCACGCCTTCGGGGCTCACCTGCATTCCTGGCGGCCCCTCCACCAACCCGTAGCTCAGCGCGTTCGCCGGCAAATCGTCGTCGGTCCCCACCAGCGTTGCCGTCAGCAATTCCAGCACCCCCACAGCCAGATCGGGAACCTCGGTCAGCGCGGGCGGCAGGTTGACCTCCTGAACCACCACAACGAACTCGTTGGTGCTGCTTTGCGGAGGCACCCCGTCATCGAACACCTGCACCAAGACCACGTTGGTCGAGGGCCCCTGCGCCTCGGTGGGGGTCCATTCCATTTCGCCGAGGGGACTTACCGTCAATCCCAAGGGGCCGCTGACCAGCGCATAGCCCAGTCCCTGAGGCGGAAGATCCCCATCGGTGGCTGCGAGCGGCAGCGTCCACTGCGTCAGTTCCGCCACGGTCTGCGGCGGAACTGCGGAGGAGACAGGAACGGAATTTGACTCGGTCACCACCACGTTGAACTGGCGGATGGCTTCGAGGGCAGGCACGCGATTATCCGAAACACGCACCTGCACGACGTTCGTGGACGGACCCTGTGCCTCGGACGGCGTCCAGGTGACCGCGCCCTCAGCACTCACCTGCAGACCCGTCGGTCCCTCCACCAATCCATAAGTCAGAGCGTTTGCCGGCAGATCCACGTCGGATCCCACCAGCGTCACCGACAGCAATTCCAACTCCTCTACGGTTTGGTCGGCAACCACCTCCAGGAAGGGGGCGGAGTTCACCTCATTGACTCCGAAAGAGAACTGACGGGTGTCGCTCAAGGGGGGTACCCCATTGTCGATGACCTGCACCGTCACCAAACCGGAGGAAGGCCCCTGCGCCTCGCTCGGCGTCCAACTGGCCAGTCCCGCAGCGTTGACCGTCAGACCCGGCGGACCGTCCACCAGCGAGAATTGCAGCGCGTTGACCGGGAGATCTCCATCGGTGGCGGCCAAATTCAGGGTCCAGCCGGTGTGCTCCTCCAGTGTCTGCAAGGGGATTGCGGTCAGCACCGGAGGCCCGTTGACCTCCCCCACCTGAATTGAAAACTGATTCGTGGCGCTCAGGGGTGGCGTCCCGCTGTCGGTCACCCGCACCACCACGTCATAGTTACCCGGACCCGCCAATTCCGACGGCGTCCATGCCAAGGCTCCAGCTCCGCTGACCGTCAATCCTGTCGGACCGGACACCAGCGAATAGGTCAGGGTCTGGGCCGG
>JBDKKE010000403.1:0-16146 GCA_039796255.1 Verrucomicrobiota bacterium | reverse complement strand
TTCGGCCTCGGCGCCGCTGAGAACGGCTGGATCCGCCAGCCAGCGGCGGTGCTCGGCCTCGCGGGCCGCCGAACGCTCACGGGCCAGAGACTCTGCTGCTGCAACTTCGGCCCGATGCGTTGCCTCTGCCGCGTTGAAGGTCCGGGTCCACTCACGTTGGTCTTCAGCCAGCTTCCATTCTCCAGCCAGCCAGACCCCGACAAGGATCATGACCGCCAAACCGGCAATCCATCGCCTGCGCCGGTCGGGGTGAAATCCGAGCGGTGGGTCGACTGGGGGCGCCGCTTGAGCGCCCGACGTAAACTCGGAAACCAACGGTGTGCCACAGACCCGGCAATGGGCGCGCCTTACGTCTCCCTCATTGGGCAATTGGTTCCATTGTCGACAGGTCGTACACACGACAAACACGACTTCGTCCGCCGCCGGCTGGGGGATCTGCCTTCCCCGAATCTCCTCTTCACCGCAACATGGGCACAGCGTCTCGCCCGGGGAGAGTTGCTGTCCACAGTGAGTGCAGCGCTTCATGAAGTCCGGAGAACGCCGAGTGTCAGGCGGGGTCGTCGCCGCGTTGCGGTGTTGGGTTGGCCGGCATGGCGAACCAATTAGGTCAGGCGGCCGCTGCTGCCTTCAAGGTCGCAATGCTTCCCTGCCGCAGATTTCTTACTTCAGCGCGGCTGCGGTCCATCCGGGAAGAAAGGGGGTCAGGCATGACTCCAGTTCCGCGACCAATTCGGACTGCCCATAAACGAAATCGTCGGGAATGTTCAGGTAGACGACCTGTTTGCCTTCCAACGCGTCGGCAAAGCGTTCCTCCATCCGCCGGGGGTGGGAACGTTCCATGACGAAGATGAGGTCCGCCCAGCCGATCAGACCGGCGGTCACCCGGATCCGCGCCTGGGGTTGGGTGCCCGCCGAGCGGGCGCGGTAGTCTGTAGAGCCGTCGAACAGTCGTTCAGCAGTGAGGCTCCGCACCTGGTTTCGGCTGCAGATGAACAGCAACTGCATCATTCCGAAATCAAGGCGGCACAGCGCCGCAGACGAGTCACCACCCGGTCGCGTCCGAGGATTTCCATCAGATGATAGAGACTGGGGCCAACCAGACGCCCGGTGCAGGCCAGACGGCACGGCTGGACCAAGGCGCCCGCCTTTACTCCCAATTCGGTCGCCAATTGCTTCAATGTGGTCTCAAGTGAGGTTGCGGAGAACTCCGGCACTGTGGCGTAGGCTGCCGAAAGCCGCTCCAGTATTGGCCTTGCGGAGGGCACCAGAACCTTGGCCCGCGCCTCCGGATCCAGGACCAGTGACTCGTCGGAGATGAAGTAGAAGTCGGTCCAGGACGCCAATTCCGGGAAGAGTTTTCCCTTCTCCTGCACGGTCAGCAGGGCCGAGCGAACGTAGGCGGGCGAGAACCCCGAGGTCTCAATGCCCGCCTTGCTCAGGGAGATCACGGCCTGCTGCACAAACTTCTCGGGATCCATCCGGCGCACGTGCTCGAAGTGCAGGGCGGTGAGCTTCTTGATATCAAATCGCGCTGCACTCCGGTTCACGCGGTCCAGATCAAAGCGCGCGATCACGTCCGCCGGAGTCATGACTTCCTGACCGTCCGCCGGGGACCAGCCCAGCAGGGCGAGGTAGTTGACCACGGCGTCCGGGGCGAAGCCGTCCTCCTCGTAATTGGTCACCACCGCCCCGCGGTCCCGTTTGCTCATTTTGGAGCCATCCTCGTTGAGGATGAGCGGCAGGTGGGCGTAGGCAGGCGGTGACACTCCGAAGGCGCGGAAGAGTGCGATGTGCTTGGCGGTGTTGGTGAGGTGGTCGTCACCGCGAATGACGTGGGTGATGCCCATTTCCGCGTCATCCACGACATTGACGAAATGGAACACCGGTTGGCCGTCGCTGCGCCACAGCACCCAGTCCGGATCCTGCTCCTCGCGGTCGGTCAGCGGACGAACCACGTCTCCCACGATGTGATCGGGGATGGTAATGGGTTCCCGCGACATTCGGAAATACACCGCACCGTCCCGATCATAGGCGAGCCCCTTGTCCCGCAACTCCTGGAGTCGGCGGCGGTAGATCTCACCCCGCTGGCTTTGAAAGTAGGGCCCGTGGGGCCCGCGGCTCGGACCGCTGGCATCGGCGGACTCCGGTCCCTCGTCCCAGTCCAGACCCAGCCAGCGCAAGCCCTGAAAAATCACTTCCACGGCAGCCTGGGTATTGCGCGCGGTATCGGTGTCCTCGATGCGCAGCACAAACGTCCCCCCATGATGGCGGGCGAACAGCCAGTTAAACAGGGCGGTGCGGGCACCCCCGATGTGCAGGTAGCCCGTTGGAGACGGGGCAAAGCGAACACGAACCGATTGCGACATGGCCTGAGAGACTGCGAGAGCCTGCGGGGAAATCGAAGACGAAACTGAGCAGGATGAGGCGAGGGCCTCAGGAACGGGCGATAGGCGATAGGCTATTGGCTATTGGCTATTGGCTATTGGTGATCTACCGCGCCAGCCTTTGCCGCGGGTTAATGGCTGGTGGCCTTTTGGAGGACGGGTTCGAGGACGATCCACAAGTTGCTGGCGATAAGGGCGTGGCCGGCAGCGGTGGGATGGATCTGATCGGGCTGGTTCAGCTCAGCGATTCCACCCACGCCTTCCAGGAGAAACGGGATGAGGGTTGCCCGTTCTTCCCGGGCCACCTGGGGAAACACGTCGCGGAACCGGACTCCATAGGCCTCGCCCATGTTGGGGGGCATTTGCATGCCGGCGACGACCACCGCCGCGGACTGATTCTTCTCGCGGGTCTTGCGGATGATTTGGACCAGATTCGTCCGGGTGGAGTCCGGGGAGAGACCGCGGAGGCCGTCGTTGCCTCCCAATTCGAGCAGGAGAATGTCCACCGGGCGCCGCAGCATCCAGTCCATGCGGCGAAGGCCGCCTGCCGTGGTGTCGCCGCTGACGCCGGCATTGACCACGGTGATGGCGAGATTGGCATCGTCCACCCGCTTCTGCAGCAGGGCAGGGAAGGCCTCAGCAGGGTCGAGTCCGTAGCCGGCAGCCAGCGAATCGCCGAGAATGAGCAGGGTTTTGCGCGGGGCGGTTTCGGCGGCGTTTGATGACAGCAAGAAACTCAGCGACACCATGGAGCACAGGAGACGGCGCACGCGATTCACGGAGTGAAAAGAGGGCGCGGCTGTGGAGAAGTCAAACGGGGAGGGAAGAACCGAGAAGACGCGAAGCAGACTCCACGGACAGTTTGACCACGGATAGCACGGATGGGAACGGATAGAAGGAAGGGAGACAAACCTCTGAAGGACTTCGCAACAGTCTTTTCTGCCGCCTCCCTGCCTTCGATTCCATCCGTGCTATCCGTGGTAAGAATTTTCCCCTCATCTGAGGTGCTGTCGGAATTCGGTGGTTTGCAGCCGGGTGTCGAATTGAAAGGGGACTCGGGAACTTCGTCCCTTGCGCCGCCCTCCCGATGGTTGCTTCCGGGCCTTGTCAGTGGGGGCGGGAGGTTGTCCCCTTGAGGGCATGTCCTCGAAGGTGCTGCCCTGGGTGTCGGCCGGCGTCGCGCTCCAGCGTTTGCGCAGCGGAATGCGCGTGTTCATCGGATCCGGATGTGCCGCGCCGCAGTTATTGGTGGAAGCCCTGACAGCGCGGGCCCCGGAGGTTTTTGATGTCGAGGTGCTGCATATTCTGACCCACGGTGAGGCACCGTATGCCCGGCCGGAATTCCAGGATCACTTTCGGCAGAATTCCTTCTTTATCGGCAGCAATGTCCGTCCGTCGGTGCATGCGGGCAGCGCCGACTACACCCCGGTCTTCCTGTCCGAGATCCCGCGCCTATTTCGCGAGCGTCGGATTCATCTCGATGTGGCGCTGGTGCAGGTGAGTCCGCCCGATGGCCACGGGTTCTGCAGCTACGGCGTCTCGGTGGACGTGGTGAAGGCAGCGGTGGAATCGGCGGACTGGGTGATCGCCGAGGTGAATCCGAATCTTCCGCGAACTCTGGGGGACAGTTTTGTGCATGTGAGCGAACTGGACGCCCTGGTGCTCAGCGACCGGGCGTTGCTGGAGCACCCGGCGGAGCCCTCCTCGCCGGAAGCCCTGCGGATCGCAGAGTTCATTGAGGCGCTGGTTCCTGACGGTGCGACCCTGCAGACCGGGATTGGGGCGATCCCGAGCGCCGTGCTGGGCATGCTGGGAGGGAAGCGCGACCTCGGCATGCACACGGAGATGTTGACCGAGGCGGTGGTGCCCCTGATCGAGGCGGGCGTGTTGAACGGAAGCCGGAAGACTCTTTTGCCGCGCAAGATTGTCACCAGTTTCTGCTTCGGGACGCGGGCGTTCTACGACTACCTGGCCGACAATCCAGCCTTCGAATTTCGTCCCACCGAGTTCACCAATGACCCGTTCCAGATCGCCCGCAATGACCGGATGATTGCCATCAGCTCGGCCATCGAGGTGGACCTGACCGGACAAATCTGCGCGGACTCGATTGGCGGGAGATTTTACAGTGGCTTCGGCGGCCAGACGGATTTCATGAGGGGCGCGGCGCGCAGCCGGGAGGGCAAGCCGATCATCGCACTGCCGTCCGTCACCCGTGACGGCACGGTGTCCCGGATCACCCCGTGGTTGAAAACCGGGGCGGGAGTGGTGACCACCCGTGCCGACGCCCACTATGTCGTCACCGAATACGGCGTGGCCTCGCTGCACGGCAAGACGGTCCGCGAGCGTGCATTGGCTCTGATCCACATTGCGCATCCCAAGTTTCGTGACGAACTGCTGCGGGAGGCGCGAGAAAACCGGTTGGTGCCGGCGAGCCAGATTGCGCTGCCACCCGGACTGCAGCCGTATCCGCGCAAGTACGAAGTTGAACTGCCGCTGGAACCGGGAGTCTGCGTTCACGTGCGTCCCATCCAGCCCACCGATGAACGGCTGCTCAAGGAACTGTTCTACTCCCATGAACCGGCGACCATCTATCAGCGCTACTTTACCGAGATGCGCCGTCTGCCCACGGAGATGGTGCAGCGGATGGTGACGCTGGATTATCACGACGATATGGCGCTGGTGGCCCTGGCACCTGATGGCGGAACGGATCGCCTCGTTGCGGTGGCCCGTTACCACCGAAACCCCGCAACTCAGTGGGCGGAGATTGCGGTGGTCGTGTTGGAAGCCTTCCGCCGGCGTGGCCTCGCCGGTTTCCTCCTGCGCCATCTGGCCAGGGTCGCGGCAGAGCAGGGGATCGTGGGCTTCGAAGCCACCGTGCTGCCAGAGAATCGGGCCATGGTGGCGCTGCTGCTGCAACTTGCCCAACCGATTCAAAGCCGCACCGAGGACGGAGTGACCCTGGTCCGCTTCGCACTCGCGGATCTGCGCCCCGCCCCGCCTTCGGGCAAACCGACCGGGGCTTCCGTGGCGGTCCAGTCCACGAGAGTATGAAGCGGCGCGTTCTGCTGGTCTGCAATCCGGTGGCCGGTCCCTCCCGTAGCCGCGGGGCGCGGATGACGGCGCTGCGGGAGGGACTGCGGAAGGCGGGACATCTGGTGGAGGAGTGCGTCACCGGTGGACCCGGGGATGCCGAGCGGGTCGTGGAGGCAGAAGCGGGCGGGTGGGAGGTGGTGGTTTCGGTGGGAGGCGACGGAACCGCGAACGAGGTGGTCAATGGATTGATTCGCGGCGGTCATGCCGACACCGCGTTTGCCGTGGCTCCACTGGGTACGGGTAATGATCTGGCCCAGCTCCTGGGGACATCGGAGGTGCCGTTGGTGATCCGTGCCGTGAATGAGGCGGCAGCGGTGCCCATGGATACCCTGGAGTTGATCCCACTGGGAGGGGCGGCGTCTCCGTCCCGGCACGGCGTGCTTTTCGCCGGATGCGGATTGGTCACCTCCCTTCTGGAATGCACCACGCCCCGGGTGAAGCGTTTGTTTGGAGGGCGCGGCAGTTACACCGTCGGTTTCCTGCGCGCCTTGATCGGGCATCAACCGCGGGAAATGAGGTTTCGAACGGCAGGCGCGGATTGGACGTCGGATCTGGGCACCGTCCTGGTGGTGGCCAAGGCCCGCCATGCAGGCGGGGGAGTTCTGCGCCTGGCACCACGGGCACGATTGAATGACGGACTTCTCCACATCCTGTGGCTGGGGCCGGCCAATCGCAGGTCCGTCGTGGGGCATTTTCTCCGGCTCGCGCGGGGAACCCATGAAGGGCATCCGGAACTGCGCTGCTTTCAGACGGACTGGGTGGAGGTGAGGACGGATTCGCCCATGTCGCTTGCGCTTGATGGCGATGTCCGCGGCTCGACGCCCGTGCGGATTCAAGTCCGGCCCCGTTCCGTCCGTGTGCTTTCCCTACTTCCACTCTAAACCGCGAATGGCCGCGGATTTGGGAAGGTTTTAACCACGGATAACACGGATAGACGCGGATGAGATCGAAAACCGGGAAGGCTTGAACGGAAGACGCTGCGGAGTTGATGGAAGGTCTGATGCATTCTCTGCTTCAGTTGCTTCCTAACTCCCATCCGTGTTCATCCGTGCTATCCGTGGTAAATCCTCCCCCTCTCCGAATCCGGGTCATCCGCGGAGCATGGGGCGGAGGTAGCGGCCGGTATGGGATTCGCGGACGGTGGCGAGGTGCTCAGGGGTGCCTTCGGCAACTAGGCGTCCGCCGCCTCCACCTCCTTCCGGACCGAGGTCGATGACCCAGTCGGCTTCAGCGATCAGGTCAAGATTGTGCTCGATGACGATGACGGTGTGGCCGGCGTCAACCAGTCGCTGCAGGACGGCGACCAGTCGCTGCACGTCCTGGATATGCAGTCCGATGGTCGGTTCCTCCAGGATGAACAGATCCCGGCGGGTGCGGTTGCGCATGCGCGGGGCGAGATCGGCGAATTCGCCCTCAATGGCGGCGGCCTTGAGTCCGCTCAAAAGGTGGGTGACCAGCTTGATGCGCTGCGCTTCGCCACCACTGAGGGTCGGGCTGATCTGGCCCAGGCGAAGGTAGTCGAGTCCAGTGTCGCGGAGCGCCTCCAAGGGGCGCCGAAGCTTGGTATGGGCGGAAAAGAACTCCAACGCCTCGGCCACGCTCAGGGCAAGGACGTCCGCCACCGTCTTGCCATTCCAACGAACATCCAGTGTCTCCGGATTGAACCGTCTGCCACTGCACCGGGCGCAGGGAATCTGCGCGGTGGGCAGGAAGTTCATCTCCAGCTCCAGCACGCCCTTGCCCTCGCAGTCGGGGCACCGGCCCTGGACGGAGTTGAAGCTGAAGCGGCCGGGTCCGTAGCCGCGGAGTTTTGCTTCGTTGGAGCTGGCAAAGAGTTTGCGAATGTCATCGAAGATCCCGACGTAGGTGGCCGGGGTGGAGCGGGGCGTGCGACCGATGGGCGACTGGTCCACCTGGTGTACGGCGTTCATCCCCTCGGCGCCGGTGATCTCGCCGGGAGCGGCGGCGCGGGGCTTGACGCCGCGGGCCGTAGTCTTCAGCGCCGCCTCCACGGCAGGAAACAGACAGTCCTTCACCAGGGTACTTTTACCCGAGCCGCTGACGCCGGTGACGGCGATGAATCGTCCGAGCGGGAATCGCACGGTCAGATCCTGCAAATTATTGCGGGAGATTTGGTGCAGGGTGAGAAACTCCGGTTCCGCGGCGGGCGCTGTGTCCTTGGGGGTGGGTGTCTTGCTGCGGATCTTCCGTTTTCCCGCAATCGGCGCTTCCAAACCAACCGGGCGTCGGACCCCACGGGTGGGAAAGGTTTTTGATGCGAGCGCGGTGAGGCATTGTCCGGTGATGGAATCCGGGTGCCGGAGCAGCTCCTCCAGTGTTCCCGCGGCCACCACCGTTCCTCCGCGCACTCCGGCCCCGGGACCGAGGTCGATGATGTAGTCCGCCTGGCGCATGGTCGCCTCATCGTGTTCCACGACGACCAGGGAATTGCCACGCTCGCGCAATTTGCGAAGAGCCACCAGCAGTTGGTCGTTGTCCCGGCTGTGCAGTCCGATGGTGGGTTCGTCCAGCACGTAGAGCACGCCGCTGAGGTTGGACCCGAGTTGGGCGGCGAGGCGGATGCGCTGGCCTTCGCCTCCGCTGAGCGTGGTGACGCCACGTCCAAGCTGGAGATAACCCAGTCCCACCTCGCGCAGGAACCGCAGCCGCTCCCGGATTTCGGGGAGGATGTCCCGGGCAATTTCGGCAGAACGGCCGGTGAGCGTCCAACTCTCCGACCATTCCGAGGCGGCGCTCACGGTCAGGCGTGCGATATCATCCAGGGTGGGTCCGGGAATGGCCGTCTTGCGTCCGGTGGCCGGTGAATCGGGCAGGTGGACGGCACGGGCCTCGGGACGCAGTCGGGCGCCCTCGCAGTCGGGGCAGGTTTCTCGCTCGCCTTCTGACCAGCGCCACCAGTTTTCCTCGATGGCGTCCCCGTTGGCACCCCGTTCAACCTCCGGAATGTGGAAGAGTTCGCCAAATCCCTTGCACCGCTGGCACCAGCCCTGGGCGGAGTTGTAGCTGAAATTCTTGGGGTCCAGGGAGGCGAAGCTTCGTCGGCACTTGGGACACGCCCGATCAGTGGAATGCACGGTCACCGTTCCGCGTCGATCCAATGCCTGGAGGACTCCCTTGCCGACCGTCAGGGCGTCCTCAATCAGTTGCCGGGGATCCGCAGTCGCCGAAGCGGACCGTGAGCGTTCCCCGGTGCGCTGCGGCAGGGTGCCGATGACCACCTCGATGTCGTGCTCCTTGAAGCGATCGAGGCGAAAGGGTTTGTCCGTGGCGTACCACTTGCCGTCCGCACGCAGTTCCGCGTAGCCATGCTGGCGGGCCCAGTCGGCGATCTCGGAATGGAATCCCTTGCGGTTCCGGATCAGCGGAGCGAGCAGGGTGAGATCCCCGCGCTCGCCGGCGGCTTCCCGGAGGGTGGCGACCAGTTCATCGCGGGTCTGGGCGGTGACCGGGATGCCGCAGTCCGGACAATACTGCGTGCCGATGCGGGCGAAGAGGAGTCGGAAGAAGTGGTGGATCTCGGTGACGGTGGCGACGGTGCTCTTCCCTCCACCCCGGGTGGTGCTCTGCTCGATACTGACCGTGGGAGGGAGTCCGGAGATGAGGTCCACGTCGGGCCGGCTGAGTTGCTCCACGAACTGCCGGGCGTAGGCGCTCATGGAGTCCAGAAACCGGCGCTGCCCTTCGGCAAAGAGAAGGTCGAAGGCGAGCGTGCTCTTGCCGCTGCCGCTGACCCCGGTGATCACCACGAACTTCCCCCGGGGAATGTCCACCGAGAGGTCCTTCAGATTGTGCTCCCGCGCCCCGCGCACGGCGATGACGTCATCGCGGATAGGGGAAGACGCTGCGGCCTCGGAATCGTTCAGCACAGCCTGAGGGTGCGTCGTGCGGTCAGGGTCCGCAACCGTCGGCCCCGAGGTTCACCGACCATGGGCCATTGGCGATAGGCGATAGGCCCTCGGGCATCGCCGGTAGCGGTCAGATGCGCAGGAAAATTTTTCGACGGTACATCCAGAAGAGGATGAGCCAGAGAACCAGCAGGATGGCGGCGCCATGGAGGAAGGGCTCGTAGGTCTTGCCCGCGATGGCGAAGAAGTCGGCGCCCAGATGGGTGCGCAGGTTCTTCCCGATGAAGCCGTCAATCAGGTGGGCCATGGAGTAGGCGGCAATGGAGTTCATGCCAATCACCCGCAGCGGAAAAGACCAGGCGCTGAGTCCGCGGACGTCGATGATGGCGTAGAATCCGGCCAGGAGCAGGCAGCACCAACCGCCGCTGAACAGCACCCAACTGGGGGTCCAGATCTTTTTCACCACCGGGCAGATTCCGGTGGCGCCGAGCAGCCATCCGGTGGCGAGGCCAATTCCTCCGGCGATCACCAGCCAGCGGATTTTCTCCGCGGCCGGGCGGGTGTCGCGAATCACGGAGCCGGCGAGAAGCCCCAGCACCATGGTTCCCAGCGTGGGAATGAAACTCAGGGTGGAGTAGCCGCCGCCGTTGTGAGTCCACGGTTTGGCGCGGGGAAACCAGTTCAGAAATGTCCGGTCAACGGCCCAGGCGAAGTTGCTGTTCTTCTGCCAGTGGGCCGCGAAACCGGTGTGGCCATGTTCGCGCAGCCAGTCCGCGGACACCCCTACGGATGCGTAGTCAAAGTCCGGCTTCACCGGGTACAGCGCGAACGCGGCCCAGTAGCCCACCAGGAGAACGGTGAATCCGGTCCATTGAACACGCCGCGAGGCCAATCCCAGCAGGAACAGGAAGGGGTATCCGAGCCCGATCTGGGACAGGGTGTCCTCGAAGGTCCAGTTGGTCTGGCCGGAACCCGTCGAGCGGAGGGCGACCCCGAGCAGGACCAGGATCACTGATCGGAGCAATGCGTGCAGCCAAAGGCGGACGGGGGATTGTCCCTTGGACAGGCGGGCGGCGAGGGAGAAGGGAAGCGCCACGCCCACCAGGAAGGAGAACGAGGGCTGGATCATGTCGTGCAGGACGCATCCCACCCACTCCACGTGATCCTGCTGATGACTGAGAAAGTTCCACAGGGCACTGGGGGTTCCCGCTGAGCGGAGATTCTCCGCCACGTGTCCCAGATGCAGTACCTCCGCCATCATCAGGAACATCACGAATCCGCGGTAGGCATCCATGGATGCCAGACGCTGCAGTACCGGTGCGGAGGGTGGCGGCGATGCGGGGGAGGTGCCTTGTGCCATGGGTGGAACCGAGTTTGAACGGGGACGGGGACAGTGTCACCGCTTTCCTTGGAGATTGGACGAGGTTGTCCCCGACGTCCTCGGCCGATAGGGTTTCGCGACATGAAGTCCATGGGAACGGTTTATTTGGTGGGTGCCGGGCCGGGTGATGCCGGGTTGCTGACCTGCCGCGGGGCGGAGTTGCTCGGGCGCGCGTCGGTGGTGGTCTACGACGCCCTGGTCAACGCCGAGCTGCTGCGTTTGGCGCCGCCCGAGGCGGAACGGATCTACGCGGGAAAGCGTTCCCGGGATCATGCCATACCGCAGGACGACCTTAACCGTCTGCTGGTGGAGCGGGCGAAGGCCGGTCAGACCGTGGTGCGGCTGAAGGGGGGGGATCCCTATGTCTTTGGACGTGGCGCGGAGGAGGCGGAGGAACTGGCGGCGGCCGGAGTGCCGTTCGAGGTGGTTCCAGGAATTTCATCGGTGGTGGCCGCGCCCAATTATGCCGGCATCCCGCTCACCCATCGCGAGGTGTGTTCCAGCTTTCATGTGTTCACCGGACATGAGGACCCGGACAAGCCGGAGAGCCGGCTTGACTGGGCGCAGATCGCCCGGATGGAGGGGACGCGGGTCGTGCTGATGGGGGTGGAGCGGATTGCCGACATCACCGCCGGTTTGCTCCGCGGTGGTGCTTCGGCCGCCACGCCGGTGGCGCTGATACGCTGGGGAACCACTGGGCGTCAGGAAACGCTGGTAGGGACGCTGGAAACCATTGCCACTCAGGTGGCGGCGGCCGGGTTTGAGGCGCCGGCGGTCATCGTGATCGGCGGTGTCGTCGGGTTGCGGTCGAAGCTCAACTGGTTTGAGCGCCGGCCGCTGTTTGGACAGCGCATCGTGGTCACCCGGACGCGGGAGCAGTCCAGTGAGCTGCGCCGGCAGTTGGCGGATCTGGGCGCGGACGTTCTGGAGATCCCGACCATTCGAATCGCCCCACCCGAGGCGCTGGGACCTCTGGTGGAGGCCATTGCCGGTCTGGGTGAATACAACTGGCTGGTGTTTACCAGCCCCAATGGAGTCACGGCCTTCTTCGACTACTACTTTAAGGCCTACGATGACCTCCGTTCGCTGGGCTTTGCCCGCATCGCGGCGGTGGGACCGGCCACGGCAGCCCGGGTGAAGGAACTGCATCTGGCGGTGGATGCCATGCCGGTGGAATATGTCGCCGGCAAGGTGGCGGCCGCCATCGCGGAAAAGGAGAGTATCGAGAACCTGCGAATTCTCTGCCTGCGCGCCGAGGTGGCGAATGCCGACCTGATCACTCGCCTCGAGGAGGCGGGGGGCATTGTAGACGACGTTGCCTGCTACCGCACGGTGCCAGAGACTGAGGATGCCAACGGGGCGGTGGCCCGCTTTGAAGAGTCGGGCGCGGATTGGATCACTTTCACCAGCGCGTCCACTGTGGAGAACTTCCACGCGCGGTTCGATTTGCCGAAAGTCTGCGCCCGCCTCCCGAAACTGAAACTCGCCTCCATCGGACCGGAGACGAGCAAGGCGTTGTCGGCACTCGGACTGAAGCCGGACGTGGAGGCCCGTCCCCATACGGTGGCCGGATTGATCCAGTCCCTGCGCACCGCGGTCAGAGACGCCTCGCAATCCGGGTCAAGGCCCGGCAAGGCGCATGCCGAGGCGTAGCCAGAAGGGCATCGTGAGAAAGCCAAGCAGGCTGGTGACGATGACCACGCGGACGGCGGTGAGCGGATCACCGCCATAATGCCGGGCCAGCACCACGGGGAAGACGGCTGCCGGCATGGCGGCCTGCACGATGAGAACCTGTTTGAGTTCCCGGGAGGGAACCAGCCAGGCGACGCCCAGGATGATTCCCGGCAGCACTCCCAGACGCAGTAGGGTTGCCCAACCCATCATTCGGAATCCGAATCGGCGGCGCAACTCACTCGCGGAATCCGCCATGGTGGCCCCGATCAGGACGATTCCGAGAGGGAAGGCGCAGGCGCCCAGCATGGCAGCGGTCTGGCGGACAAACCCGGGCGTAAACCGCTCGCCTCCGATGGCGTTAATGGCCAATGCGATCACGATGGCCACAATGGGAGGGCTGATCAGCCGGCGCCACTCGCGGATTCCGCCATGACCGAGGGCGATGAGACACACGGTCCAGAGCCCGATATCCACTCCGAGGTTGTGAACAAACAGCACCCCGGCGGTATCACCCGGGAATAGGGTGAGAATAAGCGGCAGGGGGACGTAACCGTAATTCTGGATGCCGGTGGTGGCTGCGAAGGTGCGCTGCTCCCGGTCGGCCAATAGTCCGGTCTGCCGGCGGAAGGCCCAGGCCAGGGCCACGCCGCCCGCCACTTCGGCAAATCCCAAGGCTGGGGCGAGCAGCAGCGTCTCCGCCCGTTTCAGGGCTGCGTTGCCGAGCACGACGTTAAGGATCAGTGCCGGAGTCAGGACATTGACCACCACCCGCATCAGGCTGGCGTCGGCGTCCGGGGTCAGCCATTCCGCCCGGCGGAGGGCCACGCCGATGGCCGCCAGGCAAAAAACCGGGAGGACGGCAGTCAGGACGGTTTGCAGTTCGTTCACTGGGGGGTGTGGACGCCCGAGAGGTTCGGGCGCGGGCACCCCTAACCCGGATTTCCCTCCGCCGGCAAGACATCCGCAGACGGGGTTGGCAAAAAGTACCGGCTTCTCCGAGTCAACTGGCCAGGAGATGGCTTACCAATTCCTCGAACTCGGCGTGCTGGATCTGGCGAAGCCAGCGGACAGTCGGATTCTCCTCGCTCTGACGTTCCATCTGCTCGGCGAGGTCCACAAAGGCAAACGGGTCGAAGGCGCCGGGCAGGGTGAGCTTTTGGACCAATGGTTGGTACTCCCCCGGCGGGGTCAGTGAGGGTAGGCGGCGCCCCAGCGCGAGGTAGACCGGATGCATGTCCACCCGGCGGAACCAGTACTTGGCATTCCAATAGTCCGGCTCCCGGCGGTGGAGAACCGCATGGACCAGGGCGCCATCCCGATCCGACAGGTCCTGGACCAAATCATGCGCCGGGTCGTGGTGGTCGTGGTAGAGCAGGAGGACGGCACGCAGCAGTAGGGCGGCGTCCGACGGCAGGTCGTGGGCGGCTGAGAACTGGTCCACCAGAGTCTCCAATGGAGCACGTTCCAGCACGTCCCGACGCGGTCCTGGGCCCAGTTGGGGGACTTCGGCGGTGGCGGCGAACTTCCAAAAATCGGTGCTCAATGGGGCCATGATCGAACGGGCGGCGGCTAGGAGGTCAGCTTCTGCCCGGATGCCTCCGGCGTCAAACGCCGTCGAATCGCACCTCACGGACGGGAAGAATCCCGGCGGCCTTCAATCCGGCTGGATTGGAGGGATTCGTCAAGACTTCTCAGATTCACCCAGTGCGCCGCTCAATGGCGCTCCCCCAACAGGCACTCAGGGCAGGGCGAATTTCAGGGTCGCGTAGGCCATCCCTCCCAGACTGCTCACCGTGGCGCCGACGAGCACCGCGCACAGCACGATCTCCATGCGCCCTCCGGTGCGGGCTTCAATCCGCCCATAGGAAACCGGCATCGGTTTGGGATGGGTGGTGCGGCCTGCGCGCAAGGGATCCCCGGGTGGCTTGGTGTCGCTTGAGGAATGAGTGGTGCGGCCTGGAACTTTGGTTCGAGGCGCCTGAAGTTGTGCCGAAATGCCCGCCAGGAGATCCAGTTTCGCGCTCACCGCTGTCGCTTTCATGACTCAGGGAGATACGCACTGGGGCTGCCGAAAGTTTCAGGATATCCACCGGGTGCGAAGTTTTCGGGTGATCGGAGGGCGCGGTCCAGCGTTGCAGATTCCCAGGACCCCCGCAGGATCGTCCTGCAACGCACTTGGGATTACTGACGATCCACGGGCGTGATGACCTGAAGTGAAACCGACCGATCTGCGCGGAATTCTCCGCTACATCCCGCGGTTCCGGGAAAAGGTGTTCGTGGTCGCCCTCGACGGGGTGATCGTGACCGATGACAATTTTGCGACGCTGTTGCTGGACCTGGCGGTATTGCGGTCCCTGAACATCCGCATCGTCCTCGTGCATGGCGCGGCCGCCCAGATTCAATCCCTGGGACTCGAACGCGGCATCGTGCCCACCAATCTCGACGGAACGGGAGTCACGGATATCGCCACCCTCCAGCTCGCGCTGACCGCCGCGAACCGGCTCACCCACGAAATTCTAGAAGGGTTGGCCACCAACGATCTGCGCGCGGTCAGCACCAACGCCGTGATTGCCCATCCACTGGGAATCCTGGGTGGCGTGGATCACCAGTTCACCGGGAAGGTGGAGCGCCTGGACGTGGAGTTTCTCCAGACCCTGTTGCAACAGGGCATTGTTCCGGTGGTTCCCCCGCTCGGCTTTGACGGTGATGGCAAGACTTACCGGGTGAATTCCGATGCCATCGCCTTCTCTCTGGCGGACCAGTTGAAGGCGTCGAAGCTGATCTATCTCACCAGCCATGACGGATTGCTCCGTCAGGGACGGTTGCTCCGTCAGTTGAGGGTCACGGAATTGCAGCAGTTGATTTCCCAGCATCCGGGGGAACTGCATCCGGAGGTGCTCTCCAAGGCGAAGTTCGCGGTGGCAGCCTGCGAGGCCGGCGTGCCGCGGGTGCACATCATCAACGGACGCGAGGACGAGGGGTTGCTCGCGGAAGTCTTCTCCAACGAGGGCATTGGAACCCTTATTTACGCCAACGAGTATCAACAGATCCGGAAGGCGCTGAAGAAGGACATCCGAAGTCTGGTGCAGCTCACCAAGGAATCCATGGCCGCCCAGGAGTTGGTGAAGCGGACGCGGGGCGAGATTGAGCGGCGGATCGGGGATTACTACCTGTTCGAGATCGACCGCAATCCGGTCGCCTGCGTCGCCCTGCACCTTTATCCGGAGCAGAAGGTGGGCGAGTTGGCCTTTCTCTACGTCAGTCGCGCCCACGAGAATCAGGGCATCGGTCGCAAATTGGTCCAGTTCGTCGAGGAGAAAGCGCGGGAGACGGGCCTGGTGAAGCTGATCACGCTATCCACGCAGGCGTTCACCTGGTTTCAGGGAAAGGCCGGCTACCTGGAGGGGACGGCGGAGGATCTTCCGCCGTCCCGGCGCGAGCGGTACGACGCCAGCGGACGCAACTCCAAAGTCCTGGTGAAGGAGTTAAAGCGCTGACGCAACCTGGACAACCGGAGATGGGTCATGTCCCCCCTCTCCGGCGTTCGATCCTTACGCGGTCAATTTGTCGAAGCGATCCTGGAGGAAAGGCCAGTTGATCAGATTGACGCACGCGGTGACGTAATCAGCGCGGCGGTTCTGGTACTTGAGGTAGTACGCGTGCTCCCAGACATCGAGTCCGAAGAGGGGCTTGTTGCCGCGAGCCCACGGCGTGTCCTGATTGGGCGTCGTTTCGAGGACGATCTTCT
>JBDKKE010000402.1:0-5317 GCA_039796255.1 Verrucomicrobiota bacterium | reverse complement strand
CAAATCACCGATGGCCTTTCCCCGAAGAAATTCGTTCTGCTCAAGATAGATCGCTCCCGATTCACCCTGAAGGAAACCGTCCAGCAACACCGGATTAACGGAGGTAATCACGCCGCGCAGGCGAACCGGCAACTTGGTGGCCGCCACATCGGGTGCCAATTTCTTGATGATCCCAATCCGGGTAATCACTGTCGACTCCCCGGCCCGAAGTCCAAAAAGGAGTGAAAGGAGTGAAAAGACCGGGATCCACCGCGCCAGACGCCTGCCCCCAACTCCAGATGCACCGCTGCAATAGTGGGTTATCTGCGAGAACATGCTTAGTTGTAGCAAGTCTTGGCAGTGAGCCTCCGGGGTCAAGACCGATTTCCGTCTGCATCCTCCGAAAATACCGCATCGCGCCTTTCCGTGAATGCGACCCAACCTTGGAATACCCGCACGGCCCCCCCGGTGCCCGCCTGCAGGCGGACGCCGGGATCCCCCTGCCCGACAACTCAGAATCACCCATCAACCGAGCTCGGCTCTTTGCCAAAATGCCGCCGGATTTCCCGCGATCCCCACTCAGAGGGGCTTCCACTTCCGATGGCGGTACTTGTCCCAGACCCATTGGAAGTCCGGATTTTTGGGGCCGCCGCCCTGCCAGTTGAAGCTGGAGATTCCGATCGCGGAATCGCGGGCGGCCTTGATGGTCTTCGGATCGATCCACTTGTGGCCCTCATAGTGGCCGTCCTGAAAGGAGAAAGTGCTGAAGTTGCCGTGGAACACTGCAAAGGGATCAATCCATCCCTTGGAATCGGTGCTCAGAACCCAGGTGCCCAGATTCGAATTCCGCGGATCGGATTCCTCGATGAAGATGAAGGAACTGGAGGGGTTCTCGACGTCACTCGCCTTGAGGTACGGAGGCTGTGACGCTTCCCACTGAAGAATGCCGTTCATGCCATTGGCCTTGGAGTAACTGTCGTAGGCCCAGCCCTGTCCCACCTTGCGCCGCGCGCGGAGATCTCCGGGACAGTGGTAGGCCCCGATGGCACTGCAATAATCCCACAGCGGACCGTTGGTGAGCCCTTTCTGCACCCGCTTCATAGCCTCCGTCAGTTGGATGCCCGCGGAAATGTCCGGAGTCGGTCCCGCCCAGTAGCCCCCACCCGTTAGCGGCGTGGTCACGCCCGCCTTGTTCTTCCAGGCATCCGTGGGAGCCAGCGCATCATTGGCATCACCCGAATACATGATCCAGGCGAGCGACAATTGCTTCTGGTTGTTGGCACAGGCGGCGCCGGTGGCCTTCAGCTTGGCCTTGGCCAACGCCGGCAACAGCATGCCGGCCAGAATGGCGATGATCGCAATGACCACCAGCAGTTCAATCAGGGTGAATCCATCCGCCGGACGGCGGGCGGGCGCTGGGGTAGCATTACAGGTTTTCATGACAGGAAGGGCGGGAACTATTTCACAAACCATGGAGGAGCTGCAGACACCTTCCAAGTCGAGATTTGTTCCAACTGGAACCGAGGATCAGGGGCGCTGGCTGCGGACACCGCAACCCCATCCGCCCCCCCCGCGAACGTCCCACCTCGCCAGTCACTCCTTGGTCAGCGCCTCGTCGAGGTTCAGGAGCGTGCCGCACAGGACGGTCCAGGCAGCAAGGTCCACGGGATCCAGCGCGGCATCCGCTGGGGATTCCCCGACGGCGATCAAGCGCCGGGCTGCGTCGGGATCGGCAGCAAAGGCACTTCGGTGGCGGGTAAGGGCGGCCGAGAGCACGCCGAGTTCGGTTGGATCTGGAGAGCGGCCCAGCACCCGGCGGACGGCGGCCTCAATGCGCTGCTCCAACCCCAACCCTGAATCCGCACCCGTCAACACGCGGCTCGCCAGTGCACGGGCCGCCTCGACATAGGTGACGTCGTTCAGCGTCAGCAGCGCATGCAGGGGCACATTGGTGCGCGGCGTCTTCACGGTGCAGGTCTGCCGGCTGGCCACGTCAAAAAACATCGTGGGACCCACGATGCGACGCCAGAAGAGATACAGGCTGCGGCGATAGAGGGCGGAACCGTGATCCTGCTCGTAGCGCTTGTTGCCGAAGGTCGCCTCCTCCCAGATTCCCGCCGGCTGATACGACTTCACCGGAGGACCCCAGCGGTCGTTGACCAGGAGTCCGGCGGCGGCCAGCGCCGAATCGCGGATCATCCAGGAAGGCATGCGAAAGCGCGGCCCACGCGCCAGCCATCGATTTTCCGGATCCAGTTCAAACGCCTCCGGCGTGACCCGCGACGCCTGACGGTAGGTGGCGCTGGTCACCAACAGCCGCAGGAGCCGTTTCACATCCCATCCGGAGTCCACCCATTCCGTCGCCAGCCAGTCGAGCAGCTCCGGATGCAGCGGACGCTCTCCCTGGACGCCAAAGTCCTCGGCGGTTTTGACGAGTCCCACCCCGAACAGCATTTGCCAGAAACGATTCACCGTGACCCGTGCGGTCAAAGGATGATCGGGCTGCAGGAGCCATCGGGCCAGGCCCAGGCGATCCGGCAGAACCCCATCACCGCGGAACGCGAGTCCCGACGGAACCATCGCCGACACGGGTTCACCCGGCTGGTTGTACGCACCGCGCTTGAGCAGAAACGTATCGCGCCGGGTGGATGCATCGCCCATGACCATGACCCGGGGAATCGAGCGCGCCACCGCATCGCGGGCCCCCCGGGCTTCACGCAACTCCTCCAGGCGCCGCTGGAGTTCCGGGTCACGCTCCTTCCAGTGCGCGGCCAGTTTCTCCCATTGCGCCGCGTCGCGCCGTTCGGGCGGTTTATCCAGGAGTTCCAGGATATCGGACGGCAGCTCCCGGACGCCGGGGGCATTGGTCCAGGACATCCCCTCGCCCCGGGGAAACTTCACCGCCTCCAACTGCCGCACCACCACGAGCAGGCCCGCCACTTTCGCTTCCAAATCCCGTCGCCGTCCGGCCTGTTCCGGGGACGGCACCTCGAGATTCGGACGCGCCTGGGGATCCCCGCCGCTGCCATCCACCGGGGTCTGATTGAAGAAGGCGAGCATGCCGAAGTAGTCCCTTTGGGTGTAGGGATCGTACTTGTGGTCATGGCAGCGGGTGCAGTTGAAGGTGGCCCCCAGCCACACCGTGCCCACGGTCTCGGTCTGATCAAACAGGTAATCGATGCGGTTCTCCTCGGGAATCCGGCCGCCCTCGCCGTTGATCATGTGGTTGCGAAGAAAGCCGGTGGCCAACCGCTGCTCCAAAGTGGCATCGGGCAGCAGGTCCCCCGCGAGTTGCCACTCGGTGAACCGGTCGTAGGGCAGGTTGCGATTCACCGCCTCCACGACCCAGTCGCGCCACGGCCACATGGTGCGCTCGCTGTCACCCTGGTAGCCGTTGGAATCCGCATAGCGCGCCGCCTCCAGCCACTCCCACGCCATCCGCTCGCCCAACCGGGGAGACGCCAGCAGGCGGTCTACCAAACGGCCATAGGCCTCCGGGGCGGTGTCCTGAACGAAGTGATCAACCTCCTCAGGCGTCGGCGGCAGGCCGGTCAGGTCGAGAGTGACCCGACGGATCAGGGTTTGCGGCGACGCCTCCGGCGCGAAGGGCATCCCCTGGGATCGCAGGCGCGCCCGCACCAGAGTGTCCACTGGATTTCGCAGCTCGCCCGCCTCGGGAGGCAGCACCGGGATTTCCGGACGGCGGGGCGGCTCGAACGCCCAATGACGGCCCCAGACCGCCCCTTCGTCCACCCAACGTCGCAGCCGGTCCCTCTGCTCCGGGGTCAACGTCCGCTTCGCTTCAGGCGGGGGCATCTGCTCCGCCGGATCGGCAGAAAAGACTCGCCGCACCACCTCGCTGTCCGCGCTGCGACCCGGAACGACTGCCACGGCGCCGCTCTTCCCCCGGGCACGCGACCCGTCCTGCGTGTCAAGGCGAAGCCGCGCCTTACGGGACGCCTCATCCGGTCCGTGACAGGTGAAGCAGTGATCGGAGAGGAGGGGGAGAATGTCGCTGGAGAAGCGGATCGTTTCCGCCGATGCCACCGCGGTCGCCGCGGTCGCCGGAGAAACCAAAAGGCCGGCCAGCGCCCCAAGGATCGCCCGGAGGCTCCAGCGGCGATAACTCCCGGTTCCTTCCGCCATGGTTGTTCCGGTCCGCATCGCCATGCCTCCCGGTTCGCCGTGCTGACGCCGGCGTCAGCCGTTGAAACGGCGTCCGATGATAATCGCGTTATGCCCGCCGAACCCAAAGGAGTTGTTGGCGAAAATATCGATCTTCCGTTCCTGAGCCGTGTTCGCCACGAAGTTCAGATCGCACTCCGCGTCCGGGTTGTCGAGATTGATGGTGGGCGGTGCCACCTGCGCCTCGACCGCCTTGCAACAGATGGCCATCTCGATGGCCCCGGCGGCCCCCAGCATGTGGCCGGTGGCGCCCTTGGTGGAACTCGCCGCCAGATGGCGGGCATGGTCACCGAAAATGTTTTTGATCATCCGCGTCTCGCAGATGTCGCCGACCGGAGTGCTGGTCGCGTGGCAGTTGATGTAGTCCATCTGGTCCGGACTCAGCGCCGCGTGTCGGAGCGCCATCTTCATCGCCCGTCCAGCGCCTTCGCCCTCCGGGTCGGGGGCTGTCATGTGATTCGCGTCGGCCGTGTTGCCGTAGCCCACCACTTCGCAATAGATCCGCGCGCGCCGGCGCTTGGCGTGCTCCAACTCCTCGAGCACCAGCATGGCCGCGCCCTCGCCCATGACGAACCCGTCGCGATCGCGGTCAAAGGGACGCGAGGAACGTTTGGGCTCCGCATTCCGCGTGCTCATCGCCTTCATGGCCGAAAAGCCGGCAATGCCCATGGGCACCACCGTCGCCTCGGTGCCACCGGCAAACATCACCGTGGCGTCGCCCCGCTTGATGGTCGCCCACGCCTCGCCCAGCGCGTGTGTGGCAGTGGCACAGGCGGAGCAGGTGGCGAAGTTGGGTCCGCGCAGCCGGTAGTAGAGCGAGAACAGTCCGGAAGCGATGTTCAGAATCAGCATCGGGATCATGAACGGGCTGATCCGGCCCGGCCCCTTCTCCAATAGGACGCTATGCTGATCCTCGGTGGTTCGCAGTCCGCCGATGCCGGAGCCCATGAACACGCCGATCTCGTCACGGTTCTCCTTTTCCAGATCGAGTCCCGAATCCTTGAGGGCACCCCAGCCGGCATAGACACCGAAGTGGGAGAACCGGTCGGTGCGGCGAATCTCCTTCGGGTTGGGAAAGGCCGCGGTGGGAACGAAGTCCCGCACCTCGGCCGCAATCTGACAGTCGAACGGACCGGGATCGAAGGAGGTGATC
>JBDKKE010000401.1:0-14619 GCA_039796255.1 Verrucomicrobiota bacterium | reverse complement strand
GGAAAATGGTCACGGCCGAGAATGCTGCCCTTCGCCGTGCGCCCCTCGCGGAAGGGGGTGCGCCCGAATTCACCGCCGAGCACAATCAGGGTCTCGTCCAGAAGGCCGCGCTGTTTCAGGTCGGCAATCAGGGCGGCCACCGGACGGTCCATGGTCATGCATTTCTTGGTGAGTCCATCACGGATGTCCTCGCCCGGCCCGGTGCCGTGAAAGTCCCAACCCCAGTCAAACAACTGCACGTAGCGGACACCCTGTTCCACCAGTCGCCTGGCCAGCAGGCAATTGTTGGCGAAACTGGATTCGCCGGGCCGCGCGCCGTAGGCCTCGACCGTCGCGGGCGATTCGCGGCTGATGTCCATCACCTCCGGCACCGACATCTGCATGCGGTACGCGAGTTCATACTGGGCGATGCGGGTGGCGGTTTCCGGATGTCCCAGTTCGCGGGACTGGATCTCATTGAGGTCGCGGATGGTGTCGAGGCTCATCCGCCGGACGTCACGGTCCATTCCTGGAGGATCGGAGGCATAGAGCACCGGTTCGCCCTTGGAACGACACTGCACGCCCTGAAATACCGAAGGCAGAAATCCGCTGCCGAACGAGTTCTTGCCGCCGTTGGGTTGGACGCCGCTGGAGATCAATACCACGAAGCCCGGTAGGTTCTGGTTTTCGGTTCCCAATCCGTAGGTCACCCACGAACCGATGGACGGCCGACCGGGGCGGGGAGATCCGGTGTACACCAGGAGTTCGGCGGGCGCGTGGTTGAACTGGTCGGTGGTCATCGACCGGATGACGCACAGTTCGTCGGCCACGGAATGCAGGTGCGGGATGGCGTCCGAGAGCCAGACGCCGCCCTGACCGTACTGCGCGAACGAGCGCGGGGTGCCGAGCAGTTTGGGGACACCGGAAGTGAAGGCGAACCGTTTACCTTTGAGGAAGGCGTCCGGACAATCCTGCCCGTCGCGTTTCACCAACTCCGGCTTGTAGTCGTAGAGGTCGAGGTGCGGCGGCGATCCGGTCAGGTGAAGGTAGATCACCCGCTTGGCCTTTCCGGCGAATTGCGGGGCGCGCGAGGCCAGGGGTTCGGTCAGCGACGGAGTGGCTGCCGGAAGGCTTCCCTTGAGCAGTGAGGCCAGGGCGACGGATCCGAGTCCGTAGGCGGAGCGGCCGAGGAAGTGGCGTCGGGTGACAGCTTGGAGGTTCTCCAGTGGATTCATGGGATGGGCAATTCTCGGGGGCGGGTGGCGTCGGAGGCACGTGGCGTCATCGCTTCATCAGCATTTCATCCAGGTTGAGCAGCACATTGCCCACCACCGTCCACGCGGCGACTTCGGTGATGTCGAGTCCCTCGGGAACATCACCCAGAGGCTGGGTCGCCATTTCCTTGGCGCGTGCCGGCTCGCCGCGGAAGCGGTCGTGGGTTTTGGAATAGAGTCCCAGAAGTCCGGAGAGTTCTGTCTCGGTGGGGGGGCGACCGAGACTGCGCTGAAAGGCGTACCGCACCTTGTCTGCCGGAGTGGAGCCCGCCTCGGCCACTGCCATGCGGCGGGCCAGCGCCTGGGCTGCCTCGACGTAAACCGGATCGTTGAGGGTTACCAGCGCCTGCAGCGGGGTATTGGATCGCTCGCGACGCACCAGGCACACCTCCCGGCTGGGGGCGTCGAAGGTGGCCATGGAGGGATACGGATTCGAGCGCCGCCAGGTCGTGTACAGCGCGCGACGATAACGATCCTCGCCGCTGCTGGTTTCCCAATCCGTGCCGCTGCCGAAGGCGGCGCTCAGTCCGAGTTTGGGCTGCTGCGGCTTCACGGGAGGGCCGTACATTTTCGGACTCAGGAGTCCACTGACCGCCAGCGCCTGATCGCGGATCATTTCCGCCGAAAGCCGGAAGCGGGGACCGCGGGCCAGCAGGCGGTTGTCGGGATCCTGGGCCGCCTGCTCGGGCGTCATCCGCGCGGATTGCCGATAGGCGGCGGAAGAAACCATGAGCCGGAGCAGGTGTTTGAGGTCCCATCCGGACTCGACCAATTCCACCGCCAGCCAGTCGAGCAGTTCCGGATGCGACGGCGCCTCGCCCTGCGATCCGAATTCCTCACTGGTGCGCACCAGTCCGATCCCAAACACCGACTCCCAAAGCCGGTTGGCGACAACCCTTGCGGTCAGGGGATTCTCCGGGGCCACCAGCCAGCGGGCCAGTGCCAGGCGGTCCATACGCGTTCCCGTCGGCAGCGGATTCAACGAGGCCGGCAGGCCCTCGCTCACCTCCGCACCGTGGTCGAGATAGTTGCCCCGCCGCTGAATCTGCGTCCGGCGACGCTGGTCACCCGCCAATTCGCGGAGAACGGGTACGGTGGTGTAGGGCTTGAGGTCGGCCAGGTTTTTCCGAACTTCAGCGAGTTGTTCGCGCTGCGCCTGGTAGACGGGGGCGATGGACAGATAGAAGCGACCAATCTCCTGGCGCTGCTCCTCGGTCCGCAGCGAGGGGGAAGTATAAAGAGCGGCGAGCACCGAGTGCGGCGTCCCGGTGATTTCCGCGGCCCGTTCATCCGTGGTGGCCGACATCCGGAGCCCCGCGATGGTGGCATACTCAAACTGGGACGCCTGCTCCAGGTGGACGACCAGATTGGATCCCGCTCCCATGGAAACAGGGGCGGTGGGGATCAGGGTCAGGGAATGTTGTTCTCCCAGTTTCGGCGCCACCGACCACCCTCGCTTGGCTGGATCCGGGTTCTTGAGCACCAGACCGGCCTCAAAATCCTTCCCGGAGAAATCGGCGGTTGCCGAAACGAAGCGGACCGGACGCGCTCCGTCCGGACGAAACTCGGCCTGCGGAGCGGGAGCGGGTGCCACCTGCTGTTCCCAGACGGATGAACGCTTTTCGTCGAGCAGCACCACGCGGAACTGGCTCAATCGTTCCCCGGCGCCATCCGTCCGGTTCCAAAGGACGATGCGGTCCACACCGCGCTCTGAGGTGAGATCCAGTTCCCACCAGGGGTCCGCCGTGGTTTCCGTATGGGTGGTGGACCGGGCGCCGGCAAAGTCGCCGCTGGTATTGCCATCAATGGCGAGACGGGCCGGTCCATCAAAGGCGGTGCTGCTTTGCCGGGCCTCCCCGGAGCGTGCGATGTTGTTGGTCCCCTGGAACACCTGCACTTCGGCCAGGGAGAGAATCTTTTCCTTGCCGGGAAGTTCGACGCGGAGATAGCGCGCCGTCACGGAAGCCGGTGAGGTGGGCGTCACGGAGGCCTGGACCCGGGTCAGGACGAAGTTGCCGTCCGCATGGCCGACACCGCGTCCGGGCGGGCGTTCGTCGGGGATCACGTCGAGGCGCAACCCGGTGATCGGGGCGCCGGCCGATTCGGAGAACTTCAGGGTGTAGGTGTCGGACTTTCCGGTCCGTGGGATCCGGACGCTTCCATCCTCACTGGATTCGATCACGGCGCCGGCCTGGGATGAGACGTCGGCCGGCTTGAGCGGTTGCCAGGAAAGGGCGTTGGTGAGTCGGGCTTCCCATGTCGCCTGAGCCTGATCGATTTGAGGCGTCCGGGTGGTCAGGATGCCTTCCAGGCGTCCGGCCTCGGACTCCCACTCGGTGCGCTGGCGCTTTTGGTCCGCTGTGAACAGGGGGAGCACGGGGCCTTCGTCCGTACGGTCGGCATCTGCCGTGTTGTTGAGAATGGCGAACAGGCTGAAATATTCCTCCTGGCTGAGGGGATCGTACTTGTGGTTGTGGCACTGGGCGCAGGCCATGGTGGTGCCCATCCAAACCGCCATGGTGGTGTTGACCCGGTCCACAAGGGCCACATTGCGGTATTCCTCGTCGTTCGTGCCGCCCTCGTTGTTGGTCATCGTGTTCCGGTGGAACGCGGTGGCCACCACCTGATCCTCGTTGGGATTGGGGAGAAGATCGCCGGCCAGTTGTTCGATGGTGAATTGGTCGAACGGCTTGTTGGTATTGAACGACCGAATGACGTAGTCGCGGTAGGCCCAGATGGTGCGTCCGGGATCATCGGCATAGCCGGCCGAGTCGGCATAGCGGGCCTGATCGAGCCAGAGGCGCGCCCAATGTTCGCCATAGGCTTCCTTCCGGAGAAGGCCGTCCACCATGCGCTCCTGGGCGCCCGGTTGGGCATCGTCGGCAAACTGTCGAACCTCCTCCGGGGTCGGGGGGAGTCCGGTGAGATCCAGAGCCGCGCGTCGGATCCGTGTGGCGCGGTCAGCCTCCTCGGCATGCGACTGCCCCTCGCGTTCCAGGCGGGCGAGGATGAAGCGGTCGATCGGATTCTGGGGCCAGTCTGCCTCCTTCACCACTGGCAGCGCCGGACGACGGGGCGGAACATACGCCCAATGTTGGGCGAAAGCGGCGCCCTGCGAGATCCATTGCTTGAGAAGGGCGACATCGGACGGTTTGAGGGATTTGCCGGAATCCGGCGGAGGCATGAGGTCATCGGGATCGCTGGCGGTAATCCGACGTACCAGTTCGCTCTGCTCCGGGTGCCCGGGAACAATCGCCGCATGATCCCCCCGGCGGGCCAGGGCGCTTTCGGCCAGGTCCAGTCGGAGCCCCTTCTTTCCGCCCTTCTTCTCCCCGGCATCGGGTCCGTGGCATTGAAAGCAGTTCTCCGAGAGAATCCGGCGGATATCGCGGTTGAACTCCAGGTTCTCTGCGCCGACCGCCGGCCCGGCGGGGACCAGCGCCAGGACCACCGCGGCGAGCGTCCCCGCCATCGCGGTGCGTCGCAGGGCTGCATTCGTCCCGTGGGGATCTAGATTCATCATGGCGTGATTCGTTCCGAAGTCTCGCGGGACCTGCCAATGCTGTACAGCACGCCGGAAGCCTTCTCAACCGATCTTCCAGTTTTCACCGAGGCACGAAGGCCCGGAGATGGGAAAAATTGGATCATGAGATCGACTCCCCCTTTTCCTTTCAGGGTTTGATGGTTTTCCGCTGGAACTCTGTGCCTCTGTGTCTCGGTGGTGAACCTTCGCCTCTAGGTCACGCCGCGAGCTTCCGCAGCCTGAGGGCTTCCCGGACGCCCTTCTTGGCCGGATGTCGGACCGCGTGGCGGATGACCCACTTCCGTTCCGCTGAAGCGCCCTGGATCCACTGCTCGCAGAGGGCAAAGGCCAGGTCCGGATGATCCTTGGCAATGTCGCCGACGTGATTGGCCACGCTGCGGCGGACATACAGGTCGGGATCATCCTTGAGCGCCTCCAGCAGGGGGAGGGTGGGGCGCGGATCTGCGACCAGATTGGGAAGTCGCATCGCCCACGGAAGTCGTGGCCGGCTCCCTTCGGAACACAGGCGTCGAACATGGGGATCCGGATCGCGGGTCCACTCCATCAGCCGTGCGAGCGTCCGCTCCGGCCAGCGGATGATGAAGGGCCGGATGGAGAACTCTGCGCTGAAGCGCCGGGTGATCTCCTGCTGTGCGCGCATCGAAATCTCGAAGGGATCCCGACCTGCGTTGTGCTCCGCATCGAGTCCGTAAGTGGCGACAAAACTGACGTGGGGCAGATAGAAGAACACGCCCAGCCCCAGGTCATCGGTGCGGGTGAGCGGAGGAGTGAGTGAGCGGATGAGGATTTCGACCGCCTGGTCGTAGCGCGGTGGTAGATGGTCGCGGAGGGCACGGGCGAGGTGCTGTCCCCGTTCCAGGATCCCGAGGGGGCCGATTCCGGCGGCGGCATCGCGTCGAAAGGCCGGACCATCCCACGCGGAATGCACGAGACCCACGTTGTGTGACAGGCACTCAATGGCCTCGGTATCCAGCAAGTCGCGAAGCGTACTGCCCTTGGCAATGGAGCGCGGGGCGGTGGGCAGTCTCGGGGCGGGAAGGGGCGTTGCGGTTGCCGGACGAAGTGGCACGGCGTTGATGGTCGCCAAACCGAAGACTCCCGCAATCAGGGTGTTCCTGATCTCCCGTGATTCTCCGAATCGTCCTTGGCCCCATTCCAGTGAACGGCTACCCAAGGTGACTCATGGAAGTGGATGCCCCACAGGTGTGCGGACGGATTGGCGGATGCGGCTGGGCCTGGTCGAGGTTGTGGGCGGGCCTGTTCCCGTTGTCGTTGTGTCTGCTGATCGGCGCTGAGCCGGCGTCGTTGTCGGTTCCGCCCGCGCCGCTCGCCCTCCAGTTTCCTCAATTGGAGCATGATTTCGGACGCGTCCGGGGCGGTGAATTGGTGCGCCATTCGTTCCCCTTTACCAACGTAGGGGCAGGGGTGGTGGACATCGCTGAAGTGCATCCCTCCTGCAGTTGCGTCGTGCTTGGCGCCTCACCGTCCCGGATTCCTCCTGGCGAATCCGGGGGGATTCCCTTCGAGTTTCATACCGGCAACTACAGCGGGCCCGTGACGGAAACCATCACCATCCGCTTTCCCGGGGGTGACCTGGCGCCGCCGCCTGTGATTCTGAAGGTGAAGGCCGATATCTGGCGGCCCATCGACCTTCGACCTGCGGCGGCTGTCTTTGAGTATTTTCCCGACGACCCGGGGGCCTCTGTGTTCACGGTGCGTATCGTGAACCAAACCGCGGAACCGCTTGAACTCTTCCCTCCCACCAGCAGCCATCCGGCATTAACCGCCGCGCTTTCCCCGGTGGTTCCGGGCCGGGAATTTGATCTGACCGTGCAGGTGACCCCACCCCTCAAGCCGGCCAATGTGGTGGGAACCATCACGATGAAGACGTCGTTGGCATCCATGCCCCGACTCGAGGTGCCTGTCCATGCCCTGGTACCCGCTTCGGTATCACTCTCTCCCCGCACCCTTCGTCTCCCGGCGGGTCCCATTGCCTCTGCGGAGTCACGCACCGTGGAGATCCGGAATCATGGACCGAATCCCCTTGTCCTGGAGACGCCCACCGGAAACCTGAAGGGGGCCTCGGTCACCCTCAGGGAAACGGTGCCCGGACGGCGCTTCACCCTCGTCGTGGACCTGGCGGCGGGTTTCGCCTTCTCGGCCGACGGCAAGGAGGAGATTACCGTGAAATCGAATCATCCTCAGTATCCAGTGATTCGGATCCCGGTGCGGCCCCTGACCCCGCAAACCTCCAGGTCGCCTTAGAGCCGGGCTGCGTGTCCGCCCACGTTTCAGGGAAGACGTGGGCGCCCATCAGCGACTGGAGATGAGGACGCCGTCCTCTCCAATCACCATTTCAACGCTTCCTGTGGGCACCGGCGTGGTCGTGACCCGGCCGCCGGGCCAGCGGATCCACACACCGGTCGCACGGTCCCGGGGGCCGAGGACCACCGGGGTGCCATCCTGGGACCAATATCCAGATCCGGAGTGAATCTCTCGGGCCGCGCCCAAGGCTTCACCCCGTTGCAGGCGAAGGACAGCCCCGATGCCCTCCGGGTTCTCGCGGCGTCCCTTCAGGCGGATTCTCAGGCCCGGTCGCGCACCGACGTTGTGGAAGAGTCGGATCGACTCCCCCACTGAAGCGACCGCCAGATCCGTGCGACCATCCTCGTCGTAGTCCCCGACGGCTGCGCCCCTCTGTTCCCCCCAAACCCGGAGGCCGGAAGCCGCCGGGCGCATGGCCTCCAGTCCGCCGTTCCCATTACCCCGCAAGAGCAGACCGACGCCCGCATCCATGCGCGGCAGATCCGGACCGTTGGCGCCGAGGTTTTGGCTGAGGAAGGCATCTTCGCTGCCGTCGCCGTCGAGATCAGCGACGGTGACGGCAAAGGCCGGCGCGAACTGGGTTTCGCGGGGAAGCGCGGTTGCCTGGAATCCCGTGCCAGTGTTCAGAAACAGAGTGGAGGAGAGCGTGGTGGCTCGGACTCGACGGCTCAGCGGAGCACGGTCGCCAAGAACCTGTTCCAGTGTCGCCTCGCTGAAGGCCCGGTGGGAGGGAAAGCGGTCCAGGAGGAAGGGGAGAGAACGGGAGAGGGGCATCCATGGACGCCGCGGAACCAATTGGTCCGCCACCCATTCGGTTTCGATCACATCCATGATGCCGGGCTGAACGAGTTGTCCGAAGGCCAGCGTCAGCGGGTGACTCTGGGAGGCGCGAAGGGGGCTGTTCTGGCCCCAGTTGGAGGCGATCAGATCCATGCGGCCATCCTGGTTGAAGTCCCCCGCCGTCACTCCGCGCCACAGGCCGGTGAAGGCATCCAGACCCCAGGTCGAGGTAACCTCGAACCATCCAATTCCGCGCATCTTGAAGACGCGGATCGGTCCCCACTCGCACGCCAGCACCAGTTCTCCGAAGCCATCCCCATCCAGATCGCTCCACAAGGCCGCGTTGACGATGCCGAGATTTTCGAAAAGAACGTTGTTGGCTGAATCAGAAATCCACTGCGCGCCCTCTCTCCAGAACAGTCGCGAAGGGGCGCCGAGCGGATAGCGACCGGGCTGTGGCCCTCCGGCGACGAAGAGCGCGACGCGTCCCGTTCCCCGCGGGTCTCCCAGAGCGAGGGCGCTGGCGGGTCCGGCCTGGCCCACGGCAGGGGACTCCATCGTCAGGTGTCCGGCGATCAAGCCAAAGGACAGCACCGCCGGAACCTTGGCGTTCTTAAATCCGGTGAGCGCCGCCAGCAGTTGCCGGGTCCCGTTCCCCTGCCATCCCAGCACCCCGCCGGTATCCTCCGGCAAGGCCATTCCGGGGGTTCCTGACATCAGCGACAGGGCGCCACGTCCGTCACCGAGAAGGACTGATAACGATCCACCCTGTCCGCCGCCGGTCGCCAGATCCAGGTGGCCGTCGCCATTGAGGTCGAGCCAGGCGACGCCGGGCCCACTCTGACCGCGGCGGTAGGGTTGCAGGGGTTGACGTTCGTAGTCATCGAAGGGGACTTCGGGAGACCGTGGACCCGCAGACAGATTCACGGACTGAAAAAGGGGTCGTGGTGGTTCCGCGATCCCAGATTCCGGGCGTCGCAAATCCGTCGGTTGAATCTCGTAAACGCGATTGGCAGCCAGATTTGAAACCGTGGTGGCGGTGCCGTCGCGCCACACCACTTCCATCGTCAGATGGGTCCGGGAGTTTCCGCAGGCGAAGTTCATCAGGGTGTCGCAACCCGAGAGGTACCGACCGCCGCAAACCACTTCTGCGCGCTGGACGGGCACCGCGCCTCCCCGGAGGAAAACCGTGGCTCCGATGGCCTGACTGTTTGCCCCCGCCCCTTTCACCCGCACGGCGATTCGCGGAGCTGGGCTGTCATTGCGCAGCAGCAGTGCGGGTCCATTGAGGCTGTTGACCGCCAGGTCCAGGTCGCCATCGAGGTCCAGGTCCGCAGAGACGAGTCCCTGGTGAACCCCGGGAAGATCCAGCCCCCAGGGCGCCGTCGCTTCCTCGAAGGTGGTGTCTCCCCGATTGCGAAACGCGCCGATCGGCAGGCGGAGCGGGGGATAGAGACGGTAGTGTTCCATCAGTTCCCGGGTGAACGCCCGCTGGCGATCTGCGGCGTTGGGGATGCTCTCCCATGAATGCTGGCGCGCCTGAATCTGCGCTTCGGAGTCAAAATCCTGGACATCCCGAAAGTGTCCCGCCCCCACCAGCAGGTCCTCGAAACCATCAAGGTCGACGTCCAGGAAGAGGGGCGCCCATGACCAGTCGGTGGCCTGGACGTTGGCGTAGTGGGCGACCTCCGCAAAGGTGCCATCACCCCGGTTGAGGAAGAGCGTATTGTGGACCTGTTGGGGGCGTTCTCCGACCGCTGCGAGGGCTGCGCTGGCCGCTTCCTGGGCAAACTTCTGTCGCTTCCGCAGGGCCGGATTCCGGCTGAGCATGTCCACCACGAAGAAGTCCACCAGTCCGTCGCGGTCCACGTCCGCGAAATCCACGCTCATCGAACTCGCGCTCAGGTGCCGGAGCGCCGCGGCCTCCGCAGCACGAAATCGTCCGGTGCCGTCGTTGATCCACAGGCGGTCAGGCGTCCAGTAATCATTGCAGACATAAAGATCCGGGGCGTGATCGCCATTGATGTCGCGGAAGGTGGCCGTCAATCCCCAGTCGCCCGGGGGTTCGGTGAGAGGCTTACCGGATTCATCGAGAAACCGTCCGTCGGTCCAGGAGACCTCGCGGAACTTTCCTTTCCCGTCATTCAGGAGCAGGCGATCGGGTTGACCGCGCTCCTCCAAACGGCCGTTGATCATGGCAAAACGGTTGGTTTCCCCGCCGGTCATTACCGGACGTCCCTGCACCATCCGAATGCGAACCTGGCCCCGGTCGCGGATGTCGTCGGTGCGGTAGTTGGCGATGTAGAGATCGAGGCTGCCGTCGCCGTCCACGTCGGCGAGGGCCATGGTGGTGCTTCCTGCCGGGCTGGCGGTTCCCGCAGCAGCCGTCGCGTCCCGGAATCGACCGTGCCCATCATTCAAGTGGCATTGCACCCCCTGGCCGTTGACGGAAAGCAGCAGATCCAGGGAGCCGTCTCCATTAACGTCAGCGAGGACCGCCCCGCGCGTTCCGGGGGTGGGGATGTCCAGTCCGGCGGATACGGTCACGTCCTCAAACCGCCATTGTCCCCGGTTTCGATACAGCCGGTTGGTTCCGCTGAGATCGCAGAAAAACAGGTCGGCAAGACCGTCACCATCCACGTCACCCGCCGCCAAACCCGCCCCGTTGGACAGCACCCGGTTGGCAGCCCCGCTGAGTTCATCAAGAACGTTGGTGAAGCGCACGCCGGTGGTGGCGCTGTCCAACAGGGCGAATCCCGTTTTTCCACCCGTTGCCACGGGGAGATCGGCCCAGCGTACGCCCGGAGCCGTGATCCAATCCAGGGAGGCTCCTCCGCAACCGACCGCCATGGTCAGGAACATCGCCAAAGTTCCCATTCGGAACCATGTCTTGGAAAGGTGCCGCGCTAGAGCCATGCGTTTAGTGAAGGGCCGGGGAATGGAGCTTGAAGGGGATCGGGTCGCTTCGCGATCAGTCGTGGTCGTCACGGGGCGTGTGGCATCTCCAACACCCAGCAATCCATCGCGCGCGCCGGTCGAGGCGAGGTCTGTTCGCAAAGCGAACCGTCGTCCCGCCAGTTCCAATCTCCCTCGGCCGGCAAGCGAGGCGCGTGTGCTCCCCTTCGATTCCCAATGCATGTTTCCGCATCAGTGGACTGCGTCGGGCGATGCGAAGCAAGACCACCGACGGTCCGCCCCCGTAATCACAAAAAAAGGAAGCCGGACCCTTGGGTCCGGCTTCCCGTAATGCCCGAATGGATCGGGGTGTGCTTGAGAGACTAGTTCCTCACGCGACCGAACCAGTTGGGGGTGGTCGGGGTGAAGGTGTAGGGGTTGACGGCGCCCTGCACGGGAGCGTAGGGGCCGGCCAGGGAGGCGCTGGCCTCCAGGACTCCGCCCGCGTAGGTGACCGTGATGGTGCCATTCGCGTTGGCGGTGACGCTGCTGATCACCGGGTTGACCGGGGGAACAACGACCACGTCGGTCAGGGGCTTGCCCTGCTTGCCGATGGCGAAGATCTGCGACAGTTCGTCCGCAGTCAGGCGGCGGTTCCAAATACCCAGGTCATCCAGGGGACCGGCGAGGTAGTTCGGATTGGTGCCATCCGGACCCAGAACCGGGGGATCCTGGTCGTCGTTGCTCAGGCGGGCGCCCATGGACAGCCAGGGGATGCCTGGGGCGTTGATGGTGCCCTGGTAGTCGGTGGAGGCCACTTCCACACCGTTGACGTAGAGGCGCAGTTGGGCGCCGTCCGCAGTGAAGCCCACCTGCTGGAAGCTTCCCGTCGGGAAGACGTCGGGGGCGGTGGCTCGGATGATGTTGGGTCCGGAGCCGATGGCCGCGGAGAGCCGCGCCTCACCGGTGTCGACGTTGTAGACCAGTCCCAGCTCGAACTGTCCGGCCGGGTTGATTCCAATGGCCCCGATGGCGTTGCGAACAAATGCCACGTCGCTGGCGACCCCGGCCGCCACGTTCACCCAGCCCGAAGCGCTGAGGGCGCGATTGGCCTTGGCGTAGTTGCCGACGAAGAGGTAGCTGAAGCCGTCGAATCCGAAGGCGTTGGCAATCTGCCCCTGGACCCAGCTGGACGTTCCGGTGAGCACTGCGGCACTGCCGCCGGCGACCGAGTTCACGGCCGAGTCACCGCTGGACTGGTCGAACTTCCAGTAGCCCACCAGTGCATCATCGATGGCATACCTGGAGATGCTCACGGAAGCATTCCGGCTCACCACGCTGCCGCCCTCGTTGAAGATCGCCACGTTGTAGATGGCTTCGTCATCCGGGCTGAGGTTGGAGATGACCAGGGTGGAGGAGGTCGCCCCGGCGATGTTGCCACCGTTGGGCAGGTTGCGTCCGTTCTTGCGCCACTGGTAGGAGAGTCCGCTGCCCGTGGCCGTGACCGAGAGGGTCACCTGTCCATTGGCCAGTCCGGTGGAGGGCTGCGGCTGCAGCGTGATGGCCGGCGGCGCCGGTGCCGGGGTGGAGTTGAGCACGAGCTGGAGGGCGTTCACCGGCGCCCCGCGGTCATAGGCCGGAGGGGTCAACGTTTCCCAGCGGAGCTGGATGGTGCCATCGGCGGCGGCCCGCACATTGTCGAAGCGCACGTAGGTGGCCAGATCGCGGCTGTTGGGATTGGTGCTGACGCCCCGGTAGAATCCGGGAGCCGCGTTGTATTCGTCGGCGTTGATCACCCGCACGTAGTAGGTCGACTCGGTCTGACCGACGACGGTGTAGTTCGCATTCTGGAACTGCAGCGGGATGCCCACCAGGTAGGCGATCACCGAGTGGGTTCCCGCCGGGACACCGGAGAAGGTAAGGGTCCGGCTTTCGGGCGCCGCGCCCGGGTTCGCATAGTTCAATCCGTTGAGCATGCGCGCCGTCGCCGACTGGTCACCCGTTCCCGAGCCCCAGCTTCCGGAGGTCGAGAAGGTGAAGGTGAGGGAGGATTCCAGGCCATCGCTGTCCAGGAGGGGAACCACGGGGTCCGCATTGTTATCCGGGAGTTCACCGGCACTGGCACCGGCCGCATTGTTCCAGTAGGCCTGGAGCTGCAGTCCGGCCACATCATTGGAGTTCATGAGGGTCGGGGCGCCGTTGGCGCCGCCGCCCCGGAAGCTGACCGCGATGCTCTTGGTCGCCGAAGGGGTGAACAGGATGGCCTTCGCCGGGGTGCTGGTGCGGCTCTCCTCACAGCCCACGATCTTCACGGTGTACACGTCATTGGCATTGGCCGCGGTGACCGGTTCCGTGGTGTAGGTGGCGCGGGTGGCCCCGGCGATCTTGATGTCATTCCTGTACCACTGCAGCGGCCAGGGGCCGTTGACGTTTACGAAGAACGTCGCCGGCTGGTCCGCCAGCACGTAGGTGTCCACCGGTTGGAGGAGAATCCGTGTCTTGTCGCAGTCCGGCTTGTCGGTCACCGCCAGCAGGCCCACTTCGGCGATCTGCATGCAGCAGCCGTTTTCGGTCTGTGTCTGCACTACGGTCCAGCGGTAGTGTTTGAAGGACTTCGAATTGGCGAAGAACAAGTCCTGGGTTTGGAAACGTTCCGTCCATGCGGGCACCGCGTCGTTGCTGTACACCAGTTCCCAGGTGCCGGTGTCCCAGGTCGGACTTTCGTCATTGGAACCCTCGATGGTGATGATCTTGGGGTCGCGCTCCGGGGCATCATTGGCCGACTGCATGGAAATGCCGGTGATCACCGTGGAACCCACGGTGGGGGTCACCACGAAGCCGGAGGGCTTGCCGCCGGTCCGGGTATCGAAGTTCAGATACTTGGTCGGCTTGTTGTCGATGGCATTGGCGGCGCCTTCGGATCCCGGACTATTGGCCGAGGAGGCCAGAATCGGGTCGCCGGGCTGAAGAATGTTGGCCGGCGCACCGGTGCCCAGAAGTCCCACTTCGGCGATCTGCATGCAGCAGCCGTTCTCAGTCTGCGTCTGCACCACCGTCCAGCGGTAGTGCTTAAAGGGCCTGAAGTTGTCGAAGAGGATGGTCTGCGATTCAAACCGCGCCGACCACGCCGGGACTGCGTCATTGCGATACACCAGCTCCCAGTTGCCGGTGTCCCAGGTCGGATTCGCGTCGTTGGAGCCCTCGATGGTGATGATCTTGGGGTCGCGTTCCGGAGCGTCGTTGGCCGACTGCATGGAGATGCCGGTGATCACCGTGGCCCCCAGGGCAGGGGTCACCACGAAGCCGGAGGGCTTGCCGCCGGTCCGGGTATCAAAGTTCAGATACTTGGTTGGCTTGCCGTCGATGGCGTTGGCCGCGCCCTCGGAGCCCGGGCTGTTGGCCGAGGAGGCGAGGATGGCGTCGCCGGGCTGCACCACATTCTGGGGCAGAACGCTGCCCAGCAGGCCGACTTCGGCGATTTGCATGCAGCAGCCGTTTTCGGTCTGTGTCTCGACCACGGTCCAGCGGTAATGCTTGTAGGGGCGCAGATTGGGGAAGGATAAAGTCTGCACCTCAAAGCGTCCGGACCAGGCGGGAATGTTTTCCAGGCGGGTGATGAGTTCCCAGGTGCCGGTGTCCCAGGTGGGACTCTCGTCGTTGGATCCCTCGATGGTCACCACCTTGGGGTCCCGTTCAGGTGCGTCGTTGGCCGACTGCATGGAGATTCCCACCACGCGGGTGATTCCCACGCTGGGCGTCACGACAAAACCCGAGGGCTTCCCACCCGTCCGGGTGTCGAAGTTCAGGTACTTGGTTGGCTTG
>JBDKKE010000400.1:0-10433 GCA_039796255.1 Verrucomicrobiota bacterium | reverse complement strand
AATGAGGCGCCGGGAGTTGTCGCGGCTGCGGTTGGTGAGCGGCTTGCCGGACACACCTCGCAGGTCGCCCAAGTATTCGCGCACCCTCGGCGCCGTTACCGAGCCGATGGCGCAGGCGAATGCCCGGCCAAAGGGTTCCAATCGTTTCTCGATGTCACGGACATGTTCGGAGGAGCATCCGGAGTTTCGCCGGTCGGCAACCAGTTCGGTCACAACCTGAGCCACGGTTCGCTGGGGCACGTTGGCCGGATGCCGTCGGCAGAAATCGCGAACGGCTTCCAGAAGAGATGCGCCAGGAGGAAGGGCGCTTCGGGCTTCCACGTATTCGTTCACCGCCACGTTCACCTTCAGGGCAAAGGGGCGGAGGGTCTCCACCGCAGCGCCGTAGATGGCCGCGTCCCCGTCCGTAAGGGAAACCGATGCGGCCTGTCCCCGGCTGAGAGCCGCAGCGACACGCCCGGCTTCGAGACGGGCTTTGCCGACATCAGAAAACGACCGCCGAACGCGTTGGCCATCGGTGGCGTAGTGGGCTACGACGAATTCCTCGTAGGCGCGGCCCTCTTTGACCCGGGAATTTTTGTAAACGGCGACCTCGACCGAGCCCGCCTTGATCGTGAATGAGGCCGGAGTTTCTCCGGAATCCTTCCCTGACTTCCTCGGTTTCACTGGCTCCACTGTCAGGAATTTGTCCGGAAAAATCAAGAACTAGCGGAAACAGGCCTAAAAATGGCGGAGAGGGGGGGATTCGAACCCCCGGTAGGGTATGAGCCTACTCACGCTTTCCAGGCGTGCGCCTTAAACCACTCAGCCACCTCTCCTTCGGCGGGCGGGGACTCTGGCGATGCCCCATGGGAGGATGCAACAGGTTTTGCAGTCTGCCCCGCGAATAGTGTGTCGCCCCTGATGCCCGAAAGACACGGAAAGGGTCACGCCGCCTTTCCCTGACCCATCCGCCGCGGCCAGCTCGGCCGCTCAGCCAAAGAGCTTGCCGATGCCGCCCGAGACGAGGTTTTGGATGCCCGATTCCAGGGCGTTGCCGCTGACGGATGCGCCGTCCGGAGTGAGCTTGTCTACCAACCCAGGCAGAATCTGCGCGAGGCCGCCCGCAGCTTCGTTTGCGCCGAGGCCAAGCTTCTGCCCCAAAGCTCCGAGGTCCTGTTCGCCGAAGACCTTAAGGATTTGGTCGCTGCTGATGGGCAGGTTGGCCCCCTTCCCAATCCAGCTCTGGAAAACGCTGCCGAGTCCCGCGCCGTCAAATTTCTGGGCCAGACCGTCCAGTCCGCCATTGCCCTGGATGAATCCGGTCACCAGCGAAACCAGTTGTCCGCCGCCGCCCTGTCCGAGCGCGCCCATGATGCCGTCAAGAAGTCCCATGTTGGTTGTTTGATGTGATGGTCGTCTCCAGTTTCGAGGACACTTCCCGACTGCACCCGCAGGAGGATGATGACCTTCGGTCGGAGACAGCCGGGTTATCGCCCTGCCAAGCCTAGTGTGGCAAGGCCTGAAGTCTCGCCGAATGCAGTTCGCCTTTTGTTCAGCCGGAAGAACGGGTGCCAATTGTGAACTACACCCGGACCGGAGCGCGTCTCTACTCGTAGAGTGCGAGGAACTGCTTGCGGTAGGTGATCGACGACGACGGCAGGTGCCTGCGCAGGGTTTCGCGTTCCACGGCGCCATGCTGGAACCGCCGCTTCTCGAAGATGGGCATGTCGAGGCCGAAGATCTGCTTCACTCCCCGTTTCACCACCTCACCCTTGAGCGAATAAAGTGTGGGGACGTCGTATCCGGTCAACTCAATGAACGGAATACCCTCGCTCACTGCCATTACGCTGCGGGCCATCAGCGGACTGTAGCCGTCAAAACCAAACTTGCGCAGGGGGGCATAAGTGCGGACGTATCCGCGACTCAGACCGCCGCTGTAGGTCAGGGAGTGTTTGATGCGTCCCACGCCCCAACCCTCGTGGTAGAGCAGCGGGTTATGCACCACGGAGCGGATGGTCAGTTCCGGGTTCTCCTCGATGGGATAGTCCTTGAGGTTTTCATCGCCCCCGTCGCCGTCGAGAAGACAGCGCCATGCCGGATGCCGGTTTCGGATGCCACGGCACAGGGCCAGCGCCATGGCGCCGCATTCGACATCGAGCGGCTTGTAGTCTTCCAGAACCCGCAGGGTTTCAGCGATGTCGAGGTCAGCGACATCCGCATGAATCCCCTCCAGGAATAGACCGAGTCCCATTCGGCCGAGGAAGTCGCGGGCCTGCTGCAGATCCGGGCCGTCCCCGAGACTCAGCGTGAAGGCCTTGAGTCGGGCCGGGTTCATGCCCAATTGGCGCATGACTTCATGGGTGGTCACAAAGACCAACCCGCTGTCGATCCCCCCGGAAAAGGCGACGCCTACCGGTTCGTCGCTGGGAAGACTCCGCAGCACCTTGGCGATCTCGTCGGCCAGCGCCCCGACGTAACGGCGACCGATCACATCCAGGTCCGCAGGCAGTGCATTGCGGTCCGGGGTAAAATAACGGGTATATACAGGGTCGGGGTCGGGACATCCCACCAACTGAATCTCGACGACATAGTGCGCCGGCACCATGCGGGTATAACTGGGATGAAACTGGTCGGCCAATCCCTCTTTGCGCAGGGCCTCCACGATGGCATCCATGCGATCGGCAACAAACAGCGCCGGACCTTCTGCCCGCTTGGCGAGGAAGTAGCGCATCGGGCGGTCGAGGGATCGGGCCATGCGAATGGTCTTGCCGTCCCGGGCGAGCAGGGCAAAGGAGCCGTCGATCTCCGCGACCCGCGCAGAGTCGCCGCTGCGAACCCGCTCGCGGGCGTCGTCCAGCGTTAGGTTGAACAGGCGGTTGGCCGCAGGATCCAGCAGATCCACGACGCGCTCGACATAGGCAACATGCGGGTTCATGGGGGAGATTGTCGGCAGCGGACGCTGACGAAGCAAGCCACCAGCGCCCGCAGTGAGCCGTGAATTTCGAGGCCATCCTGGGCAACTTGCGCTTTACGAAAGCGACCGGTCCGGAGAACGTGACCCCATGCCCACGCCCTCAAAACCGCGTTCCCACCAGCGGAGCGTGGGAGCCTTCACCCTGATTGAATTGCTGGTGGTGATAGCCATCATTGCCATCCTCGCCGGAATGCTGCTTCCCGCCTTGGGAAGGGCCAAGGCCAAGGCCAATCAGATCCGCTGCGTGAGCAACCTCAAGCAGGTGATTCTCGCCTTCCAACTGTACGCTGACGACCATCGCGACTCCTATCCTCTGTGCCGCGACTGGGCGTCGGCTGGCGGCAAGGACGGCACCTACGACTTGGCCGTCGCCATGACCAACAAGCCGCTCTACCGGTATCAGGGCTCGCCGGAGATCTTCCGCTGCCCTTCCGACCGGGGCGACATCTTCTACGAGCGCAATTTCGGCAAGAAGGCCACCAATTGCTACGTGCAGTACGGAACGAGCTACCTGATGCAGTGGGCCGCCGACTACTTCCGCGTGAAACGCATCACCGGCAATGTGGCCGCCGCGCGCAGTGGTTATGATGGCAATTCGATGAAATCATCGGAGGTCGCGCTGGCCGCCTCCAGCAAGATCATGATTGGCGACTGGCCGTGGCATCCGAACCGGGGTTGGGAGGACCGCAAAAGTCAGTGGCACAACGTCAAAGGCAAGAGTCTTTCGGTGATCGCCTTCGGCGACGGACACTCCGAAGCCTACAAATTTCCGCAGATCAAGGACTCGGACTCCTTCTGGCAGCAGAAACCGGATGCAACCTTCACCTGGTGGTGAAATGCACGAAACCAGCGCTTGACGCTCCAGTCTCGCGAAAGCTAGCTTCCGCACAGTAAACGTCTTACTGGCGGCTTGTTGCCGCCACAGGAAAGTCGGTTCCACAACCGGCTTTTTTGTTATCCCTGTGAGACGAGGAAGCTGACGCATGAACGCCGAATTGCTCGCCACGCTGGAATACTTTGAGAAGGAGAAGGGAATTCCCCGGCAGACGCTGCTGACGGCCGTTGAGGAAGCCCTGCTGGCGGCGGCGAAAAAGGCAGTCGGACCGGCCCGCGAGTTGCGGGTGGCGATCGATGGGAAATCCGGAGACATCCAGGCGTGGGCCAAACTGATCGTCGCCGACCGCATGATCTCCAAGCACGATCAGATCACGATCTTCGATGCCCGCCGGGCGGGATTCCCGGAAGCCAAAGTGGGTGACGAGGTTGAGATCGAGGTGACCCCCGCGGGTTTTGGCCGGATTGCCTCCCAGTCGGCCAAGCAGGCCCTAGGCGTCCAGCTTCGCAAGGCCGAAAAGGCCATGATCTATGCGGAGTTCAAGGACCGCGTCGGGGATATCGTCAGCGGCACCGTTCGTCGCTTTGAGAAGTCCGATGTCGTACTCGATCTGGGCAAATTTGAGGCGGTTCTGCCCAACCGGGAGCGGGTCCCGACCGAAGAGTACCAGATCGGGGAGCGCATCCGCTGCTTTGTGAAGGCCGTCGACCAAACCCCCCACGGTCCGGAAATCATCCTTACCCGAGCCGATCCCGACTTCGTTCTCAAGTTGTTCAAGCTGGAGGTGGCCGAACTGAACGACGGAACCATTGAGGTCCGCGCCATCGCCCGGGAAGCCGGATTTCGGACCAAGCTCGCGGTTTACTCCCGCGATTCCAAGGTAGATCCGGTCGGGGCCTGTGTCGGATTGCGCGGTCAACGGGTGAAGAACATCGTCCGCGAGTTGAACAACGAGAAGGTGGACATCATTCCCTGGTCGGCGGACATCAAGACGTTCGTGGCCAAGGCACTCGATCCGGCGCAACTGCGCACCATCACCATCGACGAAGCGCGCAAGCGGATCCAGGTCACCACCACCCAGGACCAGTTGCCACTGGCCGTCGGTCGCCGAGGCCAAAACGCGCGCTTGGCGTCGCGCCTCACGGGCTGGCAGATTGACATCGAAGCCGAGGTGGACGTGAACAGTTTCGAAGCCCGGGTGGACCACGCGGTCCATGACCTGGCGGCAGTTCCCGGAATTTCCGAGGCTCACGCCCGCGTCCTGGTCAATTTGGGCATTCATGCCATTGAAGACCTTTTGGAGGCGGAAGTGGACTATTTGTCTGCGGCACCGGAGATCGGTGACGCCGCCGCCGCAGTTTTGGAAGCAGCCCGTTTGGAGATGGAACGCCGCCAGGGCCGAACCCCGTAGCAGGGGAAGTCGCACTGGAATTTGGTTTTCCAAGAAGTCGGTTTCTTTGAGATCCCCCCGTTGCCCGGTTCCCCAAGGGACTGACGCGGGGCGGTCGAATTTGGTCGTTACGAAGCTATGCCCGTTCGCATTTACGAAATTGCCAAGGACCTGAACCTCGACAGCAAGACTGTGCTGATCAAGGCGAAGGAGCTTGGCATTCCCGCTGCCAAGGTGGCGTCGAGCTCCCTCGACAAAATCACCGCCGAGTACTTGCGTGAGCAGCTTCTCCCCATGGCGGCGGCAGCCGCCGGAGGTCCACCCGCACCGCCTACTCCTGCGCCGGAGCCTCCGCCGCCGCCCGTCGAGCCCGAGCGTCCCAATTTCATTGCGCCGCCGCCGCCCCCCGAACCGGAGCCAGAGCCAGAGCCGGAGCCGGAACCAGAGCCGGAACCAGAGCCGGAGCCAGAGCCCGAACAGGAACCCGTAGCCGAGTCGGTCCCCGCCGTGACGTCCAATGCTCCCTTGCCGGCCGTCGGCGGACCGCCTACCACGACGGCGGCTCACACCGCCACCCCACCTTCCCCAGTCGCAAAGGATTCAACCGGTGCCACCGCGGCTCCCCCGCCGAGGACGAGTGATGCCCCGGCAGTGGCCCCTGTTCCGACCGCACCGCCTGTCGCGCCCGCCGCACCTCTCCCCCCGAAGTCCCAAATCGGCCAGCTTGTGGGCCGGGTCAATCTTGACCAATTCCGTCCCCGGCCCGCTGCGGGTGGAGCGCGCGATGAGCGCGGACGTCCGACACCCGACCGACCCGGCGCCCCCACTCGTCCGGGAACCGGGCCAGCCACCGGCCCAGGGGCGCGTCCAGGATCCTTTCAACAGGGGCGTCCTGGTTCGGGACCGCAGGGACGTCCCGGTCAGTACGGGCAACAACAGTACGGCCAGAACCGCTTTGGACAGCAGGGGGGCACACGCGGTCCCTCCGGACCGCCGGCCCGCCCCGCCCCGCCTCGCGTGCAGGCGCCGGTGGATGGACCGGTGATCACCATGAAGCCTCCCATCGCCATCCGCGAACTCGCGGAGAAGATGGGACGAAAGCCGTTCCAGCTCATCGCCGACCTCATGGGCATGGGCGTGTTTGTCACGGTCAACCAGACCATCGACGGCGATATCGCGCAGCGGGTTTGCGCAAAGAGCGGTTTCCGTTTCGAAACCGAGAAACGGAATCTGGGAGCGCACCAGGTGACCATCCAGCCACGCGAACAGAAGCTGGAACTGGACAGTGAGGATTCCCCGGAGGACATGAAACCGCGTCCGCCCGTGATTACCATCATGGGCCACGTGGACCACGGCAAGACCACCCTGCTCGACAAGATCCGCAAATCGGACGTCGTGGAGGGAGAGGCGGGCGGCATCACCCAGCACATCGGGGCCTACACCATCTCCTACCCGCACCCGGTCACCGGCAAAATGGGACAGTTGACCTTCCTCGACACCCCGGGTCACGCCGCCTTCTCGGCGATGCGGGCCCGCGGCGCCAATGTCACGGACATCGTGGTCCTGGTGGTGGCCGCCAATGACGGGGTGATGCCCCAGACCCTCGAGGCTTTGGCCCACGCGCAGGCCGCCAAAGTTCCCATCATCGTCGCGGTCAACAAGGCGGACCATCCCAACGCCAACCTGATGAAGGTGCGGCAACAGCTTCAGGACAAGGGACTGACCCCGGATGACTGGGGCGGTGAAACACTGTATGTGGATTGCTCCGGCCTGACCGGACTCGGCGTCGACAAGCTCATCGAGAACATTCTGCTCCAGGCCGAACTGCTCGAACTGAAGGCCAACCCGAACCGCAAGGCCCGCGGCAATGTGATCGAGTCAGGGATCGACCCCGGCGGACCGGTCGCCACGGTGCTGATCCGCAAGGGAACGCTCCGCCAGGGCGATGTGATTCTTTGCGGTGTCCACTACGGCAAAGTGCGGTCGATGATGGATGAGGAGGGCAACCGCCTGAAAGAGGCCGGTCCGTCCGTTGCCGTCCGCGTCCTCGGACTCAACGGCGTTCCCGAGGCGGGATCGGAGTTTGGTGCGGTCGACAATGAGAAGGCAGCGCGGGATCTCGCCGAGGAGCGGGCCGCCGCCGCCAAAAAGGCAGAGCTCGACGGACTGCGGCCCAAGCGCCAGACGCTCGAAGACATCTTTGGCGGCATCGTCGATTCCACGGCCAAGGTGCTCAAGGTGGTGGTCAAGGCCGACACCCAGGGTTCCGTTGAGGCCATCTGCGAGGCCCTGCGCAAAATCGAGTCCACCAAGATCAGCCTCGAACTGGTTCACGACGCCGTGGGCGCCATCACCCGCGACGACGTCATGCTGGCCAGCGCGGCCGATGCCGTCATCCTGGGTTTCCACACCCGCGTGGACACCATCGCCGCGGAGAACGCCAAGCGGGAAGGCGTCCAGATCAAGCTCTACGCGATCATCTATGAACTGATCGACCAGGTGAAGGAGGCGATGGCCGGACTGCTGGATCCGCTGCTCAAGGAGGTCATGGTGGGTCAGGCGGAGGTTCGCAAGGTGTTCGACCTTTCCAAGGGTGGCAAAGTCGCCGGATGCTACGTCACCAACGGCCGGTTGGTGCGTGGAAAGATGCGCCTGCGCCGCAAGGGACTTCCAATTTACGAGGGCATTTCGCTCACCCTCAAACGCTTTCAGGACGAGGTCAACGAGGTGAAGTTAGGACTGGAATGCGGCGTCCGACTGGACGGCTTCGAGGATGCCCAGGAGGGCGACATCATCGAGTGCTACACGGTCGAGAAGATTGCCCAGAAGCTGGAGTGATCCATTCGCCGGCCGGAAGAGAGTTGCGCGGGCCGGCAGATCGGACTTGGTTTCGTTGCCATGCAAGAAAACAACCGCCGTTTAGCCCGGGTGCGCGAACTGCTGAAGCAGGAAGTCGCGGAGATCCTCCGTCAGGAACTCAGCATTGAGGAGGTCGGTCTCCTGACGGTAAACGCCGTGGGCGTCGGGCGTGACCTTCGTTCGGCAATCGTGTTCCTTGGTTTCGTCGGCACCCCCGCCCAGCGCAAGCGTGCGCCCGTGGTACTGGCGGAGACTGCCGGGCTTATCCGCGGACGCGTTGGAAGCAATGTCCGCCTCAAGTTCACCCCGGACCTGCGCTTCCAGATCGATGATTCCATTGAGCAGGGCAACCGCGTCCTCGCCCTGCTGGACGAACTGGACCAAATCGCGCCTCCGAAACCCGCCGTCTCCCCTTCTCCTTCCCCTGCCCCTCCCGCCGCCTGATGAAACCCGCCCCAAAGGCCGTTGAACAGATCCTCGAAACACTGACCGAAGCCCGCACCGTCTGCATCGTGGGACACATCCGTCCCGACGGCGACTGCATTGGCTCACAGATGGGCCTGGCCCTGGCCCTGGAGAACGCGGGCAAACAGGTGACGGTCTGGAATGACGACGGCTGTCCGGACAAGCTCCGCTTCATGGATCCGGACCGGCGCGTGCGCCGTCCGCAGTCGGGACAGCACTTCGACGTCGTGGTGGCGACGGACTGCGCCAGCTTCGAGCGACTCGGACGAACTGGCGAGCATGTGAGGAACCGGAAGATGTTCCTGAACATCGACCATCACCGCTCCAATACCAAGTATGCGGACATCAACTGGATCTCCCCGCGAGAACCCAGCACCGGGGAACTGATCTATGATCTGTGCGGCTGGGCGGGATGGAAGATCACCCGTCCCATTGCCGACTGCCTTTTTGCCGCCGTCAGCACCGATACCGGAAGCTTCCAGTATCCGACCACCACTCCGGACACCCTGCGCACCGCCGCCGAACTGGTGGAGGCCGGGGCCAACTTGGGAGACATCTGCGAGGCGGTTTACCAGAGCTACCCCCTCACGCGAGTCAAGCTGCTGCGCCACGTGTACAACAAGTTTCGACTGACGGCGAATGACCAGGTGGGCTACTTCTGGTTGAAGCAAGCGGACTACGCCCGCGCCGGCGCGGCACCGGAGGAGAGCGAGGGACTCATTGACCACATCCGCGCCATCGAAGGCGTGGTCGTGGCCATCATGATGGAGGAGATGGGGCCGGACCTCACCCGTCTGAGCCTGCGGAGCAAGAGCGACAAGGTGGATGTCTCTGCCGTCGCCGCCCTCTTCGGCGGCGGAGGTCACAAGGCCGCCGCCGGTGCGCGCGTCCAGGCCACGCCGCTCACAGTCCAGCGCCGGGTGTTGGCCGCCATTCGCCTTGCGCTGGCCGGAAAACCCCTGCCAGCACCCAAATGAAGGCTGCCCACTCCCCTCTGGACGGCGTCCTTCTGGTCGACAAGCCCCCGGAGTGGACCTCCCATGACGTCGTGGCGAAGGTTCGCAATCACTTCCGACTGGAGAAGGTGGGACACTGCGGGACACTGGATCCCATGGCCACCGGACTCCTGATCCTGGTGCTGGGAAAGGCGACCCGGCTTTCGGAAAAGTTCATGGTCTCCGACAAGGTTTACGAGGGAACCATGCGTCTGGGAGAAACCACGGACAGTTACGATGCGGACGGGGAATTGACCGGCACCCGTCCCGTCCCCCCCCTGACCATCGAGGCCTTGAACGAGGCCGTCGCTAGTTTTCTGGGCGACCAGCAGCAGATCCCGCCGATGGTGAGCGCCAAAAAGATCAACGGCACCGCCCTCTACAAACTCGCGCGTCAGGGCAAGGAGGTCGTTCGGGAGCCGCGCCTGGTGCATCTCTACACCTATCGTTTTTCCGAGTACGAGGAGCCCTTCGCCTACTTCCGCGTCAGCTGCACCAAGGGCACCTACGTCCGCTCACTGGCCTCCGATCTGGGAGAGAAGCTGGGATGCGGTGCCCACCTGACGGCACTCCGGCGGACCGGGTCCGGTCGCTTTGAGGTTGCCGACGCCCTGCCGCTGCCGGAGATCCTGAAACTGGATCGCGCCGGACTGGAGGCGCGGGTGATCCCCATGGTGCGTCTGCGAAACTGGGAATAGCCAATCCCGGCACCGTCCATGCTGGTCACGCGATCGCCCGCTGAACTTCCCCGCCCGGCCCACGGACTCTGTCTCGCATTAGGCCTGTTTGATGGCGTGCATCTCGGGCACCAGCACGTCCTCCGCCACGCCCTGGCCCATGCCGTCACGCTGGCCGGCGAGTCGGTCGCTCTGACCTTCGATCCGCATCCGCTGGCCGTGGTTCGCCCAGACCGCGCTCCGCGCCTGCTCCAAC
>JBDKKE010000399.1:0-3535 GCA_039796255.1 Verrucomicrobiota bacterium | reverse complement strand
GCGCGAACAGGGCTATCAGCCGCTGGCGGCCTCCAGCCTCGACGCGGCAGTGGATCTCGCCCGCACCCATGCCGGCAAGGTCGCCGTGGTGCTGCTCGATGCCGCGATGGCTGGGGACCCGGTTTCGGGAGGCCGGGCCCGGTTGGCGGACTGCCTGCCCGGGGCATCCATCCTGATGACCGGGCCGGGGGATTCCGCGTCCGGGGCGGAGTCCGCAGGAATGCTGCACAAGCCGTTTGGATTGCCGGTGCTTTTTGAGCGCTTGGCGGTCGAGGTGGTCCGCCGTCCGCAGTGACGGTGCCGGGTTCGGACCACCCGGGGGATCCGCGTGCTTCATTTCGGACCACCGGCGGCGGAAAAGGGGGTGAAATGGGCCGAAAACGGATCGATTTCTTGACCGTTCATGGGTGGCACGCCGGTTGCGTGAGGGGATCCGTGCCGGAGTTGAAGTATCTCCGGACCTCTTATTCCTCTATGAAAAATTCCCTCATCTCCCTAGGTACTGCCCTGGCCTCAATGGCCTGTGGTCTCTCGTTTGCGGCGTTTTCCGCGCCCGCCCCACTCACCATTCACACCGCCATCGAGGTCGAGTTCGGGACCGAGACCGGCAAGATCTATCAGCTCCAGGGATCGTCGAACCTGGTGGATTGGAGCGGTATTGGCGATGCCTTCTTTGGCAACGGCCGCGCCGTCAGCCGGGTTTTCTCAACGCGCACCGGCGATGAAGTCGCCTTCCAGAGCTATCGATTGGACGTTGGGGATGTTCCGACCAACGGACTCGCGCCAAGCAGTCTGGCCGGGGTTACGCTCAGTCTGGATGACCAGCCCGGACGCGACCGCATGCGCTTTGTTTCGGAAACCGAGGGCGTGGACGAAGGGGTGCAGCCCGATCCGTTTACCTATGTTTTCTCCCGGGTCGATCTCAATACCGTGACGGCGGACATTCGAGTGGCCTCGGATAAACGGGACCTGCTGACCCTCACCTTCACCGCCCCGGGAATGGGAACCTGGGTGCGGGAGGAGTACCGCAAGGAGAAGCTCAAGGACCGCGATACGGGAGTCTTCTCGGTGTTGTCGGACATTGGATCCGGACCGGGCACCGGCGGAACTAACACCCCGCCGGTGGTGGCGGTGGACATGCCGTCCGCCCTGACCGGGTTGGCCTACGTGTTTGAAAGCGGATGCGGGCCGGTTCGTTTGGAATTCAATTCCGCTGGGACGGGGATCGAGGCGGGTGATGACGTGAATGATGACGAGCCGAATCTGTTCACCTACCAGTTCGCTGCCACCGGAACCAACACCGCATCGCTGGTGATCACACGCAAGCCTGGTCGCTATGATGAGTATGATCTCACCTTCGCCTCCGGAGCCCAGGGTGCCTTTGTGCGGCGTGAATACCGGGATGGGGTGCTCCGGGATACCGACCGTGGCTCATTCAGTTCCGCCGGTGGGGTGCCGGTGAATCCGCCGGCGGGGACGGGAACCATGCCGACCGGGACCTTGAGCGGACTGTCCTATGTCATGAGCGGGGGAGAGTCGCCGGATCGGTTGGTGTTCTCCTCGGCCACCAACGGTACCGAGTATTCCGACGATGTGGACGACACGGAACCCAACACCTTTACCTATACCTATTCGGTTACCGGCAGCTCCACCGCGTCCTTGGTGGTCCGGTTCAAGGCGGATCGTTGGGACGAGTACGACCTGACTTTCCTGGAGGGAAACCTCGGTGGATTTGTCCGCCGGGAGTTCCAAAAGAATGTCCTCAAGGACACGGACACCGGGATCTTCTCCGGCTCCCCTTCGGTGAACTGAATCGTCTTCACCGCGGCTTGGAGTGAAGCGTTGGCGATGGAGGTGAAAGCCGTATTCATCCAGATGATTTCTCTGGGGAGCGCACGCGCCTCGCGTGTTGACCGGGGGAGACTGGAACTGGAGGGACAACGGTTCGCTTTGAGAACAGACCTCGCCCCGGTCGGTGCGCGTAACGGCTCACTGAATGGTGGGTACTCCACGCGCCCGACGCGGACGTCGGGGGCTGGTCGCGAAGCGGCCCATTCCACTTCCAGTTCCATCGTCCGTCCGCAGCACGCGAGGCTCTCTCTCCCCAAACTTACTGAATCGTTACGGCTAAGTTCGGGCGTCCGCCCCCCATTCGTTGTAAGGAAATCGGATGATTGGGGTTGATCAATCGGCAATAGTTGCTATGGGATTTTCTTATCTACGATCCCAATGGCAACCTGGACTGACCTTAAGGTATGGCTGATGGAGAAGGACTGGCCTTGGCTGGATGGAGTGGCTCCGGTCCTGGCCTATGCTGCGCAGGTCGAGGACGGGTGGATGGAGGAACTGGCATTTCAGGAATCCCATCGACGGGAGCTGATCGACAAGGCGGCGGGAGCGCTGGCTGAACAGGGAGGGGCAATTCCGACCCTGGAACCTTTGGATCGGTGCCTCCTTTCCCTGCGATTGGAGTTCGCGCGGGGCTTCATTATCGCCCTTTCCGCGGCGGAGAGAGATGGGTGCCTCCCTGAACTCGTCCGCCCCCTCAACGCTGCCTCAAAGGAGGAGAAGTTTCACTGGGTGCTGCTGCAGGCCTGGAGGGTCTTTGGCCGCTTCCAATGGGAGGGTATCGGCTACTGGCTTTCGGATTGGAGGTCCGCTGCAGAGCAGGTGCTGGGGGAGGGAGAACACGACGCCCCCGCAGACGAGCGTCACAAGCGCATGTAGCTGGGGTGAATCCCCTAATTCTTTACCCGAAGGCGCCTTCTCCTTCAGGACAGAGCCCAATTGCCGCGCATGGGCTGGCTGATGTAGCGATTGGCCGCCGGATCATTGACGAAGCGCTGGGTCTGGGAGTCGAACCGCAGGACCCGACCCGTCTGCAGAGCGGTCTTGGCGAGATTCACCAGGGTACAGGACCGGTGGCCGTTGGATTCGTTGAGGGCAAATTTCTGCCGCTTCTTGACCGCCTGGACGAAGTCAGTGACCTGCGGTTCCGGTTCCTTCAATGAAGCGAGTTTGCCCTCAAAGTCGGCGATGTCCGACTTCATCCCCCTGAAGATTTTCCCCTTCGGACCCTGGATGAAGGCGGCCGATTTGTCGCGGTCCTCCCCATCCAGGATGATCTCGCAGCCGTCCTGATACTTGAGACGGATCACCCGGAAGGTTCCAACGGCATCGCGGTCCTGGGGCGGGGCATCCGCCTCGATTTCGACGGGACTCTCCTGGTCCTTACCCAGGATGTACTGCACGGGATCGAGATAGTGCTGTCCCATGTCGCCGAGCCCCCCGCCGTCATAGTCCCAGTAACCCCGGAAGGTGCCGTGCACCCGGTGTGGGTGGTAGGGCTTCATTGGCGCGGGGCCGAGCCAGAAATCGTAGTCGAGTTCGGGCGGCACGGGCTGGGGGGTGAGATCGGTGCGGCCCACCCAGCCGAACTTCCAATCGAAGCCGGTGGAGGCGCTCAGGGTGACCTTGAGTGGCCATCCCAGCATTCCGCCCTGGACCGCCTTCTTGATGGGTTTGGCGGGAACTC
>JBDKKE010000398.1:0-3150 GCA_039796255.1 Verrucomicrobiota bacterium | reverse complement strand
GACGGCGCCGCCAGGGAAACGACAGGAAGATCGTGATCCACGCCGAAGAAGTAGGTGCGCATGGATTCCGAACCGGTCTTCGTTCCCGAGTAGGTCCGCGCCCGCACCACGGTGGTGCGGTTGAGCGGGACGGGACCGGTGTACTCGGGAGAGGCGGGGGTCACCGGACTTCCATTGGTGGTGTACCGGATCACTCCGCCCGTCACTGACGTTCGGAGGACCAGTCCCAGTTCCGCTCCGGCCGGCAGAAACTGTTCGCCGGGGGGAAACTCCGGCGCGGGAATTAGCGGTCCCGTGGAGACCGCGGCATTCTCGGCCCCGGGCGTCACTGCGTTGCCGGAGTACACCACCCAGGACTCGTCCCCTGTCGGAGGACGGCCCAGGGATTCGTTGCCGGACAGCGCCGGAACGTCCACCCGGCTCACCAGACGCTTGTCCGGAGCGGTCAACTCCAGCGTTTCGCCCGAGGCATCCAATCGGAAACTGGCGTGCAATTCGTCGCCCGGCCCAATGCGGTCCAATCCGGAGGCGTAGACCACCAGATAGGAGTCCGGCTGGAGCGTTCGGTCGGGAAACTGCCAGCGGTGCGGACGCAGCGGATCGTCCGTCAACCCATAGTCCAGAAGGTTGATGGCCGTCTCGCCGCCATTGTACATCTCAATCCAGTCCCAGAACGCTCCCCCGGAGTCCGGAATGCTGGCTGTGTTGTTTCCCATCACCTCGTTGATCACCAGAGCCCCGGGGACTGGTGGAACCGAGAGCAGGCGGTAAAAGGTCTGGCGACGCGACGAACCGGGAGGCACCCGGGCCTCAAAGAGCCCCGGGACCGGTTCGGTAATGGCCGCATCCCCCTCAAACTTCCATCCGTCCGCGGCTGCAAGAATCGCCGAGGACTGCACGACAAACTCCCGCACTTCGCCCGGATCGGCGGTGAACTGAAAGGTGACCGAGCCATCGGAGAGCACCGCCACGGAATCCCCCCGGATGACGGGTGGCTCAGCCGCCCCGGCCAGTGGGAGCAACCCTCCCATCAACAGCGGAAGGAAGCAGGGCACCGTCCAAAGTCGGGACCGGACTCGGGCGGTTCGCGGGCGATGGTTCATCAATGGAAACCACCGTAGCGCGGCGCAGGCCACCTGTCGCCCCCGGGGCGCAACCCCGCCTCCGGAAAGACACCGGGCTCGGGCGGGACCGGATTGATTTCTCCTCATCTCCTGCCACATCCTCTCCGCCATGAAATGCATGGGACTCCCGCTACTTCTCCTCGTCGCCGTCGTCTGCGTTCTGGCGACGGGTTGCTCCACCGGCACCGGCGCGGGTAACGGCGCAGGGAAGGGCAAACCCGCGACGGCAACGTCCCTCGTGGGGCTGGAGAACACCGATCTGAACTGCGTCCGACTGGTGATGCAGGGAACCGCAGTCAGTCTCCCCGCCGACGCCGGAATCACCCTGCGGATCACGGGTCCCGGCAAGGTGGCCGGACGTGCCGCGGTGAATCGGTACTTCGGCGGCTACACTCTGGGCGCCCCGGGTGAAATTCAGTGGACGCCTTTCGGCACCACCCGCATGGCGGGACCTGCGGACCGCATGGCGCTGGAGGATCAGTTCCTCAAGGCGCTGGAAGCCACCACCCGGGTTCATGCCACGGGCAACGGCCTCACCTTTCAGTCTGCGGACGGCACTACCGTAGTGGAGTTGACCCGCTAGAACTCGCGAGCTATCGCGCCCGGTTGGTGAGGGCCGCCTTGCCGATGTCGGTGATGACGTCCCAGGCGGGCCCCGGGAACTTGTGCATGCCCACCATCACGTCCTCAAAGGCGTCGAGGAACCACTTCACATCCCCCTCGTTGATCACGAACGGCGGCAGAAGCTTGACCACGTCAATCGCATGGCCGGCCACCTGGGTGATGATGTGATGCTTCTTCATCAGGGGCATCACGCAGGCCTGCGGGAACAGGCTCTTGTCCAGTCCGTGGCAGATGCTCCACGCCGTCTTGAGCGTCAGTGATCGTGGTGATCCGAACTCAATCCCCATCATCAACCCGCGCCACCGCACCTCCTTCATGAATTCGAAGCGGGGAATCATCGCGCGCAGACCCTCACCCAACCGGTTGCCCATGCGCTCCGCATTCTGCATCAACTGTTCGCGATCGATGACATCCAGAGCCGCCAGACCGGCCGCCATGGCGAAATTGCCCTGACTGAAGGTGGAGCTGTGGACCACCGAGCGCTGCATGCTGGAGAACACCTTGTCATGGATCCATTTCTTGCACAGGACGGCGGCGACGGGGACGAATCCGCCGGACAGCGTCTTGGACAGCACCACGATATCCGGATCCACATCCGCTCCGTCATGTTCGATGGCCAGGAACTTGCCCGTGCGCCCCATTCCCGACTGCACCTCGTCGTCAATGAACAGCGCCCCGTACTTCCGGCACAGGCGCTGCGCACCCGAGAGGTATCCGGGCGAGGGAATGTAAACGCCCTTGCCCTGGATGGGTTCCACCACGAAGGCCGCCACGTCACCGCGCTTCAACTCGCGCTCCAGGGCGTCGAGATCGTTGAAATCGATCATCCGACAGTCCGGGAGGTACGGCTCGAATCCGGCCCGGAAGCTGTCGTCGCCATTGATCGACAGCGCCCCGTAGGTCAGACCGTGATAGGCCTTCTTGCAGTGAATGATGCCCGGACGTCCCGTCGCACACTTGGCGTACTTGATCGCCGCCTCCACGCCTTCCGCTCCGGAATTGGCGAAGAAGACCATGTCCAGGGTATTGGGCATCCGCTTCTTCAATTCGGCGGCCAGCAGTCCGGACAGGAGCGGCGCCTCCATCTTCACCAGGCTGGGATATTCCGCCTGCAGGAACTCGCTGAGCACCCGGCGGACATCCGGATGGTTACGTCCGAGTCCGAAAACTCCGTATCCGGACAGCATGTCGAGGTACTTCGTGCCCTCGACGTCCCACAGGTAGGCGCCCTCGGCGCGGACGTAGCAATGGTCGAAGCCAATGGTCTTGAGCGTCTTGACGTTGGAGGGATTGACGTGCTCGGCGTGCAACTCGTAGTTGCGGCCCTGGTGTTCCCTGAGCAGGGCACGGATATCGAGGCCCGTCGGACGGGCGGTGGACGGCGGAGTCTCCATCAGCATCA
>JBDKKE010000397.1:0-3057 GCA_039796255.1 Verrucomicrobiota bacterium | reverse complement strand
GACTGGCCGACGACCCCGGCGGCCACCGCCCATCCAGAGTATGCCGTGCTGGCGGCGGACTGGCTCGAAGAGTGGCAGTTGGGTGCCCGATGGGTTCTTGGCGAGCGTGATTTGGCGCGGGCCCGGCCTCCGGAGCGGATGTGGCAGGGACTGCCGACCTGCTGCGGTCAGATGACCTCCCTTCCCCTCGCCGCCCTGTTCGCCGGACGGCCGGAGGAGGCCTATCGTGCCGCCTGGCATCTGGGATTCTTCGACAATGGCTGGGGCAAGGATCTCAACGCGGCGCTGGTCGCCGGGCTCTCCGTCGCCCTGGTCACCCCCGTTGACCCCCGCTCGCCCGCCACGGCATGGCAGGCCGTGTTCTCTGCCATGCGTTCCACCGACCCCTTCGGATATGCCCGCATCCGCTGGTCCCAGCGCGCGGTGGATCGCTGGATGGATGTCGCCCTGAAGTCCGCCCGGGAGGCGGCCGGGCATCCGGCCCGCATGTTCGCGGTATGGGATACCGCGTTTCAGGAGACCACCAAATGGGAGGCGCAGGTTCCCTTCGTGGTCGCCTTGGGAAGCATCGTGATGGCCGAATACGATCCGCTCTGTGGACTTCAGCTCACGCAGGAATGGGGATGGGACACCGATTCCTATTGCCAGTTGCTGGCCGCCTTTGTTGGAGCCCTCTACGGGCCCGGGATCTTTAAACCCGATTGGATATCCGCGGTCAAAACACGCCTGCACGAAGACCATGGCGTGGATCTGGATCAGGAATGCGCGCTGCTGTCTCGGCTTCAGCGACTGGCCCAGAGGCAGGTGCTGGTGGAACGGTCGTAGGATCTCGTTCGCAAAATCAAGCGCACCCAGGCTCCGCCCCTCATCATGGCCCGGACGGCGCTCCACGCGCCGGGGGCGTGGCTGTCAGGCGAATGAGCACCCCGGACTCCGATAAATCGGGAGGCATAATGAATTCTTCGAGCGCACCCGTCCCCATCAAGCCATTCGCCGGGGTTAGCAATTCCCAGGCAGGATTGGGCTTTCCGGCCTGAGTATAGGGCAGACTGAACAGGTGGTAAATCCATCCGGTCCTGGTCTCAAAATCCACGATGATCTGATCCGCCACCAGGTGGATTCCCAAGTGCGGCGGAAGGATCTGATCCGTCACCTCCACCACGAAGCGATTGGTGGCCCGCAGGGATCCCGGTCCGCTGTCGCTGACCCGAACGACGACCAGATTGGTCGATGGATTCTGGGAGGCGGTGGGGGTCCAGGAAACCAATCCGGTGGCATTCACCGTCAGTCCCGGCGGGCCGCTCACCAGGGAGAAGGTCAGCGGCGTTGTCGGCAGATCGGAGTCCAGGGCCTGCAACTGCACCGTCCACAACCGCCGTTCCTCAGCCACCTGAGATCCCGGCGACAACAACACCGGCGGGGTGTTGTCCTCCTCAACCACGACGACCCACTGGTTGGTGGAAGCCAGGGATGGCACTCCGTCATCAAAAACCCGGACCGAGACCACGTTCGTCGAGGGCCCCTGCGCCTCGGACGGCAACCAACTCACCGTACCGCTGCCGCTGACCGACAGTCCTGGCGGACCGCTCACCAGCGCAAACTGGAGGCGATTTTTTGGCAGGTCGTCGTCGGTTGCTGACAACCGAAGCTCCCACTCGGCAAGTTCCTCAATGACCTGTTGGGGAACCGGTCGCAGTAGTGGGACAGAATTCACCTCGCGTACCACGACCGAGTAGCTCTGGGTGGTACTCAGCGCCGGCGTGCCATCGTCCGTCACCCGGACCACCAGAGTGTTGGTCGAGGGGCCCTGGGCTTCTGAAGGGACCCAGCGGAGAGTGCCCTCAGGGCTGACCGTCACGCCGTCCGGACCGCTGATGATCGAATAGGTCAGCCGGTTCGGCGGCAGGTCACCATCCTCGGCCAGATTTGCTTCCAACCAAGTCGCCAACTCTGTCGCTGGCGGAAGAGTTTCCCGGATGAAGGTCGGCTTCGAGTTGACCTCCCGGACCACCACCACGAACTCAAGAGTGGCGCTCAGCGGCGGCACCCCGTCATCGGTTACGCGGACCACCACGGTGTTGGTGGACGGACCCTGTCCTTCGCCGGGCGTCCAGCGAACCGCTCCTGCGGGCGTCACCGTGAGCCCCGTCGGTCCGCTGACCAGCGAGAAGGTGAGGTTGTCGACCGGAAGGTCCGGATCACTCGCCAACAACGTGTACTCCAGCAGGGCCAGTTCCTCCACACCCTGGCGAGGAACTGGAGTGACGCTGGGAGGACGATTCACCTCGGTAACCACCACGCTGAATTGATTGGTCACACTGAGCGGCGGCGTCCCGTTGTCCGTCACCGTCACGGTCACCCGCTGCGTGGACGGGCCCTGGCTCTCCCCCGGAGTCCAGGAGACCGCTCCTTCGGGACTTACCGTCAAACCTGCGGGACCGCTCACCAGCGAATACGTCAGGCGGTTGGAGGGCCGGTCCGCATCCGCGGCGCGCAGTTCCGTGGCCCACAACTCTTCTTCCCGGATCGGCGGTACTTCTGGAACTGGGAGTACTGGCGGGACGTTGACCTCCCGGACCACCACTGTGAACTCGTGAGTGGCGCTTAGCGGCGATACCCCGTCGTCGGTCACGCGTACCACCACCGTGTTGGTGGACGGCCCCTGTTCCTCACCGGGCGTCCAGCGAACCGCTCCTGCGGGGGTCACCGTGAGCCCGGCCGGTCCGTTGACCAGCGAGAACGTCAGGGTATCGACGGGGAGGTCGGGGTCACTCGCCAACAACGCGTACTCCAGCAGGGCCAGTTCATCCACACCCTGGCGAGGAACCGGGGTGACGCTGGGAGGACGATTGACCTCGGTAACCACCACGCTGAATTGATTGGTCACACTGAGCGGCGGCGTCCCGCTGTCTGTCACCGCCACGGTCACCTGCTGCGTGGACGGCCCCTGGTTCTCTCCCGGAGTCCAGGAGACCGCTCCTTCGGGACTTACCGTCAAACCTGCGGGACCGCTCACCAGCGAATACGTCAGGCGGTTGGAGGGCCGGTCCGCATCCG
>JBDKKE010000396.1:0-10039 GCA_039796255.1 Verrucomicrobiota bacterium | reverse complement strand
GACCCCCAGGTCCGTCGAGGAAAACTCCGCCGGTGTCGTCATCGCCACTCAGCCTGCCCACCTCCTGGAGCCTAGTCCCGCACGCTTGCCGAAGGGACACCCTAAACTCTCCCCCCCTGTCCTTTTTACGGTTCCCCGTTCGTCGTGTCCCTGATTGCGTTCACCGGAAGTCCCACCTCATCCCCCATCGCCACTGCGCCCATGAAACACCTGCCCACCATCGCCGGAGCCCTGCTCGGCTTGCTCTTCGCCGCCTCGGGTGCCGTCGTCCTTCTGAAGCTCGCCCCCATGCCGCCGCTTCCGGAAGGCTCACCGGCGGCCCACTTCATGGCGGCCTTTGTGCCCACCGGATACCTCACCTTCGTGAAGGTGCTGGAGCTCCTCGGGGGCATCCTGGTGGCGGTGCCCAAAACCCGGAGCCTCGGCTTGCTGGTGCTCGGCCCCATCGTCCTGAACATCCTCGCCTACCACGCTTTCGTCATGAAGGGCGAAGGGTTGCTCTCCCCTCCGCTCCTGCTGATCGCCGCGCTGCCGCTTTACCTGCTCTGGGTCGAACGCAAACGGTTCGCCGGTTTGATCGGCTGAAACCGGCCGGCCTTCAGGCGCGCCCCTTTCATCCGTCCCTTCGCACTTCCATCGATCCCCCACCTCGCGCCCACCCTGAATACCGTCGTCGCCCCGTTCACCATCCAGCGCACGTTCACGGCCCCGCTGGCCCGCGTCTGGCGTGCCTGGACCGACCTCAGCCAGTTCGAGCAATGGTTCGGACCGAAGGGCGTCACCTGCGTGGCCGTGACGCGCGACTTCCGGCCCGGCGGCGTGTTCCACTACCGCATGCGGTCGGCGGACGGACAGGAGAACTGGGGACGGTGCGCTTACCGCGAGATCGTGCCCGAGGACAAGCTGGTCTGGGTCAATTCCTTCTCGAATCCCGCCGGCGACATCGTGCCGCCGCCGTTCCCCGCGCCGTGGCCGGCGGAGATGCTCACCTCGGTCACCTTTGCCGCTGTCGGCGACCAGACCACGGTCACCGTCGAATGGATTCCGCTTCACGCCAGCGAGGCCGAGATCCGGACCTTCGACGACGCGCGCCAAGGCATGGCGGGCGGCTGGAGCGGATCCTTCGAACAGTTGGATGATTTTCTCGCCCGGATGCCGAGGATCTCCACCGGACAGAAGATCACCCCGTTCCTCTGGTTCGATGGCCAGGCCGAGGCGGCAGCACGGTTCTACGCCTCGATCTTTCCCGACTCCGAGGTCACCAGCGTCTCGCCCATGATCGTGAACTTCCGCCTCGCGGGCCTGGAGTTCATGGCGTTGAACGGCGGACCGCACTTCAAATTCACCGAGGCCGTATCGTTCTTCGTGAGCTGCGAGACGCAGGCCGAGGTGGACTTCTTTTGGGACAAACTCTCGGCCGGCGGGTCCGTCCAGCAATGCGGCTGGCTCAAGGACCCGTTCGGCCTCTCGTGGCAGATCGTGCCCACCGCGCTCGGCGAACTGATGGGAGGTCCCGATCCGGACAAATCGCAGCGCGTCCTTCAGGCGATGATGCAGATGGTGAAGCTGGACATCGCCGGGCTGAAGGCCGCTGCGGCAGCGAATTGATCCGCCACGTGATCCACCACGAACTTCATGAATGCCAAACCCGCCACCCCAGCCAAGCCCACGACCATTGACGAGTATCTTGCGGCGACAAGCCCGGCGCAGCGGGCGGTGCTGGAAACGCTTCGCCGGGCCATCCACGCTGCTGCCCCAGGGGCCGAGGAATACCTCGGCTACGGGCTGGCCGGATTCAAACACGGTGGCCGGCCGCTGGTGTATCTCGGAGCGTGGAAGGAGCATTGCGCGCTCTATGCCGCGAGTCCCAAGACGCAGGCCTCCTTCGCGGCCGAGCTGAAGAACTTCGAGGTCAGCAAGGGCTCGATCCGATTCACGGTCGAGAAGCCGTTGCCCTTGACGTTGGTCAAGCGACTGGTGAAGGCGCGCCTCGCCGAGAACGCGGCCAGGAAGACGGCGAAGAAATCCAAGCCCGCCGTCGTTTCCGCACCTGACGTCGACGTGCCGGCTGAATTGGCCAAACTGAAGCGGATTCGAAAGCCCAGGTTCCGCGCACCAATGAAACCGCGTTACCAAAGGGTGGCGAAGGACGCCTTGCGAGCGCCCGCCAAACCGGGCAAGTAATCTCCACCTTATCAACACCACTCACCATCCGAGAAAGGGAACTCCATGAGCAGCGTCCGCGTCCTCGTCGGCACCAAAAAGGGTGCCTTCATCCTCGCCGCCGACGGCCAGCGCCGGAACTGGCAAATCACCGGCCCGCACTTCGCGGGCTGGGAAATCTACCACCTCAAGGGCTCCTCCCTGGACCCCAACCGCCTGTTCGCCTCCCAGAGCAGCGGCTGGTTCGGCCAGATCATCCAGCGCTCCGACGACGGCGGCAAAACGTGGAACCCACCCGGCACCAAACCCGAGGACCTCATGGGGACCGACGGCATGCCGAACGGGAAGAGCAACGAGTTCCGCTACGAAGGCACCGTGGGCACCCACAAGTGGTATGACGGCACCCAGCATCCCTGGGAGTTCAAACGCATCTGGCACCTCGAACCTTCGCTCACCGATCCCGACCTCGTCTATGCCGGCGCCGAGGATGCCGCGCTGTTCCATTCCCGCGACGGCGGCAAGTCATGGCAGGAATTCGCCGGCCTGCGCGGCACGAAAGGCGCGCTGTGGCAGCCCGGTGCCGGCGGCATGGCGGTCCACACCATCATCATTGATCCCCAGAATCCGCGGCGCATTTACGTCGCCATCTCCGCGGCGGGCGCCTTCCGCACCGACGACGGTGGGCTGACCTGGAAGCCGATCAACCGCGGACTGAAGTCCCAATACGAACTGCCCGATCCCGATGCCGAGGTCGGCCACTGCGTCCACCGCATCGCCCTTCATCCGTCGCGGCCCGACGTGCTCTACATGCAGAAGCACTGGGACATCATGCGCAGCGACAACGCCGGCGACCAGTGGAGCGAGGTCAGCGGCAATCTGCCCACCGACTTCGGTTTCCCCATCGATGTCCACGCGCACGAACCGGAGACGATCTACGTCGTGCCCATCACCAGCGACTCCCTGCATTACCCGCCCGACGGCAAGCTGCGCGTCTATCGCAGCAAGTCCGGCGGCAACGATTGGGAACCGCTCACGAAAGGGCTTCCGCAGCAGGACTGCTACGTGAACGTCCTCCGCGACGCGATGGCCGTGGACACCCTCGACACCTGCGGCGTCTATTTCGGCACGACCGGCGGCCAGGTCTATTGCTCCCCCGACGGCGGCGATACCTGGCAGGCCATCGCCAGCCACCTGCCGCCGGTGCTGTCGGTGGAGGTGCAGACGCTGAAGTGAGCGGATGTTTGGCTGGTTTGGCCATGAACCCCCAACCCCTCATCTGCGTGAGCAACGTGGAAGCCAGCAGCTGTTGGTATCAGCGCCTGCTCGGGTGCCGCAGCGACCACGGCGGGCCGAACTACGAACGGCTCGTCTCGGGCGGTCGGTTGGTGCTGCAACTACACCGTTGGGACGTGAAGCACCATCACGGCCCCATCGGCGATCCGAAGCTGGCGCATGGCAACGGCGTGCTGCTGTGGTTTGAGGTCACCGACTTCGACGCCGCCACGGCCCGCGCCGCCGAGTTGCAGACTCCGGTGGTCCTGCCGCGCCACCGCAATCCGCCCGACTGCGACGGCGGGCCGAACCACTGGGAAATCTGGCTGTGCGATCCCGACGGCTACACCGTCGTTCTCGCCAGTCCGGACGGGACCGCCGACGGCACCTGGAAGCCGGGCCAACCCTGAAACGCCCATGATCCGCGTCGTCCTGCCTTACCATCTTCGTAACCTCGCCCGTGTAGGCGAAGAGGTTATATTGGACGTGCCCGAGCCGGCGACGATCGCGGCAACGCTGGACGCCTTGGAAGCGCGCTTCCCGATGTTGCGCGGCACCATCCGCGACCACGGCACGCTGAAGCGCCGGCCGTTCATCCGCTACTTCGCCTGCAGGGAAGACTTGTCACTGGAGCCGGCCGACACCGTTTTACCGGACGCCGTCCTCGCCGGCACGGAACCCTTCCTTGTGGTCGGCGCGATGGCCGGCGGCTGAAACCAACATGGGTCACCCCAACGACAACGCCTTCGTCGCGCTGCTCCGCGGCATCAACGTCAGCGGCCACAAACCGATGCCGATGGCCGCCTTGCGGAATCACTTCACCGCCGCCGGCTACCGCCAGGTGCAGACCTATATCCAGAGCGGCAACGTCTATTTCGAGACCCGCGTCCGTGACGCCCGCAAGCTCGAAACCGACCTCAGTCAACGGATCCACACCGCCTACGGCTGGGACGTGCCGGTGATGGTCCGCAGTCTCGCGGAGCTGGCGGAGATCGTCGCGCGGAGTCCCTTCGCCGCGCCTGACCGCAGTTGCGAGCAGGTCTCTGTGGGATTCCTCCGCGGCGTCCCGCCGGCCGCCGCCGCGGCCGACCTGATGGGCCGCAGCCAAGAGACAGACCGGTTCGTAGTGGACGGCACCACGCTCTACATCTGGCAGCGCAAGGACGTTCCCAAGAACCTGCTCGACAAGCTAAACCTCGAACGACTGCTCCAGACCGACGTGACGCTCCGCAACTGGGCCACCACGGTTCGCCTTTCGCAATGGCCGGGGCCGAGAACGACCCCCTGATTCTGAATCCTTCGATTGCCAGACGATGAATTTCGAAAGGATGAAAACGGGTGGAGACGGAAGGCCGTCCATTCTCTCCTATTCCCCTGCTCTGCCGTTCTCCCTATTTCCGCCCAATCCAGCTCTCTCCTCCCATAACTTCATCTCAACCCTCCCGCACTCATGCCCAACTACGTTGACGGTTTTGTCATGCCCATCCCCACCAAGAACCTCGCGGCCTACCGGGCCATGGCTGGGAAGGCGGGCAAAATCTGGAAGGAACACGGCGCGCTCGATTACTGGGAGTGCGTCGGCGACGACCTCCAAGGAGAGGGCACGCTCTCCTTCACGAGCCTGACCAAGGCCAAGCCGGAGGAAACTGTGATCCTCGCCTGGATCGTCTACAAATCCCGCAAGCACCGCGACCAGGTAAACGCCAAGGTCATGGCCGACCCACGACTCGCGGCCATGTGTGATCCGAAGAACCCCCTCTTCGACTTCAAGAAGATGGCCTACGGCGGCTTCACCGCGATCGTTCACCGGTGATCGCACCGCCATGACCCTGGTTCGGAAGCCATCCATCCCGGACCCAAAACCTCATCTGGAAGTCCGAGTGGACCCGATGAAGGCGCCTTGAGCGGTGTCCGGTTGGGCAATAGCCTTGGACACTCACATGCATTTGAGGCTTCTCCGGCTGTTTCTCGGATTCTCGGCCGCCGCTTGGGGCGTGTCCGTGTTTGGTGTGGTCCTTCCGTGGCCGGCCGCCACCGACGCTTTGCAGGGTCTGGGCTCAGGACCGATTCCGTATGACTGCCTCTGGACTACTGGCTGCGCATGGCGGCAGGTGCCTTCACGCTGATCGGCGGACTGTTTCTTCTGCTCATGCTCCACCCGGCCCGGTATCAGACGATCATTCCCTGGTTTGGAATGCTGATGTTGATCGAAGGCGGGGTGTTGCTCGTTCATGGAGTGCGGCTGGCGCTTCCGCCCTTTCCGTTCTACGCGGACACTGCGGCGTGCTTCCTCGGTGGAGCTGGAATCCTCTGGTTCTCCGCCCGAGCCGACTACCGCGACAACTCCGGCTAAGTAAGCGAACCAGACCCCTCAGCCGGCCGCGGATCCATCTGAATCGCTCGGCAGCCACCCTAGACCAAGTTCCTCTTCAACCCACCCACACTGTCCAAGTTAGAAACAGACCCCGTCACCTTTCCCTCTCGATGCAACCATCGGACCTTGGATTTCTCCAACTGCTGTCGTGGCGATCTACCGACAGATGTCCTGTCCTTGCTGGCTCCATCCTGGCCAACGGCGCGGCCCCCTGCCCGACCTCACTGTCGCAAGACCAGGACGATGCTTCCGAAAGCGCCCCCGAAACCATCCACCGCGATCTGATACTCCGTCCCGGCCTTGGCTAAGAAGCTGACCTGGCTGGTGATCCCGAGTCCAAAGTCGTCGTTGCTGGCGACTCTCCTGAGGCTCGTGAGTGAGTCTCCGGTGTAAACGGCCATCAGTGTGTCAAAATCGCTACCAACCGTGCTGATGGTGACGACCCGAGTCTGCGGCGCCTGCCAAGTCCACCACACCGACTTCCCACTGTCTCCGTCTCCGTGAAATGGCTCACCGGGTTCCCGGTCAGCGGTTGCGTTCGAACCCCTCAGGGTGGCGCCCACGGACGGGACCCGGACACGATCTACAAACTCATTATTGCTGACGCCACCACCGTCGTCGGAAGCCGGGACAGCGCGATAGAAGCGGCTGGAACTCCCTACCCCAACAGTGTCGGAGATCGCGAGCAGGCCAACAGGAGAAATGGAGTTGGTATGCACCGGGGCCCAGTTGACGAGGTCCGAAGAGGCCTGAATGACGCATGCCGCATCGGCCGGACCGGAAACGTCGAACTGAGTGGCACTTTTGCCGAGACGCATGTTGTCCATCCGTATCGCGGGGGCGGGCCCGGGTGCTGGAACCGCCGAGCGATAGCGGATGCTTCCCCGATTCCACTTCGTCAGATTCTCTTCATCGTACTGCGCAAAATCCACGGCGAAAGCGGCCACTTGTCCATCCGCCAGATATTCGGCCTGCAGCACATGGAACCAACCCGAGAGCCTGTTGTTTCCGCGACCGGGCGCCGACAGATTCAATCCCGGACCGGCTCCCATGAAAGGCCAGCGGGTGGCTCCCGGGTAATATCCCGCCTGAGGCAGGGTCAGACCCGGACCCACCACGATCAGCTCGTATCCGCCTGCGCTGAACCTTACCGAATCCGTGTAAACGCCCAGGTCATACGTGCGTCTGGCGGACACCTCCGAGAAATTCACGACCTGTCCGCCTCCGATCCAACTGCTGGGTGAACTGGTGAAGGCAAACACGTCGGCGGCGTTGGCATCCATTGCGAGTTTCCCGGCAGCAAGCGCAACGGCAAGGACCCGGAATGCCAGGGAGGCAGAGGACATTCTCATCAACGGCATGAGGTGGTGTGGTGTTGGTCGGGATGCGTTTCCAAGGACGTACCGATTCGGTAGTGGATTGGCAAGGAAGTGGTGGTGATAGGACCTTGGATAAACCGCTTCGCCGAGAGATCTCGGCAGCACGATCTGCCAGCACTCTGTTGAAGGGACAGGATAACAATTAACGCTCAGCCACCCACCAAAACCACTGATTGAGACGGATCGAGAGATGGGAGCCTTTAACGCCCGGCATCTCCTCGGGGCAGAAAACGCCACCGAAGTCCCATTGGGAGGGGGCGCAGTGAGCCGGGTCAAGACCACGAATTGCCCTCGGCCGATTGCCTCCGACGCACCCAGTTCGTGGACCGGCCTTGGAGCCAAGGCGCTGGCGAAGAGCGCGGTGATCGGCGCCATCTTCGCGCTTTTCTCCCTCGCGGCCAGAAGTCGTAACGGCGCGCTCACTCCCGATCATGTGAAAGGTTCACAAACAGGGTTGGCTTCCAGGCCGCCCCCGCGGGAACTCGAATGTCTGCTCGTGTCCGCCCCCTCCCCTGGGTTGAGATCTGTTATTGGCTCGGCGCCGTCACGTCCCGTGCGGTGGGCGGCGACACCCGGTGCAATTCCAGTTCGATCCGGCGCACGCCCGTAAACGGGTGTTCGAAGTCGAATCTCATCGGCTCGGGGATGCTGATCCGGCACAGGATGGTTTCCGCAGTCCAGGTAAACGCGTCCTCATTCACGAAGATACTCGCGTCAAACACTCCGGCGTCGGGCTCATAGTTGCCCCCGCTTGTGACGGTCTCGTCGAAACGGCATTGGCCATCGGCAAAGGACTCCGGGCCGGCTCTTCGTTCCTCCCAGGCCCAGCGCATGTCCCGGATGGCATCCGCGTCCAATCGCAGGGACGGCTGCACGAACAGGTTTTTCGTCCCGGGAGCCATGAGCACCGCCTCCAGCGTGATGTTCTCCAGATTGGTCGTGACGGAGGAGAAATAGGTATCGCGGCGCACCTGCGTCGGCTTGCCGGGCATGCAGGGATTGGACATTCCCCGCTCGTTCAGCGCTTCGGTCCGGTCACTGGCCACCAGCGAACCTCCGAGCGTGCAGGTGATGTTCGTGTAGGCGGGGATGAACAGATTCTCAGGCGAGATCTCCACCCGGGCGCTTTGGACCGAGGCGGTGAGCACGACTTCGCTCACGCGGGTCCTGGAGAACTTCGCCTCTGCCGAAGGGGTGATGTCGTTGTATAAGCCAGAAACGGTGACCCGGACCGTCCCAAACCATTCCGGGGCGCATTCCTTCAGCACCTGGTCGACGCTCAGGTCCTCGCCACAGCGGGTGTCGGTCGAATCCACGCCGAGCCCGAGCAACTGGCGCTGGCGGAGCACACCGAGCACGGTGTCGATCAGCCGGGTATCGCCGCCTTGTTTACGGCAGCACTCCATTGCCTGCTGCTGGCATCGGGCGCCGCCTGCACAGAAGAGTTCGTAGACCGCCGGGTTCACCGTATCGCCCGCACCCAAGAGTTGTCGTTGCCGTTCAAATCCGAGAACCCAGGGCAACAGCGTCCGGGTGGTTGCGCATTTCTGGGCCGCCGCCGGCACGCGTGGTTTGAGCTGTTGGTCAAAGAACGTTTGCCGATCCGCCAGCACCCGCATCAGCGCACCCGTGCCCTCATCCTCGCTGGCCACGCCCAGCAACTGGCTCTGCCGTTCCGCACCCAGGGCCGCCGCCTCGGCCTGCACCAGCGGCTGGTGCAGATCCTCCAGTTGTTCCTCAAGTTTCCGGGCCTCCTTTTCGTCGTCGGGATAGCACCCCGCCATGTCGGACAGGGGCGTGACCATGCGGAGCGCAGGCCGCGCGGGCGGCTTGGTTCCGGCCTGGGTCTGCAGCTCGGCCAGGGTGAAGAGCCCGCAGCCGTAGCTCTGCAATTGTTCCACCAGGACCCGCACCCGGTTCGTCCCCGCATTGGCGGTCACCACGTCGGGGACCAGATGGAACCGTGATCCGCGATTGTCGAACGCAAACGACGTCACCTGCCGCGCCGAAATGTTCGTGGGAAAGTCCATCTGCAGGAACACCGGGGCGGTCATCAACAGACCCTCCGGTTCCAACTGCACTCCCGCCATCAACCCCGCCTGGTTCGGCATCCCGCCCGAGTTTCTGAGCACCCGCAAGGTGACCAGGGTCGGCTCTGCGACGGCGTTGGTGGGGAAGCTCATCCTGAACTCGGGTCCGCCGGGCACCGACAATTGCAATACCGACTCTCGCTCCGGAACCACGACGACGCCCGACGCCAGGTCCTCACTCGTTTCGGGCACGACCGTGGGAAAGTACCGATCTCCTCCGGCCGACTCTTGAACCCCGCGGTAATACGTCCACGGCGCGGCGCCGGATCCCCTATCCACGACACTCACCTCCCCGTTCAATATTCCTCCAGCGCCCACCGTCCGCCAGTGGACCAGATTCGTGGAGGACTCGATTCGATATTGGGCACCGGCGTCCCCCTGCAGTCGAACCGTCACGTGCTCGCCCGAGATTTCCAGGGGCAGTAGGCGCGGTGGGGCCGATCGCACGGAAGCCGTCCCCAGGACGGCAAGGATGATCTTCACGAAAATCGCCGATCGAGGAAGAGCAAAGGTCATCATTTTGTGCGGGGACGCTATCCGGCTGCCGGCCCGCCTCAAGCAGAACCCGCCCCCTTCTGCCATCATCCAGGCTTCGGCGGGACGAGTCCGGAGAGGAGATAGAGCGACAGGTCCATGATTCGTGTCCTTTCGGCAAGCGTGCGCTGCCCGCTTACCGGGTGATTTTTCCGCGTGGAGGCGGTCGGCCGCCCCGCCGTCTCAGGGCGGCGCGGGTGTGGAGGCGGACGGGGCCTCAGGGTGGT
>JBDKKE010000395.1:0-8435 GCA_039796255.1 Verrucomicrobiota bacterium | reverse complement strand
TCCCCGCAGTTCGCCAGCGAATCCGTGAACGCATTGGCAAACCAGAAACGCATGCCCTGCTTGGTCAGTTGCGTCTCGTTGAGAAACTGGGTCAGGCCCAGAATGCGGCTGAGGAAGAATCCGCTGACCTCCACCGTGGCCTCGCCGACCCGGCGCGGAAAACGATCCGACTTCTCCACGATGACCACCCGCAGATCCGGACGCTGCCGCAGCAGAAGGCAGGCGGTTGCCGCCCCGGCGAGGGAACCGCCGAGAATGAGCACATCGCAATCCGGACTGCCGACATCCATGGCTGACTGTCTGCCCGCCGATCCCGAGGCGGCAAGGCAGGAAGCGGGCATTCCCATCGCCTCAGAGTCTGTCCGAAAACTCAGAGGGGTCCTGTTCTCGCGGAAACGGCCCGATGGCGATCCGACTTCGCATTCCAGCTTCGACGGGATGCAGGCGCGAGGAGGGAGCCTACCCGCAGAGGGCTGTGACCGACGAGCAACGAAGTCAGCGGGCCGTTTCCGCGAAAACCCTGCGGGCGGCGGGTCTTTTGCCGGTGGCCTGCGTTGGCTTGGCCGTTACAGCCCACTGCGGGGATGCGCCGCCCTCGCCGCCTTGGCCACCACCAAAATCCCTCGCCGCAGGACCCCTCTGAGTTTTCGGACGGGCTCTCAGGCCCGGCTGGCGTCTACTGGGCCGGAGAAGCGGCGGGCTGAGTGGTGGTGCCTGTCCGGAGGTCGAGGAAGTAGGGCAGGGACAGGTCGCTCTGCTCGGCCCGCCGGCTGAAGGTCGGGTAGGTGTAGTCGAACTTGTAGCGGTAGGAGATCACCGGCTTGCCTGCGGGAACGGGGATGTTGCCCTCCCAGCGGTCATTGGTTCCGGGAATCCGAACCAGCGGATACAGGGTCTCGTCGATCATCACCTGGGCCCGTACGTCGGCGTTGTTGGCTCCACGGCGGGAAGTATCCCACTGAACTTCGAAGCGATACACATCGGACTTGGTGGCATCCACCGATCGCGGCATGAGGTTCACGAAGCGGGAGGCGCAGCCCGACAGGTAAGCGCAGGCGAGCGCGAGGAGCAAAAGACGGCAGAACTTCACAGGGGTGTAATGATGCCGATACGGCAGGGATGCCGCAAGTGCCGGGACTGCGGGGGCACGGCGGCAAGGCAGGGTGCGTCGTTACCAGGTGGCCACGTTGTCGGCGGCAAAGATCTTTTCGAGCACCGCGGTGTAGTCCACGTCGGGAGCGTTCAGGTCCACCACCTCCAGATTTACTGCAGCGTCCTTTCGCAGTGTGTCGAGAATCGCCTGAACCAAGGGATCCGGGGGGGAGGTGAGCAGGTGCAGTTGCCGGTTTGCGGAGGGCATCAGAAGCGGAGGACGGAGTTGGATTGGGAGACCAGGGCGGCGAGACCCACGGCATCCAGTTCTTCCCGCTTCAGCGGGGAATCGCCGAGGTCCGCCAGTTCCGGGACGTCCTTCTGCACGTACACTGGATGTCCCAGATCGCGCAGAATGGGCAGGTAGCGGGAGAAATTGTCGTCATCCACGAGTTCATCGGTGAACTCACCCAGCGCGAGGACTGCGGGACCGTGCAGGTAGAGGAGTACTTCGGCCTTTTTCCAGGTGCCGACCCCGGCGGCGATGCGGACCGCCTCGGCGGGGCGCGCGCTGGTGCGCGGGTCCGAGGTGACGATTACCAGAACTTTGGGCTTCATGCGGGGCGACGGGTTTAGTTGAAGCTCACGAAGCGATCGGTGGCGGCGATCAGATCGCTGACCACCGTCAGTCCGGCGAAGGCCGCCTGATCATTCACCGGGACGTTTCGGCGGTGGGCCCCATAGGCGCAGGCATAGAGCTTGAGTCCGCGGGCGCGCAGTTCCTGCACCTCGGGCCGGGCGACGCCGGGGACGGCGTCATCAATGCAGTAGGCGTAAACGTCGCATCCGGCGCGCAGGGCGGCGTCCATCAGCTTCAATCCCTGTCCGAAGGAGGGGCTCTCGGGTTTGGCCGAGATCAGCACCCCGAGTTTTCTGCGTGTGACAGACATCGTCCGGATGGATAGCGGGCGGAGCGCCGGGGTCCAAGTCCGATGTCGATCCGATGTCGATCCGACATCGATCAGTGTCCCGCCAGCATGGCCATGATTTGGGCGGCCACGATGCGCAGGATCATGGTGAGCGGATAAACCGTCGCGTAGGCGATGGAGGGGGCATCCGTGCCGGCGGTGCTGTTGGCGAAGGCCAGGGCCGGCGGATCGGTCATGCTGCCCGCGATCAGGCCACAGGTGGTCACGAAGTTCTGCCGGAGCACGAAGCGGCTGAAGAGACCCACCAGGAGGATGGGCACCATGGTGATGGCCAGGCCGGCGGCTGCCCATTGGAGTCCGGCGGGACTCATCAGCGTGTGGACAAACGATTCGCCCGATTTGAGTCCCACGCAGGCGAGGAACAGGACGATGCCCAGTTCGCGAAAGGCGAGGTTGGCATTGGCCGGCATGTACCAGACGAGCCGTCCGATGCGTCCGATCCGGCTCAAAACCAGGGCCACCAACAACGGCCCCCCGGCGAGCCCGAGCCGCACCGGCACAGGAAGGCCGGGGATACTGATGGGCAGCAGGCCGAGCAGAATGCCGGCGGCGATTCCCAGGAAGATGGGAACGAAATTCGTGTGGTTGAGGGCCTCCAGAGAATTGCCCAGGTGCCGGGCGGCCTGGTCCAAATGATCGGAGGTTCCGACCAGTTGCAGCATGTCCCCAAACTGCAGGGTGAGTCCTGGAACCGCGGTCACTTCCAGATCCGCGCGCGTGACCCGGGTGACGGTGACCCCGAACTGGTGATCCAGGTTGAGCTCGCGGACGGTGCGTCCCAGCACGGACTTCTGCGTTACCACCACCCGACGATAGGAGGTGTTGCCCGGGACCAACATCAGGTCCGTGGCGCTCGGGCGCCCCACGATCAGCTGATAGTTGTGCAGGGCGTCCGCGGTGCCCACCGCCAGAAGCGTGTCGCCCGGGTGAATGACCGTGTCCCCGGTGGCGGGTTGGGCGGTTTCGTCGGCCTGGCGGCGGATGCGCGAGACGATGACGCCCAGGGATTCAGCACCGGGAATCTCCCGAAGCGTGAGGCCGTCCAGATTGGGGTTGGTGACTTCCAGGTTCAGCCGCCCGAGGGGCTGCGACCGGGATCCCTGCTCGCGGGTGAACGCCGCTACTTCCTGCTCGGGCTCGATGCGCAAAAAGCCCTTGAGCAGCAGCATGGACCCGATGATGCCGGCGATGCCGCCCGGGTAGGCGATGGAGTATCCCACCCCGGCCAGGGAGAGGACCTCCGCTGTGGCCCCGGCGGCGCGAAGGCTGTCCTGCGCCGCTCCCAGGGCGGGGGTGTTGGTGGTGGCGCCGGCGAACAATCCCGCCGCCGCGGCCAGGTCCAGATCGAGCCAACTGGCAATCCCCAGGGTGATCACCACCCCCAGCCCGACCACCGCCAGTGCCAGCAGGTTGAGGGACAGTCCCTGGCGGCGCAGGGAGGTGAAGAATCCCGGACCCATCTGGAGTCCGATGGTGTACACGAAGAGCACCAGTCCGAACTCCTGCAGGAACTGCAGGATGGTGTGGTCGAGCTGGTATCCCAGGTAACCGGCAAGCAGCCCTACAAACAGCACTCCGGCTGATCCCAGGCGGATGCCGAAAATCCGGATGGATCCCAGGGAGATGCCGGCGGCTGCCACCAGGGTCACCGTGATCAGGGCGGCGGCGACGGGCTGGGTCAGACCCAGGGTGTGGAGGGGACTCATGGGCTGGAGGCAGGAAGATCGATCCGGCGACCGGGCCTCCCGACCCACCAATTCAGACGGGTTGTTTCAGGAGGTCAATGAAGCGCTTCATGGCCGGGGAAAGAACCTTGCTGCGGCGATGGATGACGGCGAGGGGACGCTCGGGAAGCGGCTTGGTGAAGGGCAGCGCCACCAGCGTGTGCTTGGCAACCTCCTGGGCGACGGTGTCGATGGGCACAATCGCGACCCCCGCCTCGATCTCGACGGCGCGTTTCACGGTTTCGATATTGTCGAATTCCATGACCATCTTCACCTCGGTCTCGGCCTCGCGCAGAATCTTGTCGATGGCTCTCCGGGTGGGGATGTCGTGCTGGAAGCCAATGAACCGCTGCCCCTGCAGTTGCGAAATCTGCACCGACTTGATCTTCGAAAGAGCATGTCCCGGATGGCAGATGAGAACCATGGTCTCCTCGCGGAAGGGAATGATCTCCAGGCGGGGATCCTTGGTGGGATAGGCCACCAGTCCGAGGTCCACCACATTGCCCAGGACGTCTTCGTACACCTGGTTGGCCCTCTGGTACTCCAGATGAACGGAGACCGTCGGAAAGGCCTTGAGGAACTTTTTGACGTATGGCGGCAGATTGTGCAGTCCGATGCTGTAAATGGTCGCCACCCGGATGGATCCCGACACCACGTCGCGCGCCTCCTGCAACCGGTTGAGCAGGGCGTCGTAGGTCTGCACGATCTGCTTCCCCCCCTCGTACAGCAGCCGTCCCTCATGGGTGAGTCGAAAGCGCTTCTTGCTACGTTCGATCAGAAGGCTCTTCAACTGACGCTCCAGCGAACTCACCTGCTGGCTCACCGCGCTCTGGGTGATGCCATTGATCTGGGCGGCTTTGGTGAAACTCTCCGTCTCCGCCAGATCGCAAAAAACCCGGAAGCTTTGGATTTGCACAGGCCAAGAGTAGTGTGCCTTCTAGAAAATGCATCGCTGCAGTTTGAATTATTCGACCTCATTTTTGGACCTCGGCTGGATTTGAATCGACCGCATCGACGAAACGAAGCTTTCGTCTACCACCACAACTTCAAGCAAGGGCGACTGGGCCATCGTCGGGTGCAGAGAATCACCCGCATCATGGCGGCTCTCTCGATATGGGTATTGGGTTGCGGTTCCTGGCGGACTTGGGAGGAGGGGCGCCGAATGAAGCTTTTGTGGCAGATTGATCCGACGATGTATTGGGGACAAGGAGGGTTCCAAAAATGAAATCTAGAGGGGGGAGGCAGAATTGAACCCGGCTTATCCGGAGGGGGCGGCCGCGGGTTTTTGGGCCCCAATTGATTGCATCCAATCAACGTCCAGATAGCATGAATGGGTGGATAAAGACGTTTCAGCACTCGCTGATTGGTCCCCGGAGCACATCGCCCAGGCCAGGCGATGGGTCGCGAATTGGAAGGAGACCGGACCGGAATTGGAACGGATTCGGCGGCAGGAAATCCGCGCCACCGACACACCCACGTCTTTGTCGGCTTTGTCCTCGGCCTTTGCCGCTGCGTTGTTCCTGAATCCCAAGCCCCGCGTCAGTTCCGGCTTGGTCGAGCAGCAGCTTTTGTTTTCTCGATGCCGCAAGAATTCAAATGGTTGAATGCCGCGCTTGCGGTCCAACGCTTCTGCATGGAACAAGAATGGCCGTTTGCCTTCATCGGCGGGGTCGCCGTTCAGCGGTGGGGCGAGCCTCGAGTGACACAAGATGTCGACTTGACCCTTTTTGTGGGATTCGGGGGAGAGGAAGAGCCGATTCAGGGTCTGCTGGGTGCGTTCGCCGGTCGGATTCCTGATGCCGCCGAATTTGCCAGAAATAGGAGGGTGTTGCTGCTGCAGAGCAGCGACGCAATCGGCATTGACGTCGCGTTGGGAGGTTTTGTTTTTGAAGAGGACGTGACGCGTCGTGCAACCTTCGAAGAGTTTCTTCCTGAGGTGCGCCTCAAAGTCTGTACCGCCGAGGACTTGATCGTCTTCAAGGTGTTTGCGGATCGCCCGCAGGATTGGGTGGATGTCGAACGGGTCATCATCCGGCAGACGGGCCGCCTCGACTGGCTATACATCAGGCGACAACTGAGTCCATTGGCCGAATTGAAGGAGGCACCGGAGTTAATGATTCGATTGGAGGAGTGTCGACGTCGATCCGAGACGGCGTAAGTTTGGGGACCGAACCCGGCCCGCGGGCTCCTCTCCCGGTCCGAAGAGCTACTCCTGGAAGCGGGCAAAACTCCAGTCACCGGCCTCTCTGGCTTGACGAACATCCTCATCTCCAGCCGAGCCACAGAAGCCGTCAGAGCCTCGCGCTCCGCCGCGGTTCCAACCGATTTCATCCCCAATGACACGCAGGGGTTTCGCGTCTTACGGCATGATTGAAGTCGAATTGGTTTGGCACCCTTGGTGACATCCGGCGTCGCAGGGGTTGTCGCGACGTCCGGGTTCGTGGTTTCCTCTGGCGTGGCGAAACCCCGCGAAATTGATCTGCCGGATGGCACGATGGTCCCGGTGATCTATGAGGATCGATCGGTGATGGTGCTGGATAAACCCGCCGGGTGGCTGGTGGCGCCCGATGATTGGGTGCAGACCGGGCGGAATCTGTTCCTGGCGCTGCGGGAGGGGATGGACTTTGGGGATTGGTGGGCGAAGTCCCGCAATCTGCGCTTCCTCCGCTTTGTCCACCGACTCGACGCCGAAACCAGCGGGCTGCTGCTGTGCGTCAAGAGCGAGGGGTCCATGGGCGCCTATTCGCGCCTGTTTGCGGAGCGGGACGTGGAGAAGGTGTATCTGGCGGTCGTGGACGGGACGCCGCCGTCGGAGTCCTGGACCCGGACGGATCCACTCGGACCCGACGAGGCTCGTCCGGGACGCCAGCGGGTGGATCCGGAGGCAGGGCGCGAGGCCTCCACCCACTTCCGGGTGCTGGCCCGGGTGGGGGCCCGATCGTTGGTGGAAGCCCGCCCGCTCACGGGCCGGACGCATCAGATTCGACTTCACCTGCAGGCGAGCGGATGTCCGGTGGTCGGCGATGACCTGTATGGAAATCCGACACGGACGGGACTCGGGCTTCGGGCGGTGGGGCTCAGTTATCAGGATCCATTCCGTGAGAGCCGCGTCCGCATTCAGGCCCCCACCGAGGCCTTTTGCACCCATTTCGGATTTCCAAAAGGGGCCGCCCGCCCGCCGGAGCGTCGTCCGGAAGCGCGGGTTAGCGGGGAGGGGCGGACTCCCCCGGGGGCTTTGCCGGGGCGTCCGCCTTCGGGTGCCGGGCCGAAGGGTGAAACAACTCGTCGCCCGAAAGACCGGTCAATCCCTCCAGGCCCTTCAACAGGCGGAAAAGGGCAAACATCATGATCACCAGGCTGGGAACCATGATGACGGGATAGGACACCCAATTGAGTCGTCCCAGTTGCGCGACGTTCTCCGGCGAACCGGGCGGCGCGGTGACGATCCAGCGGGCCAGCAGGAAGTTGAGCACCGCGCTGAACAGGAAGGCCCCGGCCAGAATCCAGGAAGCGTTGCGCAGAAGGGCGTTGAATCCGGGCACCGCCTGCCGTTCCTCCAGGCGCTTGCCGATGCGGTCCGTATCCAGCACCTGATCGTTGTAGATCATGGTTCGCACCAAGGGTTGACGGGTATTGAGGGTGAGGGGAATGGCCAGGCCGAGCACCAGGGGAATGGCCGCCTCCTTCACGGCGAACCACAGGTTGTTCACCTGAAGCAGTCCCAGTCCGCCCGTGAGCAGCGTGCTCACCAGTCCGATGATCGAGAAGATGTTCCAGGTTCGGCGGCGGATCAGGTCGTAAATCCCGTAGCCCAGGGGCACAGCCAGCGCGACCAGCAGTCCCCAGACCGGACCCAGGCGCTCCGGCTTGCTGAGTTGGGTGAGGAGCAGACCGGGGAGAACCGCGTTGCAGACCAGGTTGATCCAGAGGTTCTCCTTGGGCTGGGGCGGGAGGGTGCCCGGACCGTGGGCGGAGAGGGACGGACTTGCTTCAGGTGGCATGCGGTTCAAAGGTGGATCACCTTTTGCGAGACAACGCTCCAATTCAAACCGATTCCGGCACTCCCGAAGCGACGCCCGGGCCCTCAACTCCCGCCAGCGGTCCCGCGCTTTCGGCGGAAGCGGAGCCAGCGCCCCCGCTTAACTTCCGGATTCTCGCGTGGCTCTGGGGCTTCGTTTCGGCAGGAGCGGTCTTTCTTTTCTTCCGGGATCCGGGATGGCGGACGGCACCCACCGTGATGTCCTCCCTGGGCGCGGTTCGCATGGAACAGTGGGTGGCCCTCCTGCTGATCGGCGTGCAGGTCTGGCTGGTGATCCGGGCGAGGCGCCGATCCTGACCCGAAGAAATCGTGCGTCTGCGGTCTCCTGATTCGACCCGGTGCCTGCAGGAGTTGGCAGTGAGAATTTGGAAACGGGGTGAGCCAGGCTCTGGAATGGGGAGGACGAGGGAACAAGGTCCGGTCTGCCCTGTATTCCTCTGCGACCCTGGCGACCCTGGCGTGAGGCGCAAGGGGGAGGAGGCTCACGCCGTGGTCGCCGAGGACGCTATGGAGCGCTGATCGAACCTGCCGACAACTCTTGCATGCACAGGATGCGCGCGCGGAGTGCGCCGGGTGTTCTTGGGACATGAC
>JBDKKE010000394.1:0-2704 GCA_039796255.1 Verrucomicrobiota bacterium | reverse complement strand
CAGTCGGGGCAGGGCTTCGATGGCCGCGTTGTTCTCCATGCGATTGCCCGTCGGACGCTCCCGCCCCAGCCGAATCTGCGGCCTCAGGCACGCACGCTGCCCGGAGAAACGCCGGCCGGCCGGGTCACCACGGGTTTCTTGGGAGCGGGATTCGGCTTGTAGCGGGTGACCAGTCCACCGCCGACCACGGCCAAGATGATGCCGAGGTAAAAGACGGGGTTTACCCCGGAGAAATCGATCTCATGCCGGAAGAGCCACAGGGAAACGAGGGCGTTCACCACCGGTGCACCGGCAAACACGATCGACATGACCGCAGCCGGCGTCCCCTTGGCACCGAAGGCCAGCAGGGTTCCGAAGGCCCCGATGGCGCCCATGATCCCGGCCACCAGGGACCAACTCCAGCCGGCGGTCGTATAGCCGCCGAAGGCAGCGCCGCGGCTCATGAGCAACATCAACGGGGCCAGAACGGCGGTCAGGAAGTAGGCGATTCCCACGAACAGGAAGGCCTTGTAACGGCCATTCACCGGGTCATTCATGGTCACCTGGCCCTTGTGGAGCAGGATCCCGTAGACGCCCCAGGAGAAGACCGTGATGAGGGTGTACAGAAACCAGGTGTTGCCCGTGGATACCGGAGTCGGTGCCGAATTCATACGTGTGCGGATCATACGGTGACGCTCCTTGTCAGCAACCGGTTTGTCGCGTTGACTCGGACTCACTCGAATGTTCTCCCCTTTGTGGCGTCCGACGGCCGTGCGTCTGTGGGTTCTGATCGTAACCGGATGGTTGGTGGGTTGCGCGGGCAGCGCGACGGATCCCAAGCAGATTGCCAAGCGGCGGGTGGAGCGGATTGCCGCCTACGAGGCTCTCACGCCGGAGCAGAAGGCGCTGGTGGATCGGGGGCAGATTCAGGTCGGGATGCCGTCCGATGCGGTCTATATCGCCTGGGGGGCGCCGGGGCAGACTCTCCTGCGCGGGGATGCCTCGGGTGAGGAGACCACCTGGCTCTACACCGGCAGCACCACGGACCAGTACATCAACTGGACCTATGTCGAGGTGCCGGGACCGAAGGGGCGCACCTATCTCGATCGGGTGACGACGACCGAGTATGCCTTCAGGGATTACGTCAGTGCCCGTCTGCTTTTTCGTGAGGGTTTGGTGACCTCCTGGGAGATGCTGCCCAAGCCCCCCAGCAACACCATCTTTACCCCGGCTGCGGGTCCTGTCCGCAGCCCGTTGGTCTACTAGACTGCGGCTCCGACCCGGGGTGACAGCAGTTCGGCGGGCGCGACTTCGATCTGCTCTGCCAATTGGGGAGGCAGTTCCACCGCCCGCATCCGGCCGTCGGCGGCCTTCTCCACGCACACCACCACCAGGCGCCCGACCGCTGACTCCTCCACGGGACCGGGCTCGATTCGGCGGAAGCGGATTTCGTAACTCAGCGACCGCGCCTTCTTCTCGGTGACCAGCAGATGCATCTCCACCAGATCCTCGAAGCGGAGGGGACGTCGGTAATCGCAGGAGGCGTGGACCCGTGGGAATCCGCGCGGAGGATCGAATCCGGGCAAGATTACTGAGAATCCGAGCGAGCGAAAAAAGGCGTGCTCCACGGTCTCCATGTACTGGAAAAAACGGGAGAAGTGCACGATCCCGGCCATGTCGGTGTCGCTGAACTCCACCCGCCGGGTGGCTTTGAATTCAAAGGGCATGGGGAGGAGCAGTCTGGAGGGTGGCAGATCGTCGAGTCGGGAGAAGGAAGGCCGGTTTTCAGGGGGAGGACTTCAGGCGCTCAGCACCGAATCCCAGTCCTTCCAGACCGGCTCGTATCCGAGTCCGCGAATCAGGGCGGCGATGTCGGCCGGTGACCGGTCATCGGCGATCTCGAACTGGCCGGTGGCGTTGGTGGCGCGACCGGCAATGGCCGTCCATTCACTGGAATCGGCCGCCAACTCCACAATGCGGCCCCGCACCGTCTGATGGATGTTGTCGCGTCCCGCCCCGGTGTACCCTCCGGGCTCGGTATGGCTTCCGGCACTGGCGTGGGTGATGCCCAGAGGGAGGAGTCCGTTGCGGAGGGCTGCCGGTTCCCGGGTGGACAGCACAATGCCGACGTCGGGCAGGAACAGGCGGAAAGCCGAGATCAACTGGGCCAGTTCCCGGTCGGCCAGGTGGGTGAGCGGTTGAAACTCGCCGGCGCAGGGGCGAAGGCGGGGGATCGACAGGGTGAGGGACGTTTTCCAGCAGTGCCGGAGGAGATACGCGGCATGCGCGGCGGTGGCGATGGCCTCCTGACGCCAGTCGGAAAGTCCGTGCAGGGCGCCAATGCCCAGGCGTCGGAATCCGGCGGCGGCGGCCCGTTCCGGACACTCCAGCCTCCAGTCAAAGTTCCGCTTGGGTCCGGCGGTATGCATGCGGCCGTACACTTCGCGATCGTAAGTTTCCTGATACACCACCAGACCCTCGGCCCCGGCGGCGACCAGCGGCCGGTATTCCTCAGTTTCCATGGGCCCGATTTCCAGGGACAGGGAGGGCACGAAGGCGTGCAGCGCTGCGATGCAGTCCCTCAGGTATCCGTTGGAGACAAACTTCGGATGCTCGCCAGCGACCAGCAGCAGATTGCGAAATCCCTGGTCCCCCAGGGCCCGCGCCTCCCGGACCACCTCCTCGACGCCCAGGGTGACGCGGAGGATGTTGTTGTCGCGGGAGA
>JBDKKE010000393.1:0-3322 GCA_039796255.1 Verrucomicrobiota bacterium | reverse complement strand
GCGGACCCCACGGCGGACATGAGCGGGGTGCAGTCGGTCAGGGCGCCGGGCGCCGCGGCGGCGGATTCCACCGCGGCGCAGGCAGCGGCCAGTCGTCGCCCTCCCATGTTACTGGCGCTTCCCTTGAGCGTATGGGCGGCGGCCTTGATGGCGGCCGTCTGGCCCTCGGCCACCGCAGTCCGCAGCGCCTCCAGGCGGGGCGGCAGATCGGCCACGAAAAGATCCACCAATTCCGCCACCGGATCGGGCTGCCCCGGCACGCGCAGGGAGCGGAAGTTGTTCAGCATGGTGGGATCCAATATCACGTCCTCCGATTCGACGGATGCCGCTGGAGAAGCCGGCAATCCTGCGCCCGCGCCTTCACGCGACTGGACGGCGCGCTGCAGGGCCGCCCGGAGGTGGGCCTCCTCCAGGGGTTTGGTGAGAAAATCATCCATGCCGCAGGCCAGACAGCGCTCGCGGTCGCCGGCCATGGCGTTGGCCGTCAGGGCGACGATGTAGACGGACCGGCGATTCCCCAGTTCCCCGGCTGCCTCCTCGCGGCGCACCTGCCGGGTCGCCTCATAGCCGTCCAGTTCCGGCATCTGACAGTCCATCAGGACGACGTCGTAGTGCTGGCGCCGGACCGCCTCCAGCACCTTGCGTCCATCGGCGACGATCTCGGCGGAGTGCCCCAGCTTGCGCAGCAGTCCCACGGCCACCTTCTGGTTCACCAGATTGTCTTCTGCGAGCAAGAGTCGGAGCGGACGCGATGTCGCCCCCCGATTCGAGGACGGAACCACGGTCCGCTCCTCGGACACCGCCAACACGTCCTCTCCCCGGAGCAGGTGTCCCAGGACCTCGCGCAGCCGCGCCTGGCGCACCGGACGCACCAGCGCTCCCGCCACGCCCACTGTGCGGAGCAGTCCGGGATCCAACCGTTGGCCGACGGGCGCCATCAGCACCACGCGAAGCCCCTCCAGTCCGGGACGCATGTGGGCATCGTGGGCGAACGACAATCCGTCCATGTCCGGCAACTGCAGGTCGGCCACCACCGCCGCAAAGGGATCCCCGCTGGCGTTGGCCTCCATCAGCGCCTCCAGCGCCTCGGCCCCGCAACTGGCGACATCCGTTCGCAGTCCGAATCCGGAAAAGTCATACAGCAGCGACTCCCGGGTGGCGAGATGCTCATCGACGACGAGGAACCGCGGCGCCCGCTCCGCGAACGGGGAAACCAGCGATTCCTCCGGGGCCTCGGAGGCCGGGACCACCTCCACCTTGACCGAGAACCGGAAACACGAGCCCCGGCCCTCCACGCTCTCGAAGCTGATGTTTCCGCCCATGCGTTCCACCAGTTGCTTGCTGATCGAGAGACCGAGTCCCGTGCCGCCAAACCGGCGGGTGGTGGACATGTCCGCCTGTTCAAACGCGCCGAAGATGCTCTTCTTGGCGTGCTCCGGAATGCCGATTCCCGTGTCGCGGATTTCGCAGCGCACCGTCACCGAGTTCTCTTCGGCGGCCACCCGCTCCACCCGCAGCGTCACGTCACCCTTCAGGGTGAACTTGATGGCGTTGCCGAGCAGGTTGGTGAGGATCTGACGGAAGCGGGTGGAGTCGCCGCGCACCAGGACGGGCAGGCGGTGATCGACCCACACGGCGAAATCCAGTCCCTTCTGATAGGCCCGTTCCGCCAGCAGCTCGGCCACGTCCTCCACCGTCTCCCGCACCGAGAAATCCTCCGCCTGGAGCGAGAACTTGCCGGCCTCGATCTTGGAGAAGTCCAGGACGTCATTGATGATGGTAAGCAAGGCCTCGGCGCTGTGCTGGACGGTCTCCGCATACTCGCGCTGCTCGGGAGTCAGGGGGGTCTCCAGCAGGGCGCGGGTCATGCCGATGACCCCGTTCATCGGGGTGCGGATCTCATGACTGGTGTTGGCCAGAAACAGGGACTTGGCCTGGGCGCTCTGCAGCGCGGCGTCACGCGCCGCCGCCAGTTCCATGTTGGCGCGGCCCAACTCCTCCTCGGCCCGCTTGCGCATGGTGACATCCTCCACCGTGCCCTCGTAGCAGAGCAGTCGCCCGGCCGTGTCGCGCACCGCCCGGGCATTTTCAGAGATCCAGATGACACTGCCATCCTTGCGGTACACCTCGCTCTCAAAGCCATCCAGGCGGTCCGAACGGAGCAGCGCCTCGGCGAACTCCTGCCGCCGGCTGGGCTTCAGATACAGCTCGCGGCCGATGTTGGTCCGCGACCGGATGAGTTCCTCCGAGGTGTCGAATCCATAAATGCGGGCCAGCGCGCGATTCGCCTTGATGTACTGGCCGTCGGGAGTGGTTTGAAAGATGCCGTCCACCGCATTCTCCACGATGCTGCGGTAGTTGCTCTCGGCCTCGGCCAGCTTCTCCGCCGTGCGCTTCTCCTGGGTGACGTCCCAGAAAATGCCCTGCAACCCGACGGTCTGTCCGGTGGCGTCCAGAATGGGCGTCTTGATCACGTGCACCCAGTGCTTCTCGCCGTCGGGAGTCACATGGGCCTCCGTGGTCTCGAAGGTTCCCCCGCCCTCCAGCACCCGGTGGTCGTCCGCCTGGTACTGCGCGGCCAGCTCCCGGGGAAAGAGGTCAAAGTCGGTGCGTCCGATGATGTCCTCCACCGGCTTGTTCAGGGTGGCGGCAAACCTCCGGTTCACGAAGGTGAAACGTCCGGTCAGGTCCTTCCTCAGAATGTTCTGCGGCAGGCTCTCCACCAGCGCCTGGTAAAAGGCCTCGGTATGGCGCAGCGCGGCCTCGATCCGCCGATGGGACTCCTCGGTGGTGGCCACCGTGGAGGCGTGGTATTGGAGGTCTACCTGGAGGACCACCTGACGGGCAATGGTCTGCATGGCGGCCCGCTGCCGCGTGGTCATGCGCCGGGGCGAGCGGTCCACCACCGCCAGGGCGCCCAAGGCGTCACTCACGGTCGAATCCAGGGGCAGGGCCGCGAACCATCGGAGTCCGGTTCCCGCCAACTCCGGCGGATCCCGCAGCTCCAGCCACTGCCCCTTCTCTAGTGACCGCCGGCACAGGCCCAGCAGCGCCTCCTCCTGTTCCCGCGTCAGTCCGAACTGCCCCTCAATGCGCAGACGGTCACCGTCGGCCAGGATGACCAGTGCCCCCGCCACAAAGGCCACCTGCGCGGCCAGATTCGCGAGATCATTCATCGGGCCGCCGACCGGGGCGGCGACAGTGCCGGACAGGGAACTGGCTTCGGGCTGCACCTCCTGACTCTTTGCGGCCTTCGTTCGGGTGTCAATCCAGCCAGACAACTGGACACCCGCATCTCGTCCCACCACGGACACCACAGATG
>JBDKKE010000392.1:0-2613 GCA_039796255.1 Verrucomicrobiota bacterium | reverse complement strand
GCGTCTCGCGGGGCGGGGGAAGGAATCAGTCATCGCCTATCGCCTATCGCCAATCGCCTATCGGCTATCGGCTATCGGCTATCGCCTATGGCGCCCGGCGCCCTCCCCTTCCATACTTGCGCGGTGACGTTTGTAGAGAATCTGGCGCAGGTGCAGGGGAGGATCGCGGCGGCGTGCGGTTGGGCGGGACGTGATCCGTCGGAGGTGACGCTGTTGGCCGTATCCAAGAATCATCCGGCGGCGGCCGTGTCGGAGGCGGTTGCACTGGGGGTGACCTGGTTCGGAGAGAACCGGATTCAGGAAGCAAAGGTCAAGATTCCCGCCAGCCCGGGAAGCGCCCGCTGGCGTTTCATTGGGCACCTCCAGTCCAACAAGGCGCGGGAAGCGGTCGCGCTGTTCGAGATGATCGAGAGTCTGGACAGTCTGGCCCTGGCCGCGGAACTCCAGCGGCAAGCCGAGAAGCAGGCCAAGAATGTTCGCGTGCTGGCGGAGATCAACGTGGCCGGAGAGTCTTCCAAATTTGGCTGGAATCCGGCGCTTTTCCTGGAGGAATTGGCCGCCCTGAATGCCTTTTCCCGGCTCGAACTGCATGGATTGATGACGGTGGCGCCCTATTCCACCGATCCCGAGCGGGCACGTCCGGTGTTTCGCCGACTTCGCGAACTGCGCGACCAGGCCTCCATCCAATTGGGAGCGCCGCTGCCGGTGCTGAGCATGGGCATGAGCGGGGATCTGGAGGTGGCCATTGAGGAGGGGGCAACGGTGGTCCGGGTGGGAACTGCCCTGTTCGGCGAACGTCCGCGGAAGAAGGAATGACGGTGTCGGGCGGGCAAGGGACCACTGGCAGAATCGGGCTCGACGTCGGGCGCAGGAACGGGATCGTTTCCTGGTGATGAACAACCGGTTGTCCGCCTCTCTCCGTCCGCTGCTGGCCGCCGCGGCAGTTGTTTCGACGCTGCACGTGTCCGCGATCCTTTCTGAAGCCCGGGCCGATGACTGGCTTCAGTGGCGCGGGCCGGGACGCGAGGATCATTCCCCCGATAGGCTGCTGCTCAAGCGCTGGCCCAAGGAGGGTCCCCAGCGGGTCTGGCTTTTTGAGGATGCGGGTCTGGGTTACGGCGGCTACTCGGTCGCTGGTGATCGTCTGTTTACCGTCGGACTGCGCGGGGAGGAGGAGTTCCTCATTGCCGTGGACACCCGCACCGGCAAGGAGCTGTGGTCCGCCAAGATTGGCGCCAAGTATTCCAACGGATGGGGTGATGGCCCGCGCATGACCCCGACCGTGGATGGGGATCGCGTGTATGCCCTGGGAGGTCGCGGTCTCCTGGTGTGCGCCGGCGTCGCCGACGGGAAGGTCCGCTGGCAGAAGTCGATGGTCGATGATCTGGGCGGGGTCCTTCAGAACTGGGGCTACACCGAATCCCCGCTGGTGGTGGGAGATCGGATCCTGTGCACGCCGGGCGGGCCCAAGGGCACCATGGCGGGACTCAATAAACTCACCGGTGACGTGCTCTGGCGCACCGCGGACCTCAAGGACAACGCCCAGTATTCCTCGCCCATTCCGGTGGAGCAGGGAGGACGAATGCAGGTAGTTCAGTTGGTGCTGAAGAAGTTTTTTGCCGTGGATCCCGAGACCGGAAAAGTGCCCTGGGTGGCGGAGTTTCCCGGAAGCGTCGCGGTCATCCCCACTCCGATCGACCATGAGGGCATCGTGTACGTCAGTTCAGGATACGGCGTCGGCTGTAAGGCGGTCCGTCCCGGCTCTTCCGCTAACCCGGAGACCGTCTATCAGAACAAGGTGATGAAGAATCACCACGGCGGCGTGGTGCGGGTTGGAGAGCATCTTTACGGCTACAGCGACGGACCCGGCTGGGTGTGTCAGGACTTCAAGACCGGCAAGGAGGTCTGGGCCAACAAGAGCTTTGGCAAGGGTGCGGTCCATTTTGCGGATGGCATGCTTTACTGCCTTGATGAGCGGAGTGGCGAGGTGGCCCTAGTGGAGGCGGTTCCGACGGGCTGGAGCGAGAAGAGCCGCTTCAAATTGTCGCCCCTGAGTGAACTTCGGAATTCCCAGGGCGGCATCTGGTCCCACCCGGTGGTGGTCAACGGACACCTCTACCTGCGGGATCAGCAATACCTCTTCTGTTTCGATGTGAAGGGTAAATGAATCGGAGGGACGCGCTTCGCAAGTCCCCATTTCCTCCCCCGCTCGTCACAACCTCATTCTGCGGGAAACGGGGAAAGCCATGCCGGCCGATCCTTCCCGCGGTTCGCGAGTGGACTCCCCCGGGCGCAGCGGAAAGAGAGGTTACGGACTCGCGAAGCTCGTCCGAGACGCTTGTCGCTCCTAATTCCCGCTTCAATTCGCCTTCACCTTCACCCCCAGCTCGTGGGCGATGAAGGCGATGCGGTCGCTGCTCTCCTCAATGATCTTGGTGGTGGGCTTTCCGGCCCCGTGGCCGGCGCGGGTTTCGATCCGGATGAGCACCGGCTTGTCGCAGGACTGCACCGCCTGCAGTCGGGCGGCGAACTTGAAGCTGTGTGCGGGGACCACGCGGTCGTCGTGATCTCCGGTGGTCACCAGGGTGGGCGGGTAGCAGGTTCCCGGCTTCA
>JBDKKE010000391.1:0-11132 GCA_039796255.1 Verrucomicrobiota bacterium | reverse complement strand
CTGGACCCGACCCGGCATTACCCACCTCCTTCACCTCTGCGTCTTGGTCAAAAACAAGGACGATCCCCTCCTCTGGAACTGATCCTTACCGTCAACTCGTGAATGCACGGTTGGACTATTGTCTTGGGTCATCGGTCTTGAATACGTGATGGCCATTTTTGAACGTGTTGCTTTTTTTCCGCTACCCCAGGGTACGCTCCTGCAAATCCCGCAGGACCCGGATTCCATCCAGCGGGACGCCCCGAATCTTCCGCGCCCCGTCCTTGCGATGGGCCCCGAACTTCTCCCGATGCTGGGTAAACACCTCGTTCACGAACTCCTTCGATCCCAGCACCAACCCGTCGGTCATGTGCCGCACCCGGACCCGCAGGATCTGGCCCACGCTCAGTTTCCCTCCCCGCTTCAGCTCCGCCAGGATCGTCTCGCGGTCCAGCGCCATCTTGTCGCTGCTTCCCGAACTCCCCGCAGTCACAAACAAACTCATCCGGTATTCCGCCGCAGCTTCGGCCCAGTTCCCGGGCTTCAGACAGCTCATCAAGCCTGAGCGCAGCGCCTTGTTCCCCGCCAGGGCCCGGGCATATCCGCAGAACCGGTAGTCCTTGGGATCCTGGACCAAACCCGCCCGCACCGGATTCAGATCAATGTAGGCCGCCACCGTGCGGACCGCTCCCGGTGAGTCTTCCACCAGCACACTCTTGAAGCGCTCAGCCCAGAGGGTCCCGAAGCGACCGGAATGGCGGTTGTACCAGCGGCTGAAGCGTTGCTTGAACTCCTTCATGAATGCGGAGAGGTCCCCCATCCGTTCCAGCAGGGACTGCCGCAGGATCGGATCGATCTTCCCCCGGGATTGGATGCCACTGCGGGCGAGCGCGGTCAGGACGCCTTTCTTGCCATAAAACGACTCCAATCGCTGGAGCAGTTCCCCATCGGAAAGGTCCTTGCGGGAAGGCACGCGCAGAAGGAGATGCACGTGATTGCTCATCAGGCAGTAGGTGATCACCTCGATGCCGCAGAAGGCGCTGAGTTTGGAGAGAATCTCGGAAAGCTTCTCCTTACCGAGGCCATCGAGGAGGAACTGACCGCCGACCACGCGGGAGATGCAGTGATAGACCGCTGCCTGATCCTGGGAAGCCTTCAACCGAGCCATGCGCATATGTCGTGATCTCCTGGGGGGATGAACTGAGGGAGGTGTCTGTCCTCGCTGACCGCCCAGACACGATCATCACTCAAAATTCTTCCGTCAACAATTTTGAACCTGTCACTTTATATATGGGACGCCGCCACGCCACGCCTCCGGGCCTTATACGCCGTTCTCTAGCCAGAATGTTTGGACACCGTTCTGTACTGGAATACTTCACCTGGGGCAGACACGAGGTGAGGCGCGTCTACATGAAATCGCGATTCGAGGCCTGCTGCTTTGGAGTCATCGCGTTCGACATCGACCTCAACGCCGGCGAGTAAGGCGGTGGCCCGCCACGCAATGGCCCACTCCCACCTGCAACAACAGATCCGCATCCCCTGGCTCGGTGAGGCTGGGAAGGAGTACGGGGGGCGGGTTAGATCAATTTTGAACCTGTCTCCTAGCCGCGGAGGGATGACCTCGATCCCGAATTCCGCCGAAGCGCCGGCGGTCACTTCCATGAGGCGGGCCTCCGCCAGCTTGGGATCCGGTTCGCGCGCCCGATCACCCGGGCCTTTTTCCCGCCGCCGGTTCCCTCGTCGCAGCCACCCCGTGACGTGGCTCCGTGACGCGCGAAGTCCGCAGGGTGACCGTCTGGGCTATGGCCGCAGCACACGGTAGTAACTGACGTCCATCCGAACCGGCAGAGTGACGCTGGTGGTTTGTTCTGCCTCCGAGTACTCGGAGGAAAGAATGTCCGCAAACGCCCAAGGCCCCTGAAGGGAGTCCGAGATCATGAGGAGGCCGGGACTGCCCGCCCACCGCACGCGAAGTCCTGCCTCCACAACGTCGATGGTCAGGACGGGTGGAGTTCGCACCCGGAGGGTCACCTCCGCGGTGGCGGGAAGATATTGGATATCCCCGTCCGCTTCGGCCCGGAACCTGATCTCTCCCTCACCCCCGATACGGAGGACCCCGCCCTCCACCCGGGCGTCCCCTTGAACGACGGTGTACCGGACCGGCCGGCCGGCATCGCTCTCCGCGGGCAGGTCGATGGAGATTCCGGACTCGAGAGGGGGCTCTGGCAGGAACTTGAGGAGGTTCTGCGGGATCCCCGATCGCCATTGAAGGATTCGGAGTCCGATCAGGTCGTCGGTGGCGTAGACTAGGTCATCCACCGCGTGGATATCCCTGAGGTAACTGAAACTGCGATCCTCGCCGGCCAGTTGAAGGCCTCCGGGGAGAAAGGCATGGTAGGCGGCCAAGCGGGCGGGCCCTTGTGCCGCCAGCAGATACTCTCCCTGCAGGTTGAGGGCTGTGGTTCTGCCCTGTTGCGGGATTCGGGAGAGCTCCACCGGATTCTGCGGCACGGCCACGTCCACTACGATCACCGAAGCCGGCCTTGCGGAAGCGACGAACACCCGGTCCCCCGCCACTTCCATGCTGGTCACGTCCCCCGGGTTCAGGGGTGCCCGGCCCATCAGGACGGAACTTCCGGGCGAAGCGAGGTCTTCCACATACACGTTGCGGGTCCCCGCACTGATCCTTCGGTGGCCTGAGATCCGGAACAAGGACACGTCCGAGAATGGAGAATTCCCAAGAAGCACCGGGTTGGCAGCGTCGGTCACGTCATAGGTCCGGATTCCCTGGACGGCATCGGCGACGTGCAACTCGGTTCCACTCGGGGCCTCTATGGCGGTTGCGGTGACCTCCGGCGTCGCGATGACTCCGATGCGGGATGGCGCCCGGGGATCCTCCACGTCGACGATCTGGATCCCCGGGGATCCATCGGAGAGAAAGGCGCGGGCACCCCGGATGGCGAGCAGGTTGCGGGTCAGGTTCAATTGCTCGTTCCGGGCTGGGATTCCGCCGAGGTGACGGGGATGCCCCGGATCGCTGACATCGAGGATTGTCAGTCCCCTGGAGGTCCCCGACAGATAGGCGCGGCCTCCGTCGACCCGGACAAGCCCGGCGACTGCGGTGGTTGGGAACGAAGAAACCTCCCGCGGCGGGGTCCCCGATCGAAGATCGTAGGTCACGAGGCCCCGGTTCGTGTCCGTGACGAAGGCGTGGTCCCTGTGGATCTGGAACGACCTGGCGCGGCTGAGCACCTCGGAGCCGGTGGTCGCGATCACCCGGGGTTGCTCGGGAATGGCTGTTTCCACCAGGACCAACCCCTCCACGGCGGAGGCCACACAGAGTACGCTGCCCCACCATTCGAGATGACCTGAGCCGATCGGGAGATCCAGGTGGGCGATGGGATCTAGCACGCGTTCAGACACCCATCGGAACAGGTCGAGTCCGCCGCCCTCCGACTGGACGGCGATCAGGTTGTCCCGGACCGCGATGGCCGTGCCGCGGCCGAAGACGATCGTGGAACCGACCATGATGAGGTTCTTCGGATCGCTGACATCGACGATCCTCACGAGGGTATCCGAACCCGTGGCAAACATCCGGTTGCCGGCCACCACGAGGTCGTTCACTCCGAGGATTGCGGGCGCCGGGAGCTGCACCGGGGAGGCTGGATTGCTCACATCCACAACCAGGAACTGGCCAATGTGATCGTGGAGATACGCGATCTTGTGGGCCAGTTTGAGCCGGCCTTCATACAAGCCTGCGGAGACTTTCGAGATCAGGACCGGACGGGCCGGATCGTGAAAATCGACCACGTTCAGACCCTCCCCGCTGTTGACCGCATAGGCGATGCCGCCCTCAAGGCGCACATCCGTCCAGATTCCCGGACTCCAGTATTGTCCGAGGAATCGGGGACGCTCCGGGTTGGCGATGTCGAGGGCCAGGAGTCCTCCTTCGCGAATGGCCAGGATGGCGGTATCGCCCTCGATGGCCACCGCCTCGGCCGCGCCGGGACGGAATTCCGGCCAGCGACCGATCTCCGTGAACCGCACTTCACCCACATTCAGAGTCCATTCCTGCGAGTCGGGAAAATAGGCCTCGGTTCCGGTCTGTTCGGCCACGATGCGGACCGTTCCGACGTTGGTGATCCACAGCTCACCGTTCGCGACCGTCGCCGGTCCGGAAAGGATCCGGTAGGAGACGGGCAGACCCTGATCCGAAACGGCGGACAACGCGTGGGGACGCTGGATCCGCAGCACCGAGTTGGTCTCCAGCAGATCCCACCGCACCCGCTGCTCAAATCCCACCCGGGCAGGGGCTGAGCGCCGGATTCCCCAGGGGTTGCGTACTTCGACCACGTACTGGCCCGCATTCGCCGAGGTGACCGGTCCGAGGGACAACACGCGGTTGGTGGCGTCGATCAGGGGCAAACCTCGATACCACCACTGGTACGACAGGGGTCCGGTGCCCTCGGCCAGCGCTTCAAGGACCCCGGGCTCTCCCGTTCGCAGTACTTGCGAGCGGGGCTCCCTGACGAAGCTGGGAGGACGTTGTGGGTACTCCACGTCAATGATGCCGAAGCGGTCGCCGGTGACGAACAGGCGGTTCTCCTGAAGCAGGGTGCCATCCACACCACCCCAGAGGGCGAACCGGCCGAACTCCACCGGTGCCAGCGGACGACTCACGTCGAACAGCCGGACTCCCGGCTTCCGCGTTGCCGGGGGTCGTGAGGTTCCGTTGTCAGCGGCAAACAGGGTGGGACCAGACAGGTCCAGGCCGAAGGTGGATCCGCGGTTCGTCTGGCTCACCCACGGTGCCTGCGGACGGGAGATGTCCAGGGTCAGGAGTCCGACATCCTCATGGGTGAGATAGACCGCCCCGTCCCTGCCCAGGAGGTCATAATAGTTCAGGAAGGTGTCCTGGTTCGGATACCGCCCCACCAGCCGCGGGGACGCCGGTTTGGAGATGTTGAGCACCTTGAGTCCGCTGGACCAGTCCGCCACGTAGGCGTGGTCTCCGTTCAACCAGATCCCGGCGGCCAGTCCGCTGGTGTCCAGGGATCCCAACAACACGGGCCGGGTCGGGTCCTGCACGTCGAGGACCGCAATTCCCAAACTTCCATTGCCGACCCACGCCTGATTGCCGACCACCTGGAGGGTCACGACATCCGAAAGGTTTGCGGGAAAACCCTGTGGCAAAGGAAACCGGTAACTCGCGAGGCGCACGGGCTTCTCCGGATTGCGGACATCAATGATGCCGATCCCCTGTTCCCGCTCGGCCAGAAGCAGGTAGCCGTCCTTGTAGGCCAGATCCTGATGCAGGTTGCTGAGAAACTTGACGGTGGCAACGAGGTTGGGGAAGTCCGGGTCCCGGATATCCATGATCTGGAGGGCGGGGAGCCCTTGGTTCACGACGTAGGCGTAGTCCCCCTGGACCACCAAACGTCCGGGATTCGAGAGGCCCGGAGTGGCGCGGTGCCGCAGACTGCCGCGGGGACGGAGCGCCACCTCACTCCCGGGCAAATCCAGGGTCAACGACACGACGCTGCTCGTAACCGCGCCCCCGGCCTCATTCCGCAATACCACGTGGTAGAGCCCCTGGTCGTCCGGACTTGCTGCCGAACGGCGGAGGGCGGGCGATGTTTCCAGAGGAAGGAGCGATCCATCCTTGTACCATTCAAATCTCGGGGGGGTGGTGGCGGTGGTGGCCACCTCCAGCACGACGGGCGAACCGGAGGCGACGTTGGTAGGCTCCGGCTGTCGGCTGATTTCCGGGAGGTCCTGAATCTGAATCTCGCGGAGCACGGGCTCCGCGGGACGAAACGCCAGATCACCCGGCTGGGTGGCGCGAATCAGCACCGTGCCCACCCCGCCCAAAGTCAGCGTCTGGCCTTCCAGGGTCGCGGGTCCGGAAATCACTTCGTACGAGACCGGGAGTCCGCTCGAAGCGGAGCCCTGGAGGGGAAGGGATCCGCGCGCGAGGCCCACCACCGCGGGGGGGCGGAAGAGGATGGATTGCTGAAACTTTAGGGCGATGACGGACCAGGTGGTCCGCAACTCAAGAAACTGCTCGTTTCCGGGTACGATGATTTCCCCGTATACGAGGCCGGCATTGGTCAGGGTCACCTGGTTTCCCGACAGGACCGCGGGACCTTCCAGCAGCCGGAAAACGGGTGGGGACCCGGAGCTTCCGGAAGCGATGAGATCCAGGGTCAGAGGGCCGTTGGTCACCCAGACCTCCTGGGGGAGCACTTGGCTTGTCAGTGTCTGCACGAGCCCCTCCCGCGTCTTCAGAATCTGGACGGGACCCCAGGGCACTCCCGTTACGACGTATCCGGGCAGCGCATCGATGCTCTGGACCAGGGTGGTCGACACCGACTGTTCCAATAATCGCGGATGATCCCGGTCCTCGACGTCCACCACACGAGCTCCGCCCGAGTTGCTGGCAATATAAACGCGGTCGCCCAGGACCCTGAGATCCAGGGCGTAGAGGCTGAACGAGGTAAAGGCCAGCGAACCAGGGGACTCGTGTTCCCGGGACAGTTTCAGGATTCCCAGATCATAGGCTCCGGCCGCGAACAGCGACCGATCATCGGTCGTCAGGCGACAATCCTGATTCCACAGAAACGGGCTCGGACCCCAGGGAACCGGGACCGTGGGCCGGACATCAAATGCCGCCACCGGCAGGTTGGGGCCCGACACGTAGACGAGCCCGTTGCGGATCACGACGTCGGTGACCGGAAGTCCGGAGACTGGAGTCACGGACGTAAGGAGCCTGGGGGCCTGCGGATTGGACCAATCCACCAGGTCAAACGTGTCAGTGCCCTTCGCGACACAGGCGAGGGTTCCCTCAACGGCGACGGTGAGTGTGCCCGCTCCCAAATCCAGGGAACCCACCAACTCCGGTTGGGCCGGTTGGGCGATATCGACAATGCCAAGGCGGTTTCCCGTGGCCACGAGCGCGTGGCCGTCCATCGGTGCGACATCGCGCACAGGTTCGCCCAAATCCAGTGCTCCCAACACCACCGGGTGTGAGGGGTCCTGGATTCCGAAGAGTGCCAATGTTGGACCGGCGACCAGCAACAGGTTGCCGTGGATCCGAACCTTGCCGGCAACGTCCAGGTTCGTGACCACGGAAATCTGGATCTCGGGCTGATTCCAGGTTCTGACTTGCGAGGCAGGGAGGAAGTCCGCATCGCCGGCCTGCACCGCAGTCACCTGGATGGTGCCGAGATTGGTTGCACGGATCATGCCGTCCTCAATGACGGCCGGACCCCGATCCAACCGAAAGGTCACCGGCAATCCGGAGCTGGCGGTTGCGTTGAGGGCCTGGGGAATTCCAAGGATCAGGGGCACGCCTGAGTTGGGCGTTGCCCAGGTCAGGATCTGCTCCACTTGGCCCTGCAGCGCGAAACTCCAGGCCACAGCGAACAGGGTGCCCAGCACGCGGAAGGATACCCTCCAGGCGGCCGCCCTCCTCATCCGTTCCGGAGGCGGAGCGCAACAGGACCTGAGGACGTTGAATCGGATCATCTATTAACTAGAACGAACCGGAGAATGCGTCGCAATTGAAGAGTTCCTACTGGGGGTTTCTTGGGCTGTAGGAATTCGTATCGACTCGCGGATTAGGCGAACGGAACCGTTTGAATTGAATTCAACAAGCCCGCCTCCGCACGTCCTGATCGAGGGCGTGTCTGTAGACACTCTCCCTCTCCTCGTTTGCGGCGCCGCCCTTCCCGCAGCTCAGGCTGGTTCCACGTCGTCCGCCGACACGCGGACGGCGGCGGCCTGGGAGATGAATTCGAGGCGAAGGATGACTTCCATCTCTCCGGCCCGTTCGGCCACGACACCCTCGAGTCCACGCAGGGGTCCTTGGCGGATCCGTACCCGCTGACCGGCCACCACCTCGGGCATCCAGCGCACCTCCACCTCCTGGTCCAGCGCGCGAAGAATGTCCGCGAGCTGGGAGGTGAATTCCGTCTGGTCCGGAGGATCCAGCACGGCGGCCACGGGATCGAGTTGGCGCAGGCGCCCGGCGGTTCCGGGGGGGAGCTTCACGAATACGTACCCGGGGAAAAGGGGCTTGAGAAACACCACCTTCTTTCCCCGGTAGCGCTTCACGCTGCGGTACAGCGGCAGCGAGTGCTCCAATCCCTCCCGCACGCAGTGGGCTGCGACCTTTTTCTCGCAGCGCGGACGGGTATGGGCCACGAACCACCGGGGATCACGATCCATGGGGCTCGACCGGTTCCGATTCATCCGCCAACTCCAGGCGGCGCTCTGTTCCCGTGATCCACCAGGCCAGGAGCATGACACCCACCGCCGTGAAGATCAGGACGCTCCAGCCTGCCGTGTCATGCACGGCCTTCAGCGCATCGGGTCCATGGCGATTGGCCGTCAGCGACAGATACAGGGAGCGAAGGAAGTTTCCGGCGATGGCCAGGAGAAGTCCGGCAAAGAGGAAAATGAATTTCCATCGGGTGGTTCGCAGCATCAGGTCGCCCACGAACAGCGCGGCCATCAGGCTGGACTGCAGGCTGCGGATGCCGCTGCACGCCTCGTCCACACCCACCGTGCAGCGGGGGAGCTGAATGACATGTCCGGTCATCACCGCCGGAATTCCCAGGAGGTTGAGCGTCTCCACATTCAGCCAGGTGATGAGGGACTGCAGGCCGAAGACCACGGGATTCCAGACAATCTTGGGGATGGGCACGGCCAGGAAGAAGAACGCCAGGGGGAAGGCGAAATGTCGGAAGGTGCGCGGACCCCGGAGCAGAAGGAGGTTGGCGGACAGGAACAGGGCGATACCCAGGCTCAGGGTCATCGAGGAGGCGGGAGTCCGGGCGACCCCGATCCGATAAAGCTCCCCGAGGGCCACCAGAGGCATGCCTGCCATCCCGAGTGCGAAGCAGAGCCAAAAGGGAGCCGGTTCATCCGTCTCCGGACGCGTGGGCAGCCGTTCCCAGACCAGGAATCCGGTGAGGAGCACCACAATCCAACCGTACTGGTACTCCACCAGCGAGCGCCACTGATAGGACAGGTCGTGGATCCACCACAGCGCAATGAGGATCGCCGGAGCCGCCCGCAGCCACTCCCGCTGCGGAAAGGCGTCCCCCGAGGCCACGGGGGGTGTCAGGGGTGTGGCTGAACTGCCGGATTCCATTGGGAGGCCAGCGTCGAAAGCAGCCGGATCCGGCGCAAGGTCAAATTCCTTCCATTGTCAGGAGGGGGGAACAGGGAGTGGCCAGTGACCGGTGACCAGTGATCAGTAACCAGTGATCAGTAACCAGTGATCAGTGACCACCGACCACCGATCACCGACCACTGATCACCGATTACCGATCACCGATCCCTCCCTCTTCCCCCTCCATCCTTCCCCTCGCCCGCGAGGGAAAAGCGTGGTTTGCTTTCCGCCGCACCGATGCTCCGCAAATTATCCATTTCTGAACTGACCGGGAGACTGGCCCGGCGCGAGTGCTCCGCGCGCGAGAGCCTGCAGGCGTGCTTCGACCAAATCGCCCAGGTGGACGGCCAGATTCGAGCCTTCATCAGCTACGATGTCGCAGACGCCGAAGCCCAGGCGGACGAGGCCGACCGTCAATTGGCCGCCGGGGTCACTCATGCCGAAAAGCCGTTGCTGGGCGTGCCGATCGCGCTGAAGGACGTCCTGAACCAGCGCGGTCAGCCGTGCTCCTGCAGCTCCAAGATTCTCCAGGGGTTCGTGTCGCCCTACGACGCCACGGTGGTCTCCCGGTTGCGGGCTGCGGGCGCCGTCGTCTTCGGCCGGCTTAACATGGATGAATTCGCCATGGGCAGTTCGACGGAGAACTCGGCCCTGTGGACCACGGTCAATCCCTGGGACACCACCCGCATTCCGGGCGGTTCCTCCGGTGGCTGTGCCGCCAGCGTGGCGGCCAGTGAGTGTTTCGCGAGCCTGGGTTCCGATACCGGCGGATCCATCCGCCAGCCCGCCGCCTTGTGCGGGATCGTCGGATTGAAGCCCACCTACGGGTTGGTCTCCCGGTTTGGCCTGGTGGCCTTTGCCAGTTCGCTGGATCAGATCGGTCCCTTCACCCGCAATGTAGGTGATGCGGCGCGCGTCCTGGGGGTGATCGCCGGCCATGATCCCCGGGATTCGACCAGCGTGCCGCGTCCGGTTCCGGATTTCTCCGCTTCGCTGCGGGGCGACCTGCGCGGACTGCGCATCGGATTGGTGAAGGAGTTCAACATTGGCGGACTCGACCCGGGGGTGGACGCCGCGGTCCGCGCCGCCGTGCGCCAGTTGGAGAGTCTCGGGGCGGAGACGGTCGAAGTGTCCCTGCCGCACAGCGACTACGCGGCCGCCACCTACTACATCATCGCTCCCGCCGAGGCGTCCGCGAACCTGGCCCGCTTTGACGGCATCCGGTACGGCCTGCGCATGGAGGGACGCGATCCCGAGGAGCTGAACTCCAGGACCCGCGGCGCCGGGTTTGGTCCGGAGGTGAAACGCCGCATCATCCTGGGCACCTACGTGCTCAGTTCGGGTTACTACGACGCCTTCTATCTGCGCGCCCAGAAGGTGCGCACACTGATCCGGAACGATTTTCTCAGGGCCTTCGATCAGGTGGATGCGATCGTCTCGCCCACAACGCCGACGGCGGCCTTCAAGATTGGTGAGAAGACGGACGATCCCCTGCAGATGTATCTGAGCGACGTCTTCACCATTTCCTGCAACCTGGCCGGCAATTGCGGCATCAGCATTCCCTGCGGCTTTACGCCGGCCACGTCCGACGCTCCCCGGCTACCGGTGGGACTTCAGATTCTTGGCAAGCCGTTCGGCGAAGAGACCCTGTTCCGCATTGCGCACGCCTACGAGCAGAGCACCGGTTGGCACCTGGAAAAGCCCCCGCTGGCTTGATTTCCTCCGCTGGTGCAGGCCATGGGGAGACCCCCTTTCGGGGTGCGGAGCCGGAGAATGCCGACGCCTTCCGGTCCTGGCGCGGGAAGGTTCCCAAGGCCGATTGCCCGACCGTCTATTCGCCCAGGCGCCCGGCGGCCCAGAGCAGTCCGCGGCTGACGTAGTCCAGGAAGACGGGATCGCGGAAGGTGTCGTCGGAATGGCCGAAGGTGGTGCCAAAGACCCGGGCTTTGCCGTATTGATGGGTCCAGACCACCGG
>JBDKKE010000390.1:0-4195 GCA_039796255.1 Verrucomicrobiota bacterium | reverse complement strand
AAAACAATCAACGGCCTGGAGAGGTGGCACCCCGACGTCCACCTTGGGCGTCACGCCAGAATCTTGTGCACCACCTCGCCGCCGATGTCGGTGAGGCGGTAGTCGCGACCCTGGAAGCGGTAGGTGAACTGCGTGTGCTCGATGCCCAGGAGGTGGAGCAGGGTGGCCTGGAAGTCGTTCGCGTGGACGGCGTCCTCCACCACGTTGTAGCCGAAGTCATCCGTCGCGCCCAGGGTCACGCCTCCCTTGATGCCGCCGCCGGCCATCCACAGCGAGAAGGCCTTCATGTGATGGTCGCGCCCGTAGTTGCCATTGGCCGTATCGCCCTGGTTCATCGGGGTGCGGCCGAACTCTCCGCCCCAGATCACCAGGGTGTCGTCCAGCAGGCCCCGCTGCTTGAGATCGCGGATCAGGGCCGCCGTCGGACGGTCCACCGCCCGCGCCGTGTTGGCGATGTCGGCGGGCAGGTTGTTGTGATGGTCCCAGCCGCGGTGATAGAGCTGGATGAACCGCACGTCGCGCTCGGCAAGGCGGCGGGCGAGCAGGCAGTTGTTGGCATAGGAGGATTTGCCCGGCTCGGCACCATACTCCTCCAGGATGTGCCGGGGCTCGCCGGAGAGATCCATGAGCTCAGGCACGCTGGTCTGCATGCGGTAGGCCATCTCATAGGACGCGATTCGCGTGGCAATCTCTGGATCGCCCACGGTGCCGAGGTGGAGCGTGTTGAGGTCCCGGCCGCCGTCGAGCAACCGCCGCCGAATCTGCGGGGTGATGCCGTCGGGGTTGTTGACGAAGAGGATGGGCTCGCCGCCGGAGCGGAACTCCACGCCTTGGTGGCTGGTCGGAAGAAACCCGCTGCCCCAGTAGCGCGAGAGCAGCGGCTGGTCCTGTCCGAATCCCGACGCCAGCACCACAAACGCGGGCAACTGATTGTTCTCGCTGCCCAGTCCATAGGACACCCAGGAGCCCATCGCCGGCCGTCCAGCCTGCTGGTGTCCGGTCTGCATCAGCGTCACACCCGGATCGTGGTTGATCGCCTCGGTGTGCATGGAGCGCACGATGGCGATGTCGTCGGCGATGGATCCGATGTGCGGAAGCAGTTCGGAGATCTCCGCGCCGCACTGCCCATGACGGTGAAACTTGAAGCGGGTGCCCACGCAGTTGAGGGGCTGTCCCATGAGCTGGGCGATGCGCTGTCCCTTGGTGAGACTCTCCGGCATGGGCTTGCCGTTCATCTCGATCAACCTGGGTTTGTAGTCGAGCAGATCGAGCTGCGAGGGCGCGCCGGACTGGAACAGGTAGATCACCCGCTTCGCCCTGGGCACGCGCGGCAGGGGCTGCATCACCCCGCGGGCATTGGCGACAATGTCGGCGGGAGCCGCTCCTGCGGCGCCACGGCCCAGCAGGGAGGCGAGTGCCGCAGTGCCGATGCCGCGGGCGGTCTGTCCGAAGAAATGGCGGCGCGTGAGCTGTTGGGGCAGGGAGTCGAAGGGGTTCATGTCGGGGTCACTCGCGGGTCACCGTCTCGTCGAGATTCAGAATCACATTGGCCACGCCGGTCCAGGCAGCGAGCTCCACGGTCGGGGCATCACCGGTTCGCGGCGAACTCCCCTGCCGCGTGAGGGCGTCCGCTGACTTGGAGTCCGCAGCATACGATTGCCGCACATCCTCCAGCACCTCGGTGAGCACCCGCTGTTCGGAGGGGGATGGCGCGCGGCCCAGGACCGTCTTCAAGGCAAACTCCAACCGGTCCGCAGTGCCGGCGGACGGCGCCTCGCTCAGAATGCGCTGCGCCAGGACGCGGGCCGCCTCCACGTAGGTGACGTCGTTCATGGTGACGAAGGCCTGCAGGGGGGTGCAGGTGTTGGGGCGGGACACCGTGCACAGGGCGCGGTCCGGGGCGTCGAAGGTCTGCAGCGTCGGATTGGGTACGGTGCGCTTCCAGAGCGTGTACAGGCTGCGGCGGTACAGATCGTCGCCGGTGCCCACCTCATACTTGTTTCCGGCAAACATCTTCTCCTCCCACAATCCGGGAGGTTGGTAGGGACGCACACTGGGCCCGCCGGACTTCTGGACCAGCAGTCCGCTGACGGCGAGGGCGTTGTCGCGGATCATCTCGGCGGGCAGGCGGAAGCGGGGTCCCCGTGCCAGCAGACGATTCGCCGGATCCCGCGCCAGCAGGTCGGGGGTAACCGACGACGTTTGCCGATAGGTGGCGCTCATCACGATCTGCTTGAGAAACGCCTTCACGTTCCACCCGCCATCCACGAAGTCGCGGGCCAGCCAGTCGAGCAGTTCGGGATGGGACGGCAATTCACCGTTGGTCCCGAATTCGTTGGCCGTCTTCACCAGCGGACTGGGGAAAAACATTCCCCAGAATCGGTTCACGGCGACGCGGGCGGTGAGGGGCTGCGCGGGGTCCACCAGCCAGAGGGCAAGATCGAGACGGTTGGTGCGTCCGGACAAACGCGCCGGCGGCAGGCAACTGGTGGGCACTTCGGCGGTGACCTGATCTCCCTTGCTGCGGTAGTCGCCGCGAATCCGAATATGGCTGGCCCGCGGCCCGGCCATCTCCTCCATCACCCGCAGCGTGGGGATGGCGTTGTCGGCATCGCTCTCTCGCTTTCGTGCCGCCGCAAGGTCGGTCGCCCGCTGCCTCACCTCCGGTACCTGGGTTTCACGGAAGGCCCGCCGCAGCTCGGCAGCCTGCTCGGGAGATCGATCGGACGTGGGAAGTCTCGCCAGATCGCGCAGCCTGCGGCGCTTCTCATCGCCGGCTTCCCGGTCCGTGGCGAAGTAGAATCCGGCCGCCCCGCCGTAGTTCACCACCTTGAGCAACAGTTCGTTGGCCCCTGCCTTGAGTTCGGCCTTCACCTCATCCTGATTCGGCGCCACCCCGCGACTGCCGTCCTTGGCGAGAATCTCCTTCCCGTTGAGCCAGACCTTGAGGGCGTCATCGCTGCCCAGGAAGAGGCTGTTGGTGCGGGCGGTGTCGGCGGTCACAACACGGCGCAAATAGGTGACGCCAAACTCCCCGGAGAGCGACTGCACCACCCCATCCTTCCAGCCCGGCTGCGGGGTCCATCCCATCGTTCCCTCAGCAAATCGTGCGGTCGCATCGAAACCCTTCTCGGGTCCGAAGTCCCGGGCGAAGGCGGCCCGGGCCTCCGCCTCAGGGACCACCAAGGTTCCGACGCTCAGCCATTCTCCCAACGTCAGTCCGGCGGTGGGCCGACTCCCGTCGGTGAGTTCCCCCTCCCAGGCCGCCTGGGCGAGATCCCAGTCGGAGCGGGGCGCGGCGAGGATCCCCTCGTACTCGGCGGCGACGCGCTTCGCCTCGGCACGGGCTGCGTCCAATACCTGCAATTGCGGCTCGGTGGGCACCTTCACAAACGGCGGGGCCGGATCGCTGTCCAGGCCCTTCTCCGGGATGCGGTTGAAGAAGTCGTAGAGCTGGTAGTACTCGCGCTGGGTGAAGGGATCGTACTTGTGATTGTGACACTCGGCGCACTGCACGGAGGAACCCAGAAAGACGGTGCCGAAGGTGTTCACCCGGTCGGTCACGTACTTGTTCATGTACTCGTCCGGATCCGCGCCACCCTCGGTGCTCGACATGCCGTTGCGGTTGAAGGCGGTGGCGATGCGCTGGTCGAGGGTCGCCCCCGGCAACAGGTCGCCGGCGAGTTGTTCCACGATGAACTGGTCGAACGGCTGGTTGCGATTGAAGGCCCGGATGACCCAGTCGCGATACTGCCACATGGAGCGGGGCGCGTCGGCGTGGTAGCCGTCACTGTCGGCAAACCGGGCCAGATCCAGCCAGGGAACCGCCATGCGTTCGCCGTAGGCCTGCGACGCCAGCATGCGATCCACTAGCTTTTCATAGGCGGCGTCACTGGTGTCGGACAGAAACGCGTCCACCTCGTCGATGGTGGGGGGAAGTCCCGTCAGGTCGAACGCCACGCGGCGCGCCAGCGTCCGCCGATCCGCTTCGGGGGACGGTTTCAAACCCTCCGCCTCCAGGCGTGTCCCGATGAAGCGGTCGATCTCGTTGCGGGCCCAGGACACGTCCCCGAGGGCGGGAACGGCGGGACGTTCGGGGGTGATGTAGGACCAGTGCGGCTTCCATTCCGCTCCCTCCCCGATCCAGCGGGTGAGCAGGGCAATCTGGTCCGGACCCAACCGCTTTCCCGTCTTC
>JBDKKE010000389.1:0-10207 GCA_039796255.1 Verrucomicrobiota bacterium | reverse complement strand
CCGATTCTCTGGTAGAGGTGGCCTCCGGGACTGTCGACTTAGACTCTTCCTGTGACCGGATGGGGGCTCCTCCAGGATCGTCGTCTTCGCGCTGTGCATCGCAGTCTCGACAGCCTGTCTGACCTGGGCGCTGTTCAGGAACCGGAGGGAGACCCGCCGCCTGCAGGCTCTTCTTGCCGCCTATCGTTGAAGGAGTATCAGAGGGGTTACAGTGATCTCGCTCCCGTCAACGCATTCGAAACCGCGCCTCGCGGGGTCCTCTTTGAGTCGGCGATTCCCGGGCGGCTGGGGTTTCCTGTTGTCTCTGGCTCTTTCCAGCGGTGCCTTCGCCGGAACCTTTGGCATGTACCGATCCACGGATGAAGGACGCACCTGGATGACCGTGGGGAATGGACTGCCCCGGGGGCTCCGAGTGGACGCGCTCGGCAAAGCAGGTCACCACCGGCTCGCCGGGACGGAGCGTGGACTCTACCTGTCGGCGGATGATGGAGCCTCTTGGATTCGTCCCAGGCTGGGCGTCCCAGAGGCCGTCAAGGTGTGGGATTTTGCCAACCGGGGAGCACAGGTGTATTGCGCCACCACACGTGGGGTCTGGAGTTCGGGGGATCATGGACAGTCATGGATTCCTGTGGGCGTTCGCCTCGCGGGGACCAACGTATTGAGTTTGGCGGTGAGCGGTGGGCGGTTGTATGCCGGAACGGATCTTCGTGGAGTCCATGTCCTTGACGCCGCAGGGCGCGAGTGGGAATCCGTCAGCCAGGGCCTTCCTCCGGAGGCGCAGGTGTTCCAGTTCGCGGAACAGGGCGGTGTCCTTTATGCGGCTCTTTACGCAGGGGGAGTTCATCGGCTGGACTCTGCCACCCGGTCTTGGACTCCGGCTGGAAACGAACGTCCCCTGCGCCTCGTGGCCGTCGGAGACACCCTCCTCTCAGGCCGGAATTCAGGTGGCGTCTACACATCGAGCGATGGTGGGAAGTCCTGGAACTGGGCGGGGCTCGGTCTCTCCGAGTACGCGCCGACCTGGGCCATGGCCCGCTCGGGAAACACAGTTCTCCTGGGAACCTCGGGCGGCTCCGGACTGCTCCGCAGCGACAATGCCGGGGCGAGTTGGACGCCGAGTGACTGGGGACTGCCCGCGGGAGGCGAGGCCATCGCGTTCGGACCTGCGGAATCCTCGCTTCTGGCGGTCCTTATTTTGCGCCAGTAACTGGACGTCGGTGCGCACTTCACGGACCGGTGATTGGGGGAAAGTGAATGTGCGGATGTCCAGGAAAGAGCCACAGCCACGGCGCGATCACCGCCAATAGCGGCATGAAGAGGAACGGTATCACGACGGCCAGCGGGTAATGATACCACTCTGGATCCCGCGCGGAACGGTTCGGTGGTGGAAAATGCGCCGGCAGCCAGACCATCAGTCCGTAGACCAGAATCCAGAATCCGGCATTGCCTAGGTTCTGAGGGCCGAAGGTGAGCGTTTCCGCGAGGGTTCCGGTGATTCCAAACAGCACGAAAACGGCAAAGGGAGAGAAGCGCCACCGGCTCAGAATCACGGCCCACCCGATGAAGAGGGGTATGAAGGCCACGACGCTGTGGCGGAGCACGACGTCCAGGTAGTTGGAGGACGCCGTGATGTAGGCCTCTCCCCGTTTCACGCCGAACAGCGGGGCGGCATTGGTCATGGCCGTCGTCACGGCCTCCTCGACCAGGGCCAGCGCGATGGCGCCAAGCACAAACTTCACACCCCACGGCATGCGGACGCGGTCGGCCAACCCCAGCCAGAAATCCCTCCAATGCCATTGGGTGCCTCCGCAACCGGCAACCCAGACGAGAATGACACCCCAGGTCATGGCGATCACGGCCCGGTGGGAAGGCCGATTCCAGACCCCCGCCAGCAGAGCGCCGCAGACCAGGAGCATCCAGACGGTCAGGACTCCCAAGAGAAGGAGCCGCCAGCGGCGGCAACCCCGAGCCGGGGTCTCTGCGGTCATGGCGCTGTCGCTGGGGAAGGGCACAGTGAATCAACCCCGGCACCCGGCCTCGGGTTTCGACGATTTCCTGGATCTGGAGATTTCCCTCGCCGTGGGCCTCGACTTTGAACGAACCCATCGCCCCAGGGTCTGGAGAACTGATGTCTTGCACGGCAAGCTACCTTGCGTCACACAGTATCGCACTCCCGACGAGACAACGCCGTGTCCGATTTCTTCGACAACTGGGTGGTGCAGGTCCGCAAGGGCGTGATCGAACTGTGCATTCTCCGATCACTTTCGTTGCGCGAACGCTACGGCTACGAGCTCGTCCGGGAATTGTCGGAGGTCCCGGGAATGGGGCTGACGGAGGGCACGCTCTATCCGCTGCTGTCCCGCCTCCGACTTTCTGGCCTGGTGATCACCCGCCTGGAGGAATCCGCCACGGGTCCGGCCCGCAAGTACTATCGCCTGACTCCTGAGGGTCACCGGACCCTGAAGACCATGAATGCCTTTCTTGAGACCCTGAACCGAAGCACCCAACAGATCGGAGGCGACCGTGAATGAATGGACCCCCAATGCCCGTGCTGTCCTTGAACAGCACCTGAATCTTCACCGCGCCCGGTTTGCGGCGGACGGAGCCGAGGCTGATGAAGTCATCGGCGATCTGCGTCTGCATCTGGAGCGCGAGGCGGCGGCTCTGAAACTCGCCGTGGTAACCGAGGCGGATGTCCTCCGAATCCTGGCCAGGGTCGCCCCGGATTTGCTGACGATGCCCCACTCGGGATCGACGACTGGGGAGTCGATTCATCCGACTCCACCCGAGGCGCGACCCGGGCCTCCAGCGTTTTCCCGGACCCGGGAAACCCTGCTGTGGATCTTCGGAGTGCTGCTGCCATTGGGGACGCTGCTCTTTGAATGGACCACCCGCGCCTGTGCCGCGGAATTGCTGGATCCGATTCCGACAGTGCTGCACGCCCTATTGATCGCCCTCGTCCCGGCTACCCACGCCATCGCGTTGCTGTGGCTGGGCCGGACGACCGGCGTCGTTCCGACCTGGCTGGTGTGGATGCAGTCCATGTCGCTCGGGGTGGCGGGCGCCTATGCGCTGATCTTCCTTCCGTTTTCCCCGTTTGCCCTGGTGGGAATTGTTTTCCTGGGTTTTGGCTTCCTTCCGCTCTCGCCGCTGCTGGCGTGGATCTGCGGTCTGATGATTGGCAGCCGCTTGAAGAAGCGGGCGCGAGCGACGCAGTCCTTCTGGCCGCGGCATCGGTGGGTGGGGTGGGCCGGTGCCATGGCGCTGCTGGGAGTGCTGGCGTTGCCGGCCGTTATGACGCGCGAATGGCTGGATGAGGCGGTCACCCATGTTGGTGCCGAGAGAGAACAGGCGATTCGACGGTTGCGTTCCCATGGGGATGACGAGGTGCTGCTGAAGGCCTGCTACGGGCAGCGGCGGCAGGTTTGGGATGAAGTCTTTTCGCGCCGATGGATCTCCGCCGAGCAGGCGCAGGAGGTTTACTTTCGAGTGGTCGGACAACCCTTCAATGCCGTGCGACCGCCCCTCGGCCGATTGCGCGGTGCCGGACGCGAGGTTCTCCGGGATTTTGAGTGGGACAATGCCGTCGGCGGCGAGGCCGTCTCCGGACACGTTTCTGGGTTGTCCCTGATGTCCTCCCGGCTGGATGCCAAGGGCAATGCCGACGACGGGTGGGCGTACACCGAGTGGACCCTGGAGTTCCGCAACGATCACGAGCGCCAGCCGCGTGAAGCCCGGGCGGAGATCCAGTTGCCGCCCGGGGGCGTCGTCTCGCGGGTGACCCTCTGGGTGAACGGCGAGGAACGCGAGGCGGCGTTTGCCGGCCGGGGCGAGGTGCGCGCCGCGTATCAGCAGGTGGCCGTTGTGCAGCGGCGCGATCCGATTCTGGTCACCACCTCCGGACCCGACCGGGTGCTCATGCAGTGTTTCCCGGTACCCGCCAAGGGCGGGACCATGAAGGTCCGACTGGGCATCACGGCACCCCTGGCCCCGTTCGATCGCGGGAATGTCGCCTTTGTCTGGCCGCGCTTTGCGGAACGCAACTTTGCCATTCGTGAGGATCTGCGGCATCACGCCTGGCTGGAGACACCGCGGCCGGCGGTAGGCGCACCGGCGGGATGGACACTCGATGCGAACAGCTCCAATGCCCTCCACGCTGCGGTGCGCGAGCGGGATGCGGGCGCGGCCTTCCCGGCGATTCGCCTGCCCAGGGATTCCGGGGTGGTGAGCGCGTGGGCTCGCGATGACCGCGCGGCTACCCCCGCCTGGGTCCGGCAACACCTCGGCCCCGCCCCGCCCCGGGCCCGGGGCCGCCTAGCCATCGTACTGGATGGTGGGCGCGGCGGTCGCGCCGGGTTCGAGGCGGTTCGCGATGCCCTGAAACAGGCGGGAGGCCAGGGGGGATTGGGTGTCTGGATTGCCCACGATGGAGTGATCGAAGCCGCCAGGATCGAGGAGGGGTCCTTTGCGGCGATTACCGGACAAATGGATGAACGGATCCCCACCTTCGCCGGTGGTCACGACCCGGTGCCCGCCCTGGAGGCGGCGTGGGATTGGGCGGCGCAGGTTCCCGGAAGTACGGTCCTCTGGGTGCATGGTCCGCAGCCCGTCCTGCTCGGGGGTGTCTATGGCGTCACCCAGCGACTCGAGCGCACCGGCGGCACGGCAACCCAGTTGTTGGATTTCCAGGCAGGACTCGGGCCGAACCGTACGGCGAAGGAATCCGCTGGAATCGCCGGATACTCCAACGTGCCCCGCCTCGGTTCCGTGACGGAGGATCTGGTCCGCCTGCTTCAGCAGTGGAACGGCGCGGCTCCCCACCTCGTGTGGCAGACGGAACGCACCGAGACGGATCCCGGGTCCGTAGTGACGGCGTCGCGGCATCTGGTCCGGCTTTGGGCACTGGAGCGGATCCAGCAACTCCGGCACGAACGCCTCATCAGTGACGCGGTGGAACTGGCCGCCCGCTGGCAGCTCGTGACACCCGTCAGCGGTGCCGTGGTCCTTGAATCGAAGGCGCAGTTTACCCAGGCCGGTCTGACCCCGGTGGATCCGCTGACGACCCCCTCGATCGTGCCGGAACCGGAAACGTGGGCGCTGCTCATTTTTGGCGCTGCGGCGGTCTGGTTCCTTTCGCGGCGGACGCGATCGCGAAGACGAACACGGTCGAGTTTGGTTTCCCAACAGCATTCACCTCGCCCATGACTCCATGAAAACATCCCGTCTATTCTCCCTGGTATTGTGCCTGACCGCAGTTTTAACGATTCACCGCGGCCACGGTCAGCAATCCAAGACAACCCTCCAGGCACCTCAGGTCTTGGATATGAAGGCCGTGCCGGACGGAAATTTCCGCGTTGTCCTCCAGATACGCGGACGCGAGCGGACGTTGACCTTCGAGTCCAGGGACAATGTGGCGCGCTGTAGTCGCAGCGATGACCCGAGACTGGAGGGTCTGCACGGCACCTTCGAACTGATTGGCAACGGGGTGTTCCTAATCTCGTTCCAAAACGAGAATTACCGGGCGACCCAGTACTGGCTCTTCCGGGAAGACGGCAGTGCAGTCGTCAAAGAGATTCCCGACCGCGGCGAAAAGCAGACTGCAATCCGCGTGACAGGGGAACGGCTCGACGCTCCGCCCAAGTGACCCGGCCGGGCGGCCTTCGAGTCCCGCAGAGATGTGTTGCTGGAGTTTGCAATAATGGGTAAGTACTTGTCGCAGTCACCCAGCAGCTTCCTCGCACTCTCTACGGCACCCCCCATGAATGCCTCTTCCGGTATGCACCATTGGCCGCAGATTCCGTCGGCGGGCAGCCCGGGAAAGCGCGGGACCGCTCCTGCGACTCCGATCCCGGGGCTGGGCAGGCATTCCCACCGGGTGGGTCGGTTGCCCACGGCCGGAGGTGGGCGGTTGGGGAATCGGTGGCGTGGACTGAGCTGGGGGGTGGCGTCAGTGGTCCTGTTGGTGTGGCTGCTGACGGGAGGCCTGGCGAGGGCGCAGGTTTCGGGGGCGATGGATATCTGGCCGAGGAACGCCACGGTGGAACTCGGTTCGACGCAGCAGTTCGGCGCGTATGTCCCCATCACTCCGAATACCGTGGTTTGGCTGGTCAATGACGTGGTCGGCGGCAATGCCACCCTGGGGACCATTAGTGCGACCGGACTCTATCAGCCGCCTCCAGTCGCTCCCTCCAACAACGTTCTGACGGTCAAGGCGCGCAGCACCGCGTTTCCCACTTCCTTCGCCGCCACGCCGGTCACGATCACGCGAAAGTATCCCTGGCTATGGAGTGTGTCTTCGACCGCCGGAGGATCCCTCACGGTCGGCAACTACCAGGTCCGACTCAACGGAAGCAACTTCGCGCCCGATTCCAAGGTGACGGCCAACGGGGTGGACCTTCCGACGACCTACAGTTCGTCGACGTCCCTCACCGCCACGGGATCTGCTGCTGCTGCCGGAACGCTGATCTTTGCCGTCCGCCAGCCAGGGCCGGGTGCGGTTACCGGGAATACGGTCGGCGTTCCGGTCGCGGCGGGTGTCGTCAGGGTCGCTGTGTCTCCGTCCAGTGCCACGGTGCTGTTGGGCGCATCGAGATCCCTCACCGCAACCGTCACTGGCACCACCAACACCGCTGTCCTCTGGTCGGTCAACGGGGTGAACGGTGGTTCCGCAGCCAGTGGCCGGATCACCGCGGCGGGTGTGTACACGGCGCCCACGGTGGTGCCCACCGGTGGCAGCGTCACGGTACGGGCCACCTCGGTGGCCCAATCGACGGTGTTCGCCCAAGCGGTGATCACCGTGTCCGCGCCCCCACCGCCCGTCGTGGTCGCCGTATCTCCGGTGTCCGCTACGGTGGCCCTCGCCGCGAGCCGCACCTTTGCCGCGACGGTGACCGGCAGCACCAACACGGCGGTCACCTGGTCGGTGAACGGAGTGAACGGCGGCTCTGCCACCACAGGAAGAATCACGTCCGGTGGCGTGTACACCGGTCCCGCCGTCATGCCCGCGTCCACGACCGTGGTGATCCGGGCCACGTCGGTGGTGAATCCCGCGAGGTCCGCGCAGGCCGCCGTGACCCTGGTCCCACCGCCTCCGCCGATCACCATCACCGTGACCCCGACGACGCTGTCCCTTTCGCTGGGATCGAGCCGGGCGTTTGTGGCCACGGTGTCGGGCAGCACCAACACCGCGGTCACCTGGTCAGTGAACGGCGTTACCGGAGGCACTGCCGCCACGGGGCGAGTCACCGCCTCGGGACTGTATACGGCGCCGGCGGTGATGCCCTCCGTCAGCACCGTCACTCTCCGCGCGATCCCGGCGGCGAATCCCGCCCTGTCGGCCCAGGTCATCATCCGACTCGGCCTGCCGCCGACGACTCCCGCGGCCCTGAGCGCGGCCCGGTTTCTGGAACAGGCCTCCTTCGGTCCCAATTCCGCCAGCCTGGCGCGCGTCCAGCAGATCGGCATCCCGGCCTATCTCGAGGAACAGTTTTCGCTGCCGGCGACGGTGTTTCCGGTGCCGCCCGACAATTCCATCGGGACGCTGCAGAAGTGGCTTCTTCACAACTACACCGCGGCACCGGACCAGTTGCGCCAGCGTGTCCTGTACTCCCTCAGCCAGATCGTCGTCACCTCGGCCAACAAATTGATCTATGCCGACGCGATGCTGCCCTGGATGAACGCCCTCCGACAGCATGCCTTTGGCAACTACCGCGATCTGCTCCGCGAGGTCACTCAGACCTCCTCCATGGGAAAGTATCTCGATCTGGCGAACTCCATGAAGCCCGGGCTTGAGGGTGGGGCCAACGAGAACTTTCCCCGCGAACTGATGCAGTTGTTTGCGATCGGAGTGTGGGAGCTGAATCCGGATGGCAGCCTCCTGCTGGATGCCAACGGAGCGCCGATGTCCGCGTATTCCCAGGCGGATGTCATGCAGGTGGCATTGGCGATGACTGGATGGACTTACGCGACGGAGCCGGGCGCCACTCCCAGGGCCGCCAATTACGACTACCATGGGGCGCCCATGGAGACGCGGCCGCAGCATCACGCCACGGGAGCCAAGACGATTCTGGGTCGGGTGATCCCCGCGAACCAGACGGTGCAGGAGGATCTGGAGAGTGTGCTCGACATCCTCATGGAACACCCAAACACGGCGCCCTTCATTTCCACGCGGCTGATCCGAAGCCTGGTGATGAGCAATCCGAGCCCCGGGTACATTCAGCGGGTGTCTTCGGTGTTCGCTGCCACCGGAGGTGATTTGCGGGCGGTGGTCACGGCGATTCTTACCGACCCGGAGGCCCGAAACGACGTGGCCTCGGTGAATTCCGGCCGACTCAAGGAACCGATTCTCCAGGTCTGCGGATTCCTGCGCGCTCTCGACGGTCAGTTCACCAGCACCCAGCAGCTCACCTATCTGTTCGGATACATGGCGCAGACGCCGCTGGATCCACCCTCGGTGTTCAGTTGGTTTTCGCCGCTGTACCGCGTGCCCAAACGTCCCCTGTTTGGACCCGAGTTCCAGATCTACAGCCCCACCGAAGCCACGCTGCGCGGCAATCTGCTCTTCCATCTGATCGGGAATTCGGGAGGCGACTTCACCCTCGACCTCGCGCCTTTCCAGCCCTTCGGCAATGACATGGCCGGGCTCGTGGAGGCGGTGAATCAGCGGCTGCTCTACGGCCGGATGCCGGCCGGCATGAAACCCATTCTCATCAACGCCGCGTCCCCCGGCTACGACGCGCGGATCCGCATTGAAACCGTCCTGTACCTGACCGCCCTGAGCGGCCAGTACGCCGTTCAGCATTGAACCGCCGCCCCACCTCAATTCCCTCCACCATGCAATCCCTCCGCTTTAGTCGCCGCACCCTTCTTCGCGGCGCGGGAGCCTCAGCGCTCCTCACCCGCCTGGGCTGGCTGAACGCCCTGGCTCAGTCCAGTGGCGGTGGCGCCGACTACAAGGCTCTGGTGTGCGTGTTCCTCATGGGGGGCAACGACGGCCACAATACGGTCATTCCGCTCACCCAGTCCGCCTTCAACGCCTATCGGATTGGGCGCGGCAGCCTGGCGCTTCCGGACTCCAATGGGCCGCTACTGCAGATTCAGACCCCGGAAGGCACGCCCTATGGATTGAATCCCGGGTTGGCGGCCATCCATCCCCTCTGGGCACAGCGACGGCTCGCGCTGCTGGCCAATACGGGAATGCTGGTGGCGCCGGTGACCCGACCGGGTTTCCTCGCCAGACTCACTCCGCTACCCACCAACCTTTTTTCGCATTCTGATCAGATCCAGCAGATGCAGAGCGGCATTCCGTCCAGTGCCGGCGGCACAGGTTGGGGCGCCCGGGCAGCGGATGCCCTGCGGGCCAAGAACGGCGCCTCCACTTTTCCCGCCAGCATCTCCACCAACGGGCCGGCGCTTTTCTGCACCGGCAATCACGTGCAGTCGGCCAGTCTTTTGCCCGGATTCGATCTGGATGTCAGTGGACTCAACCTGTGGCCGCAGTCGGCCACGACGGCGCGCCTGACCGGCATCCAGCAGTTGCTGGAGTTCGACAGCGGCCTGGCGTTGATCCAGTCGGCGAACCAGGTGCGCAAGGATGCCCTTGCCCTGAACGCGCTGCTGCGCGGCAACACCGCGACGGTGAACACCGTGTTTCCCGAAACCACTCTGGGCGACCAGTTGCAACAGGTGGCGAAGATCATCCAACTGCGCACCAACACAGGAATGAGCCGACAGGTCTTCTTCTGCTCCCTCGGCGGATTTGACACCCACGGATCGCAGAGTTGGCAGCATTGGGATCTGCTCACCCAGGTGTCGGAGGCGCTGAGGGCGTTCTACGACGCCACCGCTGAAATGGGGGTGGCAGATCGGGTGACGAGTTTCACCCTCTCCGATTTCGGGCGTTCCCTGCAGCCCAGCGGTTCGGGAAGCGACCATGGATGGGGCAATCACCATCTCATCCTGGGTGGGGCGGTGCAGGGGGGGCAGGTTTACGGCACCTTTCCCGATCTGGCCCTTCAGGGACCCGATGACTGCGGATCCCGCGGAGTGCTGATTCCCACCACCTCCACCGAGCAATACGGGGCGACGCTGGCCCGATGGATGGGAGTGACCGATGCCGATCTTCCCTCCGTCTTCGGCAACCTCACCCAGTTCGGCACCCTCCAGGACGCCGATGTCGGATTCATGGGGTAGGCGAGTACGTCTCCTG
>JBDKKE010000388.1:0-22930 GCA_039796255.1 Verrucomicrobiota bacterium | reverse complement strand
TCTGTGGTAAAATCCGGATTCCGCCCTGGCGATCGCCCGGGTTAGGGTCCGCCAACGCATGCGCGTCGCCTTTCTGACCCACGAGCCCTTCCATCCGCCCAGCGGGGGGGGATCCGCCGAGGCGCCCTACCTGGTGCGGGAGTTCGTGCGGCGCGGACACACGGTACATCTGTTTTGTCCGGAGTTTCCGGACGCCGCCGAAGTCGCCCGGGAATTTGGCGTGGTGGTGCATCCGTTCACCCGGTGGCGGATGGGCCGCTACGCGCGCCTGCGCAATCTCAAGTACCTGCTGTATCCCCGGGAACTGGCCTCTCTGGTCCGGGGCTCCATCCAGGGTTCATCCGCCCCCCCAGTCGCCTTGGATCTGCTCTTCGCGCAGCACACCATCTCCGCGGTGGCCGCCGGACGGCTGCATCGTGAGCTGGGGATTCCCGCGGTGTTCAACTTTCTCGATTACCTCACCGGCTTCATGGAGACGTGGCCCGCCTGGGTCGCGCCGCGACCGCTGGTGCGGCAACTGACCCGCTTCGAGATGTCACTGCCGCGGCGGTACGACGCGGCGGGAATCCTCACCGTCTCCCAGCCGCTCGCTGAACGCTTCGCCGCCACCGGCTATCCGGCGGACCGCATCCGCGCCATCCAGTACGGCTACGATGCTGGCCTGTTTCAACCGGCCGAGCGGTCACCGGATTCCACATCGCCCGTGGTGCTGATGCATGGATCGTTTGATCAGCATCATCTGGGCCCGATCGCCCTGGAAGCCATGGCCCGCGTGGCGACGGCGCGTCCGGACGTGGTGTTCCGCTTCGTCGGGCGCGAGACTCCGGCGCTGCGTCAGTTCATCCTGAAGCTGCGATTGCGGCTGCCGGGAATCCGGGTGGAGTCCACCGGATTCGTGCCTTACGAGGCGGTGGCCAGCGCGGTTCAAACTGCCACCGTCGGGCTGGTTCCCTACGAAGAATCCAACGGCACCCACTGTGCATTCGTGGCCAAGGCTGTGGAGTACCTGGCCTGCGGCGTACCCGTGGCCAGCACGCCGTTGGAGAATCTGCAGCGCCACTTCGCGCGGGAGCCGGCCATCCGCTTCAGCACTTTTGACGGAGCCAGCTTTGCCGCCGTGATCCTGGCCTGGATCGAAACCCCCGCCGAGGAACGCCACCGACTGGGCCTCGCCGCCGCCGGACGAGTCGCGTCGGATCTGGATTGGGCGGTGGTCACCCGCCGCGCCGTCGAGTTCGCGGAGCAGCGCGCCGGTGGCTGACCTGGCCATCGGCTATCGGCTATCGGCTATCGGCTATCGGCTATCGGCTATCGGCTATTGGCCACGGGCCACGGGCCACAGGCAATTGCCGCCTCGCCCGCCGTCCAAAGCTCGGGTATTCCCCGGGCGCAACATGAGCGAATCACGGGCGGGTTTCTTCCGGCAGAGCGCGTGGCTTTCACTGGCTACAGTAGTCGGGGGTGCCCTCATGACCGTGGTGCATCCAGTGGTGTTCAAGATGGAGGGATCCCAGTACGAGATCTTTGGAACCATGCTGCGGGTAGTCCAGCTTCTGGGAATTCCCACCGCAGGATTGTTGACCGGATTTGCCCAGCAGGGGGCTGCGTCCATCACCCCGGAATTGCGGTCCCAACTGGCCACCACCACCCGGCGCGTCCTGGGCGGAGCCTTTCTGATCTGGATGATCCTCGCGCTGGCCACCTTCCTCGGACGGGACGCTCTCAGCGCCCAGTTGAAACTCGGCGATGGCCGGGTGCTCTGGCCCATGCTTGGTGTGGGCCTGATGATTCTCCTGAAGCCCGTGCTGCTGGGTTTGCTCCAGGGAGAGCAGGACTTCTCCACTCTGGGCTGGGTGGCGGTACTGGACGGCGTTCTCCGTCTCTCCATGACCGTGGTGACTGTCATGGTCCTGCATCTCGGCGCAGCAGCCGCCTTGACCGCCGCCTTCCTGGCCATGGGGATCTCCACCGGGGTGGCGTTCTGGCGAACACGGGGGCAGTGGACGGGTCCCGGAGCGCCTGTGGATTGGGGTGCCTGGGTGGCGCGGGTGCTTCCCTTCACCCTGGGGGCCACCGCCATGGTCCTGCTGGCCACCGTGGATGTCGTCTACCTCAAAGCGCTCATTCCCGCCGATCAGTCCGACCGCTTCAACCTGGGATCGGCGTACCTTCCCGCCTCCCTGGTCGGATTTGCCCTGATGCAGGTCACCGTCCCGCTGGCCATGGTCATGTTTCCCAAGATCGCCCGGGCCACAGCAGCCGGGACTCGATCCGACGCCCTGACGCTGGCCCTGATGGGAACCCTGATCCTCGGATCGCTGGCCGCCGGGTTCGTCACCCTGTTCCCCCGCCTCCCGTTGATGATCGTCTACTTCAACAAACCGGAAGCACTCGCCGCGGCGACGGTGGTTCCGTGGTATGCCTGGGCCATGGTGGCGTACACCATGGCCAATGTGCTGGTGTCCAATCTGCTCGCCCGCGGACGGTTCTGGATCGTTGTGTGGGCTCTTGGGGTTGCTGGTGCCTACCTCAGCACACTGGCCGTGATCCGGCCTTACCTGATGGGGCTGGAACCGTCCGCCGTGTTCCGGATGGTTCCTCAGTTGATCGGCGGCTACAGCCTGCTCCTGCTGGCCATCGCCGCGCTGCTGACCTGGGGACCCGGATCCAAACCGCGCACCACCTGACGGAAGGGTGCAGATTCTCACTCCGGGGAAGCAGCCTCACGCGACAGCATCTCCGCTGGCGTTCCGCTGGAGACCACCCGTCCTCCTTCCAGCACCAGGATGCGGTCCACGGCGCGCAGGGTGTTCTTCCGGTGGGCGACCATGAGGACGGTCCGGTTCCGCATCAGGGTGCGCAGTCCGGACAGCACCGCCTCCTCGCTGGCGGCGTCGAGTGCGCTGGTGGGTTCGTCGAGCAGCAGAATGGGGGCATCCTTGAGAAACGCCCGGGCCAGGTTCAGCCGCTGCTTCTCTCCCACGCTCAGACGCGCGGCGCCGTCCCCGATTCTCGTCTCGTACCCCTTCGGCAGGGACCGGATGAACCCATCGGCATTTGCCGCGCGCGCCGCGGCCTCCACCGCCTCGCGCGGGGCGTCCACACGGCCGATGCGGATATTGTCCGCGATGGTTCCCGGGACGAGCAGGGATTCCTGGAGCACGAAGGCAATCCGTTGCCGAAGTTCCCGCAGCGGATACTCCCGCGCCTCGAGTCCTCCAATGAGAATGGTACCCGACTCCGGGTCAAAAAACCGCGGGATCAACTGCAGCAGCGTGGACTTGCCGGCACCGCTGGCGCCGATCAGGGCCACCGACTCGCCGGGAGCCACGGCAAAGGACAGGTCGTTCAGGACCGGCTGCCCTGCGGTGTAGGCGAAGCGGACGCCGCGGAACTCCACTCCCAGCGGGGGCTGCGGAAGGGACGCCGGCACGCGGGGAGAAACCGGTTCCGCATCCCGGGCGTCGAGCAATTCCAGGACGCGTCCCGCCCCCGCCCGTGCCTGGCTGACCGTGGAACCCACATGGGAGAGCTGATTCAGGGGTTCGTAGAGCTGCACCAGGTAGGCGACGAAGACGATCAGTTCACCGACCGTCAGACGTCCCACCGACACTTGGATGCCGCCCACCCAGACGATGGCCGCCATGCCCAACGCCAGAACCACGGCCACCAGCGCCAGGTAGAACACCTCGATCCGGTGCTGACCCCAGCGGTTGGTGAAGGCGGCGTCCACCTGCGTGGCAAACCGTGCGGACTCCTCCTCCTCGCGGGTGAAGCTCTGGATCAAGGGAAGGTTGGCGACGGTTTGCTGGACCGCACTGGCGATGGAGGCGTCCGCCGCCTGCGCCGCACCCGCCCGGCGGCCGAGACGCGGACCAAAGGCGCGCATCACCAGCAGCAGCATGGGAACCGTGGCCAGCGCCACCAGCGTCAGCGAGACGTTCAACCGCGCCATCACCACGGTCATGGCCACCACACTGAGGGAGGCGCCGAGGGAGGTGAAGAGGCCCTGGGTGAACAGAGTTTGGAAGGCGTAGGTGTCCCAGGTGGCGCGATAGATGAGATCGCCGGCCTGCGATCCCTGCAGTCGCCGGAAAGACAGCCGCACCAGCCAGTCGAACACCGCCTGCCGGACGCGGGCGAGTCCGCGCAATCCCGTCGAAATCACCACCGCCTGTTGCCAGGCCCCGAGCAGCGCGTGGGTGCCGTGGATCAGCACCAGCGCACCGGCCATCATGCCGACGAAGGTCGCCGTGGACCCGGCCCAGGACAGCGCCATCCGGTCCGGCGATCCGCCCAGGCGATCCACCATCAGTGCCAGCGGCCAGGGCTTGAGCAGGGCGAGGCCGGTGTTCAGCAGAAGCAGCCCCAGGGCAGCCGCGATCCGGCGGGAGTCGGCCCGGAAGAACTTCGCCGCCCTGGTGTATGTGCCCATGATCGGAAGGCCGGGGTGCAGGCTCAGTCCTGGGAGCTGGATGTCACCCTCAGCCCGAGTGTCTCGGTCACGCCGGCGAAGGACAGCCGTCCGTTCTCGCACAGCACACCGCGGTAAGGGTCATTGGTGATGAGAAGATTGCCGTCGAGATCGAGGTGATCGGCGAGGTCTGCCAGATGGGCGGCGGCGGTGATCAGGACCGAGCTTTCAATCATGCACCCCAGCATGGTCTTCAATCCGCGCGCCCGGGCCGCCTCCAACGCCTGAAGGCCCGCCGTGACGCCGCCCGTCTTCACCAGCTTGACGTTGATCCCATGAAAGCGCTGCGCGCAGGTCTCGGCATCGGCGGCGCTTTGGTAGGATTCATCGCCAAAGAGGGGCAGCGGCGACCGCTCCTTCAGCCAGGCGGCGTCCGCCTCGGCAGTGGACGCCGGCATCGGCTGCTCGACGAACTCCACCAATCCATCGGCCGCCAGCCATTCAATGTGGCGCAGGGCCTCCTCCCGGGTGGTCCATGCCTGATTGGCGTCCACCCGAATCTTCTTCCCCGGCGCGGCGCCCCGCACCGCCGCGAAATTCTCCCGGTCCCGTGGACTTCCCAGCTTCATCTTGAGCACCGGCATGGCCGCTGCCTCGGCAGTTTTGCGCGCCATCATCTCCGGGCTGTCGAGACCGATGGTGAAGGAAGTGACATGCCGTCCCTCGGTAAACCCCGGCCCAGCGAAGTCCGTCACCGATTTCCCCGCCGCCCGCGCCGCGCCGTCCAGCAGGGCGAGATTCAGGGCGCACTTCGCCGGGTAGCGTCCCGGTTCCACGCGGTCCAGATAGGCCATGCTGCCGGCGATGTCGTCGAACGACAACTGCCGGGGATCCACGCGTCGCAGGAAGTCGGTGACGGTTTCATGGGTCTCCTGGTACTGGCTGGACGGAGACGCCTCGCCCAGGCCGTGGCGTCCGGCGGCGTCCCTCAGCGTCACCAGCACCACCGGGTACATCGACTTCCCCCCGCCCCGCTGCAGATCGGTGGCAATCGCCCAGGAATGGCGCAGGGCCAGATCAACGCGGCGGTAACTCAGTTCCATCTGCGACACGGGAGCAAGCGGCGCGAACTTTGTCCAATGGTGGCTTGGCTGAGGGGTGGCGGCTGTTGAATTTGCCACGCGCCGGGCTTGCAGCCCGTGGGGTTCCGCGAAACTTAGCCGCGTGACGGTGACCGAGGCGCTTGCCTATCTCCATTCTCTCCAGCAGTTCGGCTTCCAGCCCGGACTCGAAACCACACGCCGCATGGCCGCCGCCGCCGGGAATCCCCAGGCGCGCCTCCGCTTCATCCATGTCGCCGGGACCAATGGCAAGGGATCCGTGTGCGCCATGCTGGACAGCGTTTACCGGGCGGCAGGACTCCAAACCGGGCTCTACACCTCCCCGCATCTGGTCCGCTTCGGCGAACGCGTACAGATCAACCGGGTGCCGATGGGCGATGAGGCGCTGGCCCGGGGGGTGACGGAACTGCGGGAGATCGTGGCCACTCTGCCGGGAATCGAGCCCACGTTTTTCGAATTCACCACCGTCATGGCCCTCCGGCATTTCGCCGCCGAAGGGGTGGATCTGGTCCTCTGGGAAACCGGACTGGGCGGGCGTCTGGACGCCACCAACATCGTCACTCCCCTGGCCAGCGTCATCACCAACATCGGACTCGACCATCAGGCCGTGCTGGGCGCGACGGTGCCGCAGATTGCCTCCGAGAAGGCGGGCATTATCAAGGCAGACGTCCCGGTGCTGACCGCGGCCGAGGATCCCGACGCCCGGGCCATCCTGGAGTTCAAGGCCCGGGAATTGGATGCCCCCTTTCTGTCTCTGGGCACTCCGGACGCTCTCGCGCTGACCTGTCCGGTGGGATTGTCCGGTCCCCACCAGCGCCTCAATGCCGCCCTCGCTGCGGCGACGGTCCGCCTCCTGCGCGCCTTGGTGCCGGTCACCGATGAACAATTGCGAGCGGGGTTGGCCACGGTCCACTGGCCGGGCCGCCTGCAACAGATCCGGCGGGGAGACCAAACCCTGCTGCTGGACGGCGCCCACAATCTCCCCGGAGTGCTCGCCCTCCGGGACGCCCTTCCCGGACTGATCCAGCAGGCCCGACCGACGCTGGTTCTCGGATTACTGAAAGACAAGGACTGGCGGCAGATCGTCCGGACCCTGGTCCCCCTCGCCGGGCGCATCATCACCACCCCGGTGGCCAGCCAGCGCACCGTCAGCGCCGAGGACCTGCGGGCGGAGGCGGTGGCCACGGGAGCGGGGCGTCCGGTCCGGGCCGCGGGCTCGATGACCGAGGCCCTTCGCCTATCCGCTGCGGACCCCCTGGTGCTCATCACCGGATCCCTCTACCTGATCGGCGAGGCCCTGGCGTCGCTCGAGGCGAATCCGGGAAACACCGTCCTGGAGCGAAGGCTCAACGAATGGAAACCGCCCACGCCGTAAGGGATCTGTTGGGTCAGGGCTTTCTCTTCCACATACCCGCCTTGAATCCGTGCTATCCGCGCTATCCGTGGTCAAACCCTCCCCTCCCCGGTCCCTATCCGTGGAGATCAGGGAAACGGGACGGAGTTCACTTGCGGCTTGCCGCGGCGCGGGGGTAGGGCGTTGGGTTCCGTCCAGTCATGGATCTTCAACTGGCGGGCAAAGGGGTGTTGGTCAGCGGCGGAGCGCGGGGCATTGGGGCGGCCACAGTGCGGGCCTTCGCAGCCGAGGGGGCGCGGGTCGCGTGGGTGGACCGCGATGCCGCGGCGGGCGAGGCCCTGGCGGCGACGGTGTCCGGGGGACGATTCTTCGCGGCAGACCTGACCGACGACGACGCCTGCGGCCGCGCCATCGCTGACGCCGTGGCGGCCTGGGGACGACTCGACGTCCTGGTGAACAACGCCGGGGTGAACGACAGCGTCAGCCTGGAAGCGCCACCCGCGGACTTTCTCGCCTCGCTGCGCCGCAACCTACTCCCGGCCTACGCACTCACCCATTTCGCCCGTCCACACCTTGTCGCCGCCCGGGGCGCGGTGGTGAATGTCAGCTCCAAGGTGGCGACGACCGGACAGGGCCGCACCTCCGGCTACGCCGCCTCCAAGGGAGCCCTGGAGGCATTGACCCGCGAGTGGGCGGTGGGCCTGGCGAACGAGGGTGTGCGGGTCAACGCCGTGATTCCCGCCGAATGCGACACCGACCAGTATCAGCGCTGGTTCGCCAGCCAGTCCGATCCAGCCCTGGCGCGGTCACGGGTGGAGGCCCTGGTGCCGCTGGGACGCCGCCTCACCACACCGGAGGAACTGGCCTCAGCGATCGTGTGGCTCTCCTCTCCCCGCGCCGGTCACATCACCGGACAATTTCTCTTCGTGGACGGCGGCTACACCCACCTCGACCGCGCCGCCAGCTCCGGACACGCCTGGTAGTCGCAGGGGAACGACCCCAGCCTCCCTCATTTCGCTGATTGACACTCCCTGTGTGGGTGTTATCGAACACTGGAAACCGAGCCGCTATGGGTCCCAAACTACATCTCCAAATTGACGAACGGTCCGGTGTGCCGGTGTACCGGCAGATGATGGACCAGATCAAATACTACGTGGCGGGGGCCACGCTGCGTCCGGGAGACCAGATTCCCTCCATTCGTGAATTGGCGGCGGCGCTGGCGGTGAATCCGACCACGGTGGTGAAGGCGTATACCGAACTGGAGCGCGATGGCGTCATCGAGAAGCGCCATGGCAAAGGAGCATTCATCGCCCAGGCCGCCCCGTCCCTGACCCAATCGGAACAGGAGGACGCCCTGCGGCGCTCCGCCAAGCAACTGGCCGTCGAGGCCACCCAGCTGCATGTCTCCACGCCCAAGGTGATCACGGTGGTGCGCGAGGAACTCAACGCACTCGGACCGGTGCGTGGCGGCGAGGTGGAGCCGGTGAAGTTCGCGGTCATGGCCGGGGGACATTGATCGGGGGACGGCGATGGAATCCGTCATCTACGCGCGGGGCGTCGGAAAGTCCTTCCGCGGTGGTGCGGTGGCGGTGAACGGATTCAACCTCCAGGTGGAGGGAGGGGAGGTTTACGGTCTCATCGGACGCAACGGTGCCGGGAAGACCACGGCCCTGCGGGTCCTGATGGGACTGCTGCGTCCGGACCGCGGGGAGGCCCGGGTGCTCGGTTGCAGTCTGTGGGAGGCCTCGCGCGGGCACCGACAGCGCATCGCCTACCTGTCGCAGAGCCAGCAGTTGCCGGACTGGATGTCGCTCGACGATCTCAGCCGGTACACGGGCCACTTCTACGATCACTGGGACGTCTCCTTTCTGCGCGATCTGGCCCGCCGGTGGGATCTCCCGCGGAATACCGCCATCGCCCGCCTTTCCGGGGGCAACCAGCGACTCGCGGCCTTGGCAATGGCCCTGGCCTCGCGGCCGGAAGTCATCCTGCTGGACGAACCCGCCGCCGGACTGGACCCCATCGCGCGCCGCGAACTCAATCAATGCCTTATTGATGCGCTGCTGCATGGCGAGGGCTGCACCATCCTGCTCTCCACCCATTTGCTGGGCGACCTGGAGCGGTTGGCCACGCGGGTGGGCATCATGGATCACGGCCGCGTGGTTGCGGAAGGGGTGGTAGAGGACTGGCAGCGCACCATGCGCCGCGTACAAGTCGTGTTTCCCGGCGACGCACCGCCCCGGGACTTCGCCATTCCCGGCGCCCTGCGCTGCACCTGCCTCGGACCGGTGGTGACGGCGCTGGCCCGGGTGACTGATGAGGCACAGTTGGAGGGTATCCGGAACCTGCCCGGAGCCCGCGTGTACGTGTTTCCCCTGACACTGGAGGAGCTGTTTGTGGATTGGTTCCGCGAATCCTCGCCGCCACGGGAATCGAAGGAGGACACGAACTTGCCGAAGGATGACGTGTTTCTGGGCCCGTCGGGCTGAACCGGAGCCACCACGGCTACCGGTCCGAAGGATCACTACGGTCCGGACGATCACTGCGAAACGGCGCGCGTAGGGCGTCGCGGCTACCGGCGACGATTTCGCCTCCCACGTCGCCCATAAGGTGGGCGTGACGCCGAAGCTGTCGGAGTGAGGTGCGGGTCAGACCCAGGAGGCCGCCGGGAGTCAGAACCAACTGCGCGGCGCTGGTCAGGGTGAGCATCGGATTGAAGGGGCTCATCCGCCGCAGCGTGCGCCAGACATCCTCGGGAGCATGCGCCTCCTCCTCGCGGACAAAATCCAGCAAATGGACGCTCAGCAGGCATCCCACCATGGAGCCGGCGATCAGCACATGGTAGTCGCGGATGGGTTGTCCCAGGAACGAGCCCAGATGGTCCGGCAGCCAGCGCAACACGGCGCCCCCGAGCACCGGACCGAACAAGGTGAGGAGGCTGGTGAGTGCCAAAAACACGGCCACGTAGGGTGCCTTGTTGGCGGGCGACAATTTGAGCATCAGGTTGAACTGGCAGAGCTGGAATCCAGCCGTGGTGGCGCCGACGACCAGATAGCACAGGGTGAGATGCCAGAAAAAGCGCTCGCCCGCCAACGCCCAGCATCCGAGCGACGTCAGGGCCCACACCAGGGAACACACGTAGAGCACGGGCTTGCTGCCAAAGCGGTCGCAGAGGCGTCCCCAACTCCGCAGCGTGAGCAACCCCCCCAAGCCGGCGATCGCCGTCAGCAGGCCCACGTTGCCGATGGGGCGGTGCAGGCCCTCGATCAGGAATCCTGTGTAGAAGGGCTGCCCCAGGTTGAGCATCAGGCCCCAGACGCCGATGTAGAGGACGAGGCGGAGGTAGTTTGCGTTCTGAAACGGCAGGATGATTTCCCTGAAATTGGGCGGCTGCGGTTCCCGCAGCATCACCTGGGCGGGAAATTTCATGCGTGTCAGGAAAAGGAATCCGACGAGCCGCGCCAGCCCAGCGCCGGCGAAGATCCATCCGAAGGCCTCCAGGGAATTGTGCCCCCGCTCGGCCAGCTGGCTGGCCAGCACGACGACCAACAGGGTCCAGAAGCCGAAGATGAGGTTGCGGCGTCCAAAGTACTGTCCGGAAAGGCGCGGCGGCACCAGTTCCGAAATGGCTGCAGCCCAGGCCACCGAGCCCAGGCTGTTGGCCATCGTCGCCACGATGAGCAGCACGGCAAAGGCGACTCCCCGCCGCGACTCCGCCAGCCAGGGAAGTCCGGCAACCAAACCCCACGGCGCGGCGCTGAGCAGGAACGATAGGGAGGTGATCTGATATAACGACATGCGTCCGCGAAGCCAGGTGGCCAGCGGCGGCTGGACCAGATTGCAGGCGTGCGGGAGGGCAGCCATCAGACCCACGGCAGCCGGTCCGAAACCGAGCGCCGTGATGGCAAAGGCGATCACGAAGGGAAAGCTCGGCATGGTGAGGTTCAGCATCGGCACGCTGAAACTCGCCTCGATCGTGGAATACTTCAGGGACAGCAGCAGCTCGCGGTGGCGAAGTCGGCTCATGGGGCAGGAGACGCACCGGGTAAGGCAAACCCCACCCGACAGGGACACCCTCTCTCAAGCAGACGAGCGGAGCGAGTGCGATACTCGGATCCCTTGGGCGTCCCTGGACGTTGGGGTCGTCAGGGAGGCGAGGTGCCGGAGGTCTTCACCCACTCCGTGTTGAAGACCGCATGCTGGATCGCCTCCCCTTCGGGCAAGGCCACGCTGTAGGTGACGTGCAGGAGACCGTCACGAGTCTGGAGGAGGCTGGGATAGGAGTATTGTCGCTTCCGGGTGGAGTCATGCTCCAGAAGCCGACGCCACTCCCAGGTTCGCCCCTCATCCCCGCTCAGCCAGACGGCCAGCGAATGACGGCCGTCCTCCGTATCGTTCCCCACATAGGCCCAGGTGCCGTCGGCCAGGGAAATGACGTCCGCACCCGAGCCCGGATTGGGAATCTCGCTGTCCGTCACTGGTCCCCAGGTTTCCCCGCGATCCGAGGAATCCGCCCGCATCAGGCGCTTGGGGGGCGGACCATTGTCCCGCATGTAGGCGACGAGTGTTCCGTCGCGGCGGCGGACGAGGCTCGGCTGGATGTTGCCCCCTCCGATCAGCGGCGTGCTGACCCGCCAATGCGCCCCCGCATCCTCGGTAATGGCCATGAGGGCGAAGGAGAATCCGTCGTGATACAGGCCCAGCACCAGCCGTCCATCCACTGCCAGCGGATGCGCCCGGGGCATCCATCCGAGGCGGCGGTAAAGTTCATTGGTGGCATGGGTGCGCATGGAGTCCAAATACTCCGCGACCTCCCGTTTCGTGGACGCTTCCCAGGTCGCTGTGGCGGCCTGCCGCTCCAACACCGGCAGCGCGTTGCTCACGGCGGCGGTGAACTCCGATCCGGGAGTCACATGCAGCACCTCACTCTGCTCCCAGCGGGGAGGGGTGGGGCCCAGCCAGTCGGAACTCACCCGGTACTTGAGCAGGGCACCCTCCCAGTGGTGGTCGAGGATGGTGGGATAAAACAGCCACAGCCTTCCCTGGACATCCACGTGCAGGGAGGGATTGCAGTCCGGATATCCCGGCGTGTCGGCAAGGGTGAAACGCGGACTCCAGACCGACGATCCGGCCGGCAGACGGGCCCCCTCGATCCGGACGTCGTCCGCCTTGCGCTCGCCCGATCCGTGGAACCAGGCGGCGAGCAGACTGCCGTCGGGAGCCTCGACCACACACGAGCCATGGTCATGCCACGCTTCCGGTGGAAAGATTCGTTCGGACCGATGCAGCGGCGCGGACGTCGCCACCGATCCCACCAGGAAGAGCAGCAGCACCCGGACGATGGACAACCGGGGCATGGCGTCAGCGCAGCAGCTGCTTTTCGAGATAGCCGACGGTCTGGCGCACCTGCGAATCCACCTCCATGCGGTTCTTCACCGCCCGCACGGCGTGCAGGACGGTTCCATGGTCCCGGCCGCCAAAGGCGTCCCCGATCAGGCTCAGCGAACCTTCGGTGAGCGTCCGGCAGAGGAACATCGCCACCTGGCGGGGGAAGGCGATGTTCTCCGGTCGCCGCTTGCTGGTCATGTCGGCCAACCGGATGTCGTAATGCTCGGCGACCCGCTTCTGGATGACTTCAAAGGTGATGGCCCGGCGGCTCTCCTCCTGAAGAATCTCGCGCAGCAGGTTCTCCACATCATCCAGTCGCATCGGCCGTCCGGTGAGCTGGGTGAAGCTGGCCACGCGCACCAGGGCCCCCTCGAGGCGGCGCACGTTGGTGCGGATCCGGTCTGCCAGAAACTGCAGGATTTTAGGATCGAGGTGAACCCCGAGGACGGCCTCCTTCTGACGCAGGATCGCGAGACGGGTCTCGACGTCGGGCGGCTGGAGGTCGGCGGTCAGACCCCATTCGAACCGCGAAATCAATCGCTGCTCGAGTCCGGGAATCTCACTCGGCGGCTTGTCACAGCTCAGCACGATCTGCTTTCGCGCCTCGTGCAACGTGTTGAAGGTGTGGAAGAACTCCTCCTGAATCCGCTCCTTGCCGGCCAGGAACTGGATGTCATCCACCAAAAGGCAGTCCACCTGCCGATACCGCCGGCGAAACTTGGCCAGGGAATTGTTCTGCAGCCCGTCGATGAACTCGTTGGTGAAACGCTCGCAACTCAGGTAGGCGACCTTGGCGTTCTTGCGATGGGCCACAACCTCCTGGCCGATGGCATTGAGCAGATGGGTCTTTCCGAGGCCCACGCCACCGAACAGGAAGAGCGGATTGTAGGAACGCCCGGGGCACTGCGCCACGGCGATCGAGGCGCTGTGGGCCATCTGGCTGTTGCTGCCCACCACGAAGGTGGAAAACGTGTTGCTCGGGTTGAAGGGGACGTCGGCGTGGCGACCATTGGCGCCGGAGGAGCGGGGTTCCGGCCGGACGGGTTCCTCCAATGGAATGGGCGGGGGCGGAACCACCGTGGCAGGCAGCCCTGTCCCCACCTCGAACTCCAGTTTGATCGGACGCACCGCCACCTGGCTGGCCACTGACCGCAAAAGATCGAGATAATTGTCGGTAAGCCACATGGCGCAGAAGTCATCACGGACTTCCAGGCGCAGACAATCTCCGTCCAGAGAGACCGGTCGGATCGGCTCGAACCAGAGGGCGTAAATGTCGGGTTTGAGGAGCGCCTGAAGCTGATCCTGAACAGAAGACCAGAGAGTGCGGGCGTTGGCGTACATGGGGGGAGGGCCGGAGGAGGTCGTAGTGACGAAATTCTTGGGTTTATTCACGACCCGATTTTACCCGTCTGTAACCGCGGTCCAAAACACGCAACCTCGGACCGCTCAACGCAATAGAAAGCCAGCATCGCCGCCGGTCGCGCTGTGGTCGTGGAGGTAAAATTTCTGTTCAACATTCTAAATGACAACGGGTTGCGAACTGATTTGAGACCGGGCTTGGCGAGAGGATTCACAGGTACGAAACGATGAAATGGCGCGACGACGGCTGGCTTGTAGAGTGTGCAGCCTCGTCAAACTAGACGAAATTATTACGACTTTTCCCCAAGTTATTCACAGCCCAGATTTGCCTCGCTTTTGGGCCTGTTTCCGGGCTTTGCCCTGGCGGGAAATGTGCTTGCCAGACGCCACAATTTCGGCGGACCCCGCCACCCCTCAGACTGCGGCGTCGCCACGCTCCTCGGTGCGGATGCGAATCGAGTCCTCAATGGGCGAGATAAAGATTTTTCCGTCGCCGATCTTCCCCGTCTTGGCGGCGCTGATGATGGCGGCGACGGCGACGGCCACCCGGGCGTCAGCAACCGCGATCTCGATCTTGATCTTGGGCAGGAAGTCCACCGTGTATTCGCTGCCGCGATACACCTCGGTGTGTCCTTTCTGGCGTCCGAAGCCCTTCACCTCGCTGATGGTCATTCCCTCGATGCCGGCCTGGTTCAGCGCCTCCTTCACGTCTTCGAGTTTGAATGGCTTGATGATGGCTTCGATTTTTTTCATGGAATGACGCAGTTGGACCGCCCTAGTTCCTAGCGTGCCCATGCGAACGAAGTAAACGCCTTTCTGGGTCCAAAGAGTTGGGCTGCCGGCTTGACTTGCGTCTCCCTCCCGCTGGCGGGCCCAGGCCGTCCGCTTGGCGCATATGGAGTTACCAAAAAAAGGCGGCCCGCCAGTCCCCACGAGGGACCGGCGGGCCGTTGCGAGTGCTTACATCACCTGCAGAAACGCAGGTGATCCTCCGTCACTTGGCCGGCGTGGGCGCCGGTCCAGGGGCGGGCTGTCCCGGGTTGGGGCGACCGGGGCGGTTCCGGCGTGCTTCCTGCATTTTCTGCCACTTTTCGTACTGATCGGCGGTCAGAATGGTCTTGGCGCTCGCATTGAAGGACTCCCGCAGTTCGCGGACCTTGGCCGTCCTCTGCTCACGGGAAAGGCTGGCGTCCTCGCGAATGGCCTTCGCCTTGTCCGCCTGGTCCTTCTGCGCGGCGCGCAGCTTGTCGCGCTGTTCGTCCGTGAGTCCCAGCTCGGCCATCGCGGCATCCCGACGCGCCCGGGCGCCCTCCGCCTGTTCGCCGCCCGGGCGGGCGGGCCTTTCACCCTTCTCCGTCTTGGGCGCCTTATCCGGCGGCGGCGGGGTCTTGGGGGCGGGGTCCTCGGCCCGGGCGGGCGAAGGGTTGAGGACCAGGGCGGCCAGCATCAGCGTGGCCGCCAGGAGATGAATGGAGTTCAGTTTCATGATGACGGGGATAAGGACGCCATTGGATCCGGGAAGGTTACACGCGGATGCCTGATGACCGTCCCAGCGGACTCGGGAGGACAATTCCGGGATCAATCATTGGCAAGATTCCGCAAGCCGTCCGAATTTCGGTTGATATACTTCGCCCGTGGTTCAAGCGGTTCGACATCCTTCAGGATCCCGGTCTTCCGGGTTTACCCTCCTGGAGCTGCTGGTGGTGGTTGGGATCATTGCAATCCTGGCCGGCCTGCTCCTGCCAGCACTGGGAAAGGCCAAGTCGCAGGCCCGCAAGGTGAATGAAATGTCCTCGGCCCGGCAGCTCCAGCTTGCCTGGGGACTGTACGCCGATGATCACAACGAACGGGTGCTGAAGGGCTACCGGCACTTCAATGCCGGCGAGGACCTGCCGGTGGACAACGTGGGCAAGCCCGTGCCCCATCCGATCAACTCCCGCTACCCCTGGCGCCTCGCCCCGTGGCTGGGAAAGAATTTTGGGGTGATGTACGCCAACGAAAACCGCCAGCTCCTGGAGCAATTCCAGCGTATGGACGACCCTTTTCTGGGCACCTATGCCGCCAGCGTCTTCCCCTCCCTCGGCATCAACGCGACCTTTGTCGGAGGGGACGACCTGGAACTGCCGCCGGAGCCCCGCGCCTTTGAGCGGTTCGGGCCCTTCTGCGTGCTCAAGACCACCGATGCGCGCCAGCCCAGCGACCTGCTGGTGTTTGCCTCAGCGCGTGGCCCGTTCGAGGGCAAAGTGGTCAATGGCTTCTATCAGGTGAAATCCCCCTACTTCATGGCCCGCCGGTGGTCGGAGGAGTTCCACCCTGGGGATGGACCCGAAGCCTGGGGGCACGTGCATCCGCGCTTCTCTGGCCGGGCCGTTACCGGGATGGTCGATGGCCATGTCGAGGCCCTCGATCACCGGGAACTGGAGGACATGCGGCACTGGGCCAACCTGGCGGACCGATCCGACTGGACCCTGCAGCGGCTGAAGTGACGGGGTTCCGCAGTCAGAACGCGGTGGACGTGACACGGGGGGCCCTTCAGCGTCCTCCCCCATGAGCCCCGACCCGGCCCCCGCCGGGGCGCCTCCGCCCCCAGACGCCGTTCCCGCCCCTGGGACCATTCCCCCGCTCCTGTCGGAGGTTTCCCAGCGGTGGGCCTCTCCCCCAACTCCCATCGGACCGGGAATTGGAGCCTCATTGGCGCTGACCGCCATCTATGTGGGGGGACTGATCCTCCTTCAAACCGCGATCGCCGTGATTCAACTGGCCCTTGGACGCCCGCCGTCGCAGGGCACCGGAATCACCCTATTCACTCTGCTGGCTTCCTTTGCCGCCACGGTGCCACTGATTCCATGGCTGAGCCGTCGTTCTCTGCGGGACATCTTTCAGCTTCGGATTCCGCCGCCCGCCTTGCTATCCGGGGCCGTGCTGCTGTCCCTGGGAGGATGGCTGCTCGCCGGGGAGATCGCCACGCTGACCGAATTGGCCCTGCCCGTGCCGGAGTTCATGGCCCGGATGTTTGAGGAGTTGTTTTCGACCGCCAATCCAGTCGGTTCCCTGGTCCTGTTGGTCGTCCTGCCCCCGATCATTGAGGAGACCCTATGCCGCGGACTGGTACTCCGGGCGATGCTGCGGCGATGGAAGCCATCCACCGCCATCCTGGTCTCCAGTCTGGTGTTCGGATTCATCCACCTCAACCCCTGGCAATTCTTCTACGCCAGCTGGCTGGGGATGATTTTTGGATGGGCCTATTTCCGCACCCGTTCCCTTGGCCTGTGCATGGTGATGCACGCCCTCAACAACGGACTGTCCTGGCTGCTCATGCGGCTGCAGCCGGATTGGACGGGTTTGGACCGCCGATCCTTCTCCGACCCGCCGGAACATGTGCCGTTACTGATGCTCCTGGCCGGGTTCGGGATGCTGGTGGCCGGCGCGGCGATCTTTCTGCGGTCTCCCGCAACCATGCCTGAACCCGAACCGGCAACGGCACCTCCTATTTTGGATCCAGATTCCCCGCCAACTGCGCCGGGGTGACGGCGGAAGGAATGCCGTCGGGAGGCACCTCGCCTCCGGCGATCCACACCAGGCCATTGAGGACCACCTTGCGAAAGCTGGGCTCGGACCAGTTGTTGTGGAAGTGCCCGCCAGTGAATCCGAATCCGCGGCCACCTCCGGGCCGGTCATAGGCCCACATCAACACCTGCGGCTCGCCCTTCCGGACCGCTTCCCGGACAGCGGGATTGCCCGAATGCGGGCCATCGCCCCGGTTCATGGTTTCCGCCGGAGCCTTGGCGCTGAGCACCGGGGTCACCCCCTTCATGTCCGGCACGAACCGCATGTGGAAGTACCATTCATCGTTGATGGAAAACGGCTTCACCCCGCGGGTGATCGGATGCACCGGAAAGGTGGTCAATTCGGCCGTCCAGGTGGGATTAACGCTCCAGAAGGTTTCAAAATAGCCGCCGGTCCAGCGCAGCATCGCCTGTCCGGGATCCCCCTTGGGAACCTCCACACCGTAATGGGCGGCACCGATGCCGACGCCCTTGGCGGCCAGCGTGTCGAGCAGGCGGAGACGTTCGGGACGGATGGCGGGATGACCGTCGCCGCCGTCGGCGAAGAGCAGAATGGCATCCGCAGCACTCAAGATGGCCGGATCGGCCGGCCAGCCATTGCTGGCCACCAGCGCGTGATAGCCGGGGATCCGATTGAGGGCGTCCGCCAGCAGGAGGGCGCCGGCGCGAAACTCGTGCTCCCCCTTGCCGTGGCTCGGCACGCCGGCCACCAGGACGATCTGTTTGTCGGCGAGGGCGCCGGCGGCGGTACCGCAGGCCAGGACAAGTGCCAGGAAAAGTTTCATGATTTCGAGAAGTGTCTCGTAGCGGGACGTCGCCGGGAACCCGATTCTTCATGAGGAGATCATCCGTTGCGACGGTTGACGTGACGTCGTCCGTATCCTGGCCCGACTCCTGCATCGAAATTGCCGTGACCGGAACCGATATTCTGATAGGAAGGCGCCGGATGCCGCTGAACGTGGATACTACCGATGTCGGGGCCGTTCAACGCCGGGTCGCCCAGGATTACTGGTGCGTCTTCCCGGCGGGCGATCAGGATTTCGCGGCCCGGGTCTTCCCCCCCATTTTGGACTGCTTTCAGGGACGCCACCCCGAATACCAGGCCATCGATGCCCGATATCACGACCTGGAGCACACCCTTCAGGGCACTCTGTGTTTTTCCACTCTGCTCCGCCGACGCTCGCAGTCGGGAGCACTGCCGTCCCTGACGGAGGAGACGTTTCAGCTCGGACTGCTGGCGATCCTGCTCCACGACACCGGCTACCTCAAACGACGCGGTGACACCGAGGGTACCGGGGCCAAGTACACCTCCACCCACGTCAACCGGTCCTGCGATTTTGCCGAGCGTTTCCTCGCACCGCAGGGCTATACCATGCGGCAGATCCACGCGATTCAGAACATGATCCGCTGCACCGGCCTGGGGGTGAAGGTGGCTGGCCTGGCATTTCACAGCGATGAGGAGCGAACCGCCGGGTTCGCCCTCGGAACGGCCGATTTGCTGGGCCAGATGGCCGCCGGCGACTATTTGGAGAAACTGCCCATCCTCTTCACCGAATTTGCCGAGTCCGCCGCCTACAATGCCGGACGGGGCGGGGGGGGTGGCGGACAGGTCTTCGCCTCCGCGGATGACCTCATTCGGCGGACTCCAGGATTCTGGACCAACTACGTGCTTCCCAAGATCGAACAGGATTTCCAGGGCCTTTACCGCTTCCTCACCGATCCCACGGACGGGCGCAACGAGTATCTGGAGCTGATCGAGGCCAATCTCGAACGCCTCCGCCGGCAACTGGAAGCCGCAGCATAGTCCGCTGGCGAAGCGGAATGGGAAGTCATTCAGGACTTCGGGTTCCGCTTTCCCGCAGCCTGCGAACAGAACGTAGCCGAATTCAGGTCAGGGCGAGACCGTCCGAATTCACTGAAGACAGCCTCTTCATCTCGAAAGACTCCACGCGCGCGGGCGAGCGGCTTCGTCACGCCTCCGCGAACAAAACGCCAGGTGATTGAAACGGTGTGCTCATTCCCTCGGTTCGGCGTGAAGCATCTGCCGGGTCCGGGCGGCGGCCGATTCCGCCGAGGAAGCGTCATAATCAGAACCTGCGTGAATCACCGCACCGAAGCCGAGGCGGAAACTCTCACCGCGCTTTACCGTCACGGCGCTCCTGTCTCCTTGCGTCATCGCGGCACGTCCAAACGGATTCGCAACGAAGACGCCGTAATCCCGGTTGTGCCACCAACTCGGGCGAAAGTTCGCCGAGTCTGACCACAGCGTGATGCCAATCGCCTTGCCGTTCACCGCCCCGGAATAGTCGCACCACTCGGCGGGCTGGCCCCAAGTGTTCTTGGCTGACTTCAGACCGGTGCTGCTGGTGATGCGTCCGCCGTTCTTCTCCGTGATTGCCGTGGCGACGCGCGCTCCGAAGCCCATCTCCTCCTGGTCGCCAAAGGCGAAGTCACCCTCGTCGGAATGGAACGTCGCGTCCCACACGAGCAGCCAGGCGTTGCTCTGTGCCGCGAGCGTGAAGCGATTGGTGAGCGAACAGAGTTTCCTGCCCTCGGCGGTGCTCAGACGACACTCGGAGGCGAAGGTGAGATGACCGTCGTGGATGCTGGGTGGTTGGGTGAAGCGGACATGCTCGATGCGCCCCTGGTTGCGCCAGAAGTCCGCGCCGCCGAGGTCGCCGAAGGCCAGCCAGATGCCCGGATGCATCCTGTCATGATCCGTGGCATCCACGCCGGCAACAGGCGGATGGCTTCGGGTGGCCTTCAGCCCGCCGGGCGCGTGGACGTTGGCGAAGTAGGGCCGCAGGATTCCCTCATCCCGAAAGACGAACTCGGCGACGGGCTGACTGGAGTGCGCAATGACCAGACGATCCGGTGTTTGGGTAACCTGGAAGCCATCACCCTTCGGCCACGGGATTCGCACTGTGGAAGGATCTGCAGCCTGGGAGCGCCGAGCATCGCCAGGATCGGCTGCGGCACCGGCAGCGGACGGCCGGGGAAGCCCCGGCGTTTCTGCCTTCCGCGCCAGCAGATACGCCGCCAGGTCCGCAGCGTACTGCGGCGTAAGCATCGTGTTGTAGGCCGGCATCGCCGAGGTGGTTTCCGTTCTCCGCGACGTGATTCGCGACTTGGGAATGACCTCACGCTGTCCGGTCGCGAGACCAAGAGTCAGATTGAGCCCGCTTTCCTCGATCAGAATCCCGGAATGCTCCTCGTCCTCCGTCCCCACGGTCTGCAGGTTGAAGCCTTCGGTGATGACCGCGTTTGGTTCGAGCATGGACTGGATGATGTGGTGGGCTGTGGCGCGGTCCCCCAGTGTGGCCAGATCGGGGCCGAAGCTGTTGCCGTGTTCGCCCAGGCGATGGCAATGGAAGCACCCCGCACCACCACGCCCATGGAAGAGCCACCCGCCCCTTTCGGGATCGCCCTGGTTCAGGAGCGCCAGCGACGGATCAATGGCCGTCGCGCGGACCGATGGAGCTAGCGGGAGGGGTTCGAGCACGACCATGTAATTGCCCTTGCCGCCCGCCTGGCCGTCGTCGGTATTGGCGCCGAGTTCGATGCGACCGGCCGGGAACTCGCGCGTATGCAGCTGGAAAGTCCAGTGGTCAGCGCGAATTCGCTGCTCGGTGGGCTGGAATCGCTCGAGCAACCACGACGGCAACGCCGTCGCTCGCGTGTCGAACGCGACGTGAACGCGCACGGGCATCAGCGCTTCGAAACTCAGCTGACCATCGCCACGCGAGCCGTCATCGTCGTTGGCGGTCTGGATGAAGTCCAGGTCCGCGAGCGCGGCGGGAACCTGTTTCAATTCGTAGCTGCGGTCGGTGTAGGGCATGGCCCCGGCACGCAGCCCGGCGGGCGCCAACGAATAGCGGGCGCCGGAGCGGGCCTTGATGTTCCTCGCCAGACCGACGGAAGAGCCCAACGTCTTCGGGGGAGCTGAGCTGAGTGAACGACCACGCACCACGACGGCCTCGCCGCCGCCGGAGGCGTTGTGCAGCCAGAGCTCCGCGACTTCTCGCACGCCAGCGTCACGGTCGCTGGCGAGTGGGCGAACCTCCGATTCCTGGAGGGAATGGTCTTCAAGCAATGCGAAGAGAGCCGCCTTCCTCACACCGTTGCGCGCGTCGGCGAGGAGCAATCGGAGTGCGCTCGAATCCTGCAATGCGCGCAGGGTCTGCCACCCTGCGTAGAACGTGGACGCGTCATTCTCCACCGCCAGCAACTCCAGCAACGCCGGAACTGCCGCACGTTGACGTGCCTGCCGCAGGGCCTGAACCACCTCGAAACGAAGCCGCGGCTCTGCACTGCCCAGCAGGTCGACGACGGAGGCAGGCAACTCCCTTCCGTCGCCCAACTGCCGAACCCGATGCGCAAGGATGCGCACCGATTGCACGCGCAGATTCAATGGGACCCCTGATCCCGTGGCTCGCACCGAGAACCATTCGTCAATCGTCCGATCCAGGGTCGTCATCCGGCCCAGAGTCCACGCAGCCCAGGTTTGGCGTCCCTCGCCAATACCGGGAGTTTCCAGCGACGCGAGGAGTTCGGACTTCACGCCCACGCCGCGGCGGACGAGTTCATCCTGTGCGTCAATGCGCCACACGGGGAGCGGGCCGTCGAAGTCCTCCACCAGCTCAGCCAAGGTCCAATGCTCGAGCATTCTGCTGCGCTTGGGCGCCAGCCGGCTCGCGGGCGGTGAGTTCTTCGCGGCCACCCGAAACACGCGGCCTTCGCTCGTCATACGGCCGTCCTGGTACTCCGCGCCATAGCCGCTGCCCCACCCGAGAATCCACAGCGCGCCGTCCGCGCCGACCTCGAGATCCGTCGGTCGAAAGAGCGACGGGCCACCCTGCACGAAGGCTTCCAGGTCGCCGCCTGCAGGCCGCATCAAGGCACCGTCCCAGCGCGGACGCCATACGAAGGTGGTCTTGCGCAGCCAGTCATTGACGAAGAAGACACCCCGATGCGACTGCGGAAATTGCGACGAATCGCCGAAGATGACGCCCGTGCCGGAGCCTTCAAAAAGCGGGCCGCTGACAGGTGCGGACGGCGGATGAGGATCGACTCCCCAATGTGAGCTCCACGGATGATTCCAGCCGAAGTGCGCGCCAAAGAATGCCATGAACACGCGGTCGCCTGTGGTCTGGTCGTTGTCTGCGCCGAGCCAGTTGAATCCGGTATCGAAGCTGATGTCCCAGGGATTGCGCATCCCACGCGAGATGATTTCCAGGTTGTGACCTCCGTCGTCGCACCGCAGCACGCCCCCCTCGCGGCCCCAGTCGTCTTCGGGATCGTGATACGCCTTCTGATACCCGCCCTTCTTGAACCTGCGCGCCTCCGGAACGTCGGGGGATCCGGCCGGCGCTGCCACGCCCCACAAGTCCCGAAACGCGCTTGGCGCCAGGCGCCCCGGCTGCGTCAGGCCCTTCGAGTTCCCCTTGCTCATGTAGAGTTTTCCGTCGGGTGCCCAATTCAGGCCGTGCAGACCGTGCTCCAGGTTTCCGAGATCGGTGTAAACGCGGACGTATTCATCCGCCTCGTCGTCGCCATCGAGATCGCGCACCACCGTGAGGTCCGGCGAGTTGGCCACCCAAAGATCGCGTCCGTGCCACGCGAGTCCCTGGATGGCATTGAAGCCGGTGGCGAACGTCTTCGTACGATCCGCCTGGCGATCGCCATCCGTGTCAAGGACCAGCACCACGCTGTCGCCCGGCGTTTCCGG
>JBDKKE010000387.1:0-3937 GCA_039796255.1 Verrucomicrobiota bacterium | reverse complement strand
GCGCAGTTCATTCGCACCTTGCGCAATGGAATCCTCGTAGGAATGCGCTGGGCCAAGGCGCTGGCGCTACTGCGCGAATCTACAAAAGTTTACCTATAGATTTTACCAGACACCGTTGACTCCCACGCGTTCACCCGGAGAACTTTAGCGAAAGATCAGAAACTGACAGAAACCAGATATCTCTCCGGGCGATGCTTAAAGGCCGACCTCCTGACAGTAATTGCACGTATTGCTGCGCTTCCTTAAATGGATTTAAGGTTGGGTTAACGGCAGTTTAAGGTTCCGCGTGTCACGCTTTCGCCGTGAAGTCCATGCCCACCGCTCTTGCCCGGTGTTTCCCGAAAACTTCGGCTAAAGAATCTGCAGTCAACCGGCCTCCTGGCCTTCCGAGGCACCTCTTCAAAGCCGTCTTCGTGTTCCTTGCGGTCTGGCTGATGCCCCTGTCGTTGCGCGCCGCGCTCATCAGCTACGACGGGGCCGACTATTCCGCCACCAGCGGGCTCAATGGACAGAACGGTGGCACCGGCTGGTTCAATGCCTGGAGCGGAGCGGCCCGCGCCCAGGCCGAAGGGCTGGTGTTTCCTGGTCTCGTGACGGTGGGCAATCGCTTCGTCACCGCTGGCGACAACCTGCCCTCGCTTCGCCGGCTTGATCCCGTCGGGCATGAGTTGCTGCTGGATGGGACGAGCTTTGGTCTCGACGGCACCGAGCTGTGGCTTTCGTTCCTCGTCCGGCGCGAACCCAACTTCCCCGCCGGCTGTTACGGCGGCCTGTCGCTGTTCAACGGCGGCACCGAGAAGCTGTTCGTCGGCATCCCGACGGGGGCAACGCACTGGAGCTTGCAGCAGTATGACCCCGGCATTTTCACAACCTTTTCCACCGCGCCGGTCACCGCCGGTGAAACCGCGCTGCTCGTGCTGCGGCTGCAGTTCGGCGTCAGCGGCACTCAGGACCGCGTGGAACTGTTCGTGAATCCCTCGCCGGGCGTATTGCCCACCACGCCCGCCGCCGTCCGCACCGGGCCGAACCTCGTCTTTGACCGCCTCCGGATTCAGTCCGGCCCCGTAGGACCCGCGTCCCCCACTAGCATTGACGAAATCCGGCTCGGCGAGAACTACGCCGACGTGACCCCCGCGGTCGCCGCTCCGGCCGTAGGCTGGCTGCGGGCGGGTGCCCAACGGGTGACGGCCGGTGCGGAGGTCACCCTGCCGCTGAGTTACGGCTGGCCGGGCGGTGATCTGGCGAACCTGGCGTTCGCCGTCACGGCGGCAAACCCGGCGTTGCTGCCGGTAGATCGCATTGTTGTTACGGGCACGGGCGCAAACCGCCGGGTCACCGTCCGTCCGCCCGCCGGAGCGGGCGGCATCACGACGGTCACCGCCACCGTGACGCCGCCCGTCGGTGCGCCGGTGAGCGCGAGCTTTGAACTGGTCATTGCCACCCCGCCGCCGGCTGGGTTGCTGGCCCACGAACCGTTTGCCCAGGCGGTGGGCAATTTGGTGAGGGCGAACGGCGGCACCGGGTTTGCCTCCGCCTGGGCGGCAGGCGTGCCCGGAGCCAGCCCCAACTTGTTCGGCACGACCACGCCCGCGCTCGTTTTTCCGGGCCTGGTGACCACCGGCGCCCGGATGCGCAGTGCCGGTGGCGCCGGCGGCCTGTTGCGCCCCACTGCGCTGCCGCTCGGCGAGGACGGCACGGTGCGTTACTTGAGCCTGCTGGTGCGCCCCGACGCCGCGCCCACCGGTGCCGGCTACTTCGGTCTGCTGCTGCTGGGCAGCGGCGGCGGCAACCTGTTTGCCGGCAAGCCAGGCGGCGGCAGTTCGCTGCGCTACGTCATCGAGAACGGCGGCGGGATCGGCCAGATCGCCAGCACGAAGACCGTGGTCCAGAACGAAGTCGCCCTGCTCGTGCTCAAGCTGGAGTTCCTTCCCGGTGCCGACCGCATATCGCTGTTTGTGAATCCCGAACTGGGCTCCGAGCCGGCTACGGCCGACGCCGTGAAAACCGACCTCGACCTCGGCGTGCTCGTGGGCCCCGCGCTCAACGGAAACGCCGTGTGGAGCGCCGATGAACTCCGCATGGGCACGACCTTCGCGTCCGTCATACCGTCCGCGGCGGACTTCGCGCTCCAGCGGCCGCTCTCCGAGAACTACGTTCCGGAGCATGTCCAGATCACGCGCCAGATCCAGACGGTGGATCCGCTGCCCGCCGGCCGCACGTTGGCGTTCGAACTGGTCGGCGAAACTTTCGGCGCGACGATCAATCCGGTGACCGGCGAATTCACCTGGGTGCCCGGCGAAGACGAGCAGGACCAGCGTCGCACCTTCACCGTGCGGGTCACCAGCAACGCCACCCCGCCCGCCGCGGTCGAGACGAGTTTTTCTCTGACGGTGAGCGAGGGCAACCTGCCGCCACAGCTGGCGGTGATCCCCGACCTGACGGTGACCGAGGGGACCCCGTTTTCGTATCCGCTTGATGTCAGCGACCCGGACCGGCCCCTCCAGGGATTCAACTACAGCGTCCTCGCCGGGCCGGAAGGGTTCGACGTTTCAACGACGGGCGAGCTGAAGTGGAGTCCCACGGCCGCCCAGCTTGGTCGTTCGTTCCCCGTGACGGTGCAAGTCAGTGATACCGGGTTCACTCCGATCGGTCGGGCCCAGCGGAGCTTCACCGTGACCGCCCGGGCCCGGAATGGCTTCTTCGTTCATTGGGTCGGCGGTGCCGCGGGCGGCGACTGGAACGATCCCGCCAACTGGGATATCGGTCGCGTGCCCAACAACAGCGCGACGGAGGTCTTTGACGTCATCTGGGATGACCACTACGCCGGCACCATCCGGGTCACCGGCGACATTGCGGTCAAGAGCTTCACTTGGAGCAGTGAAGGCACGCTCAGCCTGCCGTCCCCGACGGACCAATTCGCGGTCCAGGGCGCCCTGCGTTGGACTGACGGCACGCTGACGGGCCAAGGCCGGCTGACCGTGCATGGGCGCGCCACGGTGTCGGCCCGGCGGGTGGACGCGCCGCCCATCCTGCAAGACCGGTTTCAGCTTGTTTTCAAGAGCTTCTGCGAACTCGAATCCCGGCTGTGGTGTAACGGGGATGTTCTGGTCGTGGTGGAACCTACCGCGACGCTGGGCGTGGCCGAAGGGGGAGGTTTGGTGCGGCTCAGCGGCGCGCCCGAGTTGCTCAACGAAGGCAGCCTTCGCGTCTGGAGTTCGGAACCCGGGGTGCCCTTCGTTTTCCTCCGCAACCGCGGCCGGATCACCACGTTTGCCCACACCCTCAGGTTTCAGACCGGGGCCGCGAACGACCTGATCCAGGAGGCGGGTGGCAGCCTCGACCTCGGGGCCGGCGTCGGAGCGGGCGCGACCCTCAATGGCAAGGCAGTGTTTCTGGCCGGCAGCACGGTGTTGGGCGACGCCCACATTCGCGAAGCCCGCCTCGAGGGCAACGTCGAGGGGCGGTTAAGCTTCGATCGGCTTTCCCTGGCTCCGACGGCCGTGAGCCGGTTTGAGCTGGCCGCACCGCGCGGCAGCCTGTCGGCCATCCAACCGGTCACCCTGGCCGGCCGGCTGGAACTCGCCCCGCTGCGGGGATTCAAACCGGGACCGGACCAGGAATTTCCGATTGTGACCAGCGGCGGGGAAATCACCGGGGCCTTTGATGGCACCCCGTTTGGCCAGCGCGTGAACCTGCCGGGGGGAGGCTCGTTCCTGCTCACCCGTTCGGTGGATGCCCGTGCCGTCGTGCTCGGCAAATACCGCCCACCCGCGGTGAACATTGAGGGCGACCCGCTGACCTTTCGGCTGCCCGATGGCGCGGGTGAATTGGGCGGTTGCTTCGTGGCGCCCCACCCGGCGATCAGTCTGCCCGAGGGTGACTGGGCGGGCGGGCTGGTGGAGGTGTCCATCGCCGGGGGCAATGCCTTCGACCGGCT
>JBDKKE010000386.1:0-2920 GCA_039796255.1 Verrucomicrobiota bacterium | reverse complement strand
CCCTCGATGATTTCATTGCCCGTCGGATCGTAGGAGCGATACGGAGCGATTTCGCGGTAGGTGGGGCGGGCAACCGTCTGGCTGAAACTCGCCCTCAGATTCATGTTGGTAACCAACTGGTAGGTGCCGCTGACCCCGGGCATCACGTCCAGTTGGTTGATCAGCGAATTGGTAATGGCGCTGCCGGTTCCACCCACGACGGACATGTAGGTGCTCTCCAGTCGCGCTCCGCCGATGACCTTGAACCGCTCAGTGAGCGGCAGTTCTGCCATCGTATATCCCGCCGGGATCTGCTGTTGTCCCTCGTAAAACGACGGTGCAACCCCCTGCTGAAATTTTCGCTGGAACTGGTAGTTGACCGTGCCATTTCGGTTGGTCGTCGTGCTGTAGAGAATGTTTTCCGGGGTAAAGTAGTTGTTCGGGGTGGCCAGGAAGGGAAGGGGTTGACCCTGCCATCCGCTCTCACCGGTGAACTGGAACGTGTCCTCATTGAACTGGCGTTCGGAGCCGTTGAAGGCACCACCAAACTTTACAAAGCCCTCGAGATCCTCCCATTGCTTGAACGGCACCTTGTTGTTGAGGGACGACCAGATGGCGTCCTCGTTGATGTAGCGGTAGAACCGGGTAGGCCAGACCGGCTCCGGCAGGGAGTTGCCGAAGGTGGCGAAGCTGCCGTCGGGTTGATGGAAATAATTGAAATAGCGCAGGTCTGGCTCGTCCTGAGAGGTGTTGGCGATGGAGATGAGCCAGTCGGCCTCCAGGTCGTGAAGTCGCTCGAAATGATCGTTGCCCTGGATCTGGAAGGCGTGAATCTGCCGCTGGGTCCAATAGAGGGTGTTGAGGTCCGCCACCCGGGTGGTGTCGTCGTCCACGTAACCCACCTGTCGGCGCGTGAGATCCTCGCCGCTCTGATTCCAGTAAAAGGTGAAGCTCAGCGTGTGGTCTTCCGGCACGATCTCGTACGCCACGTTGACGACACTCGCCCAGAGGGCCTCCATGGTGGCCTGCGTGTCCTGGAATTGCCGCAAGGGAATGATGCCTTCGTTGGAGTAGGTGTAGCGGTTCTGCTGCCCATTGTCGTAGAAGAACCATCGCCGACGATAAACCCCGCTGACGAAATAGCCGAAGTCATGGCCATTCAAGTCAATGGTCTCACCGACGGAGAAGTTGCCGCCGTAGTTGGGGGGCGGCGCCTTGGCGGTGCCGCCGAAGGTGTAGTCCTGGAAGGAGCCGAGGGCATTCTGCACCTTGTCAGCCTGTTCCTGCCGCAGGCGGGCCTGTTCGGGCGTCACTGCGGGGCCCCGGTTGGGGGGCGGTTGCAGGGTCTGACTGGTTTGTCCATCTAGAGCGGAAGGTTTGGCGCGGGTGCTGGTGCCAAAGCCTGCCCAGTCGGTCGGGCTCCCCGGATACGACAGGAAATTATCATTGAAGGTGGACTGGGTGTTGTACTCCATGCCCACCTCGATATTGAGCAGAAACTTGTCCGGAAAGGACTTGGTTTTGAGGTTGGCCAAACCGCCGGCAAATCCGCCCGGGAGGTCAGGGGTAAAGGTCTTGCTCACGGACACCTCTCGGATCATCGCCGCCGGAATGATGTCCAGAGGCGCGCCCACTCGGTAGGGATCCGCCGTGGGGATCTGGGCGCCGTTCAACTGGGTGATGTTGTAGCGATCGCTCAGGCCGCGGATGACCGCGAACTTGCCCTCGACCACCGTGGTGCCAGGCAGTTTGGTGATGATCTGCGCCGCGTCGGTGACGCCCAGGCGCCGGAACTGTTCGGAACTGATGGCGTCCAGGAAGGACGTCGAGGCCTGCCGCTGTTCGATGATTTCAATCGCCTGGTCCTGAAACTGTTCCGCCGTAACCTCGTACTCCTCGAGTTCAAAAAACTCCGGGCGCATGGAGCCGTCCAGATTGCTGGCGAGTCCGGGGGCGACGCGGACTCCGCTGACCGTGGCTGCGCCAAATCCGGGCTTGCTGAAGCGAACGGTGTGTTCTCCGGAGGGAATCCCCTCCAGGCGATAGCGGCCGGAAGCGTCGGTGGTTCCAGCGAGAATGGTCCCGCGGACGGTAACGATGGCCCCGGAAAGCGGGCGGCCATCCCACCCGTTCACCACCACGCCTCCCAGGCTGCCGGTGTCCTGAGCTTGCGCTATCGTTTGGGTGCTCAACAACGCCAGGAGCGTCAGCAGTCCGAGGAATAGACGTTGTAGGCCGGCGGGTACGAACCGCGCCCGGCTCCGGGAAGGGAGGTCGGCGTCCACAGAAGGGGAGGTTTGAGCGACTCAGGAACGCCGGCTGGCATTGCGGGCGACTTGTTCCACACGCTCGAGGTAACGCTGGACGTTGTCCCGGGACTTGACCTTTTGGGCCTTGCGCAGGAGTTCGAGGGCGTTGTCGTACTTGCGGCTGGCGACCAGTAGTTGGGCCTGCTTGACGAGGGCGTCGGCCTCAAATCCCGGAATCTTGCCCGCCGTTTCGTACCGGAACTGCGCCTTCTCCGGCTGTCCGTTGCGCGAGTAATAGTCGCCCGCCAGCATCAGCGCCTCCGCATCGAGCGGGTTCCGCTGAGCGACTTCCTCCAGCACCTGAATGGCCCGGGCGCCGTTCCCGGAGCCCATCGCCACTTTGGCGTCGAGTTTAAGCCACTTGATTTCGTCCGCACCCGCGAGGCTGGTGCCGCTACTGGACTTGATCTTGTTCAACAAATCCCCGGCCTCCTTCCAGGCACCGCGAGAGGCGAGAATATCGGCGGCACGGAGGGCTTTGGGCAGGTTTTCTGCGGCGCCCTTTTCCACGCCCTCCGAATAAGCCGCCAGCGCGAGGTCCCGGGCGTCCTGATTGAGATAGAGGTCGCCGAGGAGCAGGAGTTGTGCGGGCTTGGCAATGCCGAGTCGGCGCAGCATTTCCAGCGAGACGG
>JBDKKE010000385.1:0-6768 GCA_039796255.1 Verrucomicrobiota bacterium | reverse complement strand
TTCAGTTCTATGCCGCCTGTGATGTGCTCTCGGTTCCTTCCCGGATGAGCGAATCTTTTGGTCTATATCTGGTGGAGTCCCTGGCGGCCGGCACGCCGCTGGTCCAACCGGCGGCGGTCGGTTATCCGGAGATCCTGGCGGACACCGGGGGCGGAGTGATCAGTGGTCCGAACACGGCGGAGGCACTGGCCGATGCCCTGGAGCCTCTCCTGCGAGATCCCGCGCGTCTCCATCAGCTGGGACAGATTGGGCGGACCGCTGTTTTTGACCGGTACCACGACGACGCCATGGCCCGCCGGGTGGTGGAGGTCCTCAGCGCCTAGTTGGATCCCGGCCCCGCGTCGGCGTCGCGAGGGGCTTCGAGTCGCCCAGTGTTTCCTCGATGGCCTCGCCGAGTGCCGCCACCATGGAGCGCACCTGCCGCGGCGTGGTACAATAGGGCGGCATGAGCACGATCACATTCCCGATGGGGCGGGTGAGCACGCCTCGGCGGGCCATGGCTTCGCAGACGCGGATGCCCGCCTGTTCACTGAGTTCATAGGGGGTGCGCGTCGGCCAGTGGCGCACCAGTTCAATGCCGGCCACGGTGCCGCTCTGACGGATGTCGCCGACGGCGGGCAAATCCCACAGGCCCCTTAGTTCCTCCCGCAACCCATTCTCCAAACGATACCGGTCGTATCGGGAGCCGCTGGATTCGAGCAGGTCGAGACTGGCCACCGACGCGGCGGCACCCAGCGGGTTGGCGGTGAAGCTGTGGCCGTGGAAGAAGGTCTTGAACTCGCCATAATCCCCCAGGAAGGCGTCGAAGACCGCTGGGGTCGTCAGGGTCGCGGCCATGGGCAGGTATCCGCCAGTCAGACCCTTGGCCAGGCAGAGGAAGTCGGGCTGGACGCCTTCGTCATGGCTGGCAAACAGACCGGAGGCGATCCGACCTGGGGTGCGTGACGCGGATTTCTTGGCCCAGGATTTCGGCGTCGGATGCAGGCGTCCGAATCCGGTCATGACCTCATCGGCAATCAGCAGTGCCCCATGATCCCGGGCGAGGCTGGTAACCTTCCCGAGCCATCCGGACGGTTGTGGAATCATGCCGGCGGCTCCCTGCATCACGGGTTCGAAGGCGAATCCGGCGTATGGATTTCCCTTTCGCCGGGCGGCTGCCAGACGGGTTTCCACGTTTCGAACGCATTCCCAATGGCAGCGCCGGTACTCGCGGGCATCGGCGCGTTCGGGTTGGGCACGGTTGTACGGACAGCGGTAACAGTAAGGCGCCATCACCGCATCGGACGGGAACAACAGCCTTTGGTAGGCCTGGTGAAACAGGTCGATGTGTCCGAGGGAAACCGCGCCAATGGTATCGCCATGGTAACCACCCTGCATTGCCAGGAAGCGCGGACGCGACTTCGGGCCGCGGGTTCGCCGCGTGTATTCGTAGGCCAGCTTGAGGGCCACCTCGATGGCGGTGGAACCGTCATCCGAGAAGAAAACCTTCTCCAACCGCGGCGGTGGGATGCGCGCCGGATTGGCAGCCCGAGTCAGCCGCGCCGCGAGGTGACTGGCGGGCTCATTGGCAGATCCCAACGCCGAGACATGCGCGACTCGCGATAGTTGACGGCGGATGGCGGCGTTGATCCGGGGATGGCGGTGCCCATGCAGATTGGTCCAGATCGACGAATTGGCATCGAGATAATCGTGGCCCCGGGCGTCGGTCAGGACGGCTCCCCTGCCGGAAACCAGCATTCGCGGCTCCTGCTTCATCCAGTCCTGCATCTGGGTAAAGGGATGCCATACGTGGCGGCGATCGAGGTGGGCGGACAGGTTCACAGGCAAGTGGTCAGTGGACGGTCAGACTTCCGGAGACGAGAGGGCGGTGCCGAGGTGAGTGACGTCGGCAGGATGGTGAGCGGCAGTCAGGCTGATACGAAGCCGGGCCTGACCACGGGCGACGGTCGGAAAGCGGATGCCGGGAACAAAGAAGCCCTGATCCAACAGCCGTGCCGAACGTCCCATGGTACGGCGCTCGTCCCCAACCAGCACTGGCAGGATCGCGCTGGACGCCGGTAGGCCGGGACACATCGCGGCCAATTCGCCAATGCGACTCCAAAGCGCTGCGCATCGCTCCGCCCCTTCGGGTCCCTGGACCCGACGGATGCCCTCGCAGGCGCCGGCGGCTGCTGCGGGAACCGGCGCGGTGGAGAAGATGAAACTTCGGGCCTGGTTGATGAGGTGTTCGATCAAGGTCCGGGATCCACAGACGTAACCTCCGGCCGCACCAATCGCCTTGCCGAGGGTACCCATCTGCACCTCCACCCGCTCCGCGACCCCGGCGGCCTCGGCCAGTCCTGAACGACGGTTCCCAAATAGCCCGGAAGCGTGCGCCTCATCCAGCATCAGCCATGCGCCGTAGCGGTCCTTGAGCGCCACCAGATCGGCGACGGGTGCCTGATCTCCGTCCATGGAGAACACACTCTCGGTGATCACCAGGATGCGTCGATTTCCCGGCCGGCCACGAGCCCAGCGCAAAAGTTCCTCCAGGTGGGTGAGGTCGTTGTGGCGACAGACCCGCAGTTTGGCGCCGCTGAGGCGGGCGCCATCCACACAGCAGGCGTGGACGCGACGGTCCAGAATCACAACATCGCTTCGGCCCACCAGGGCTGGAATGACCCCGACTGCTGCGGCAAAGCCGCTGCCGAAGGTGATGGCTGCGGGGGATCCCTTCCACGCCGCGAGGGCGGCCTCCAATTCGTGGTGCGGGGCGAGGGAACCGCTGATCAGGCGCGATGCGCCACTTCCCGCGCCAAAATCCCGGGCGGCCCGCGACGAGGCCTCGGTCACTGCCGGATGGCTTGCCAGGCCTAGGTAGTCGTTGGAGGAGAAATTGAGCACTCGCCGGCCGGCCAAGGTGATCTCGCGTCCCTGCGCTGAATCGACGCGCCGAAGCGTGCGACGGAGTCCAGAGGCCTCCTGCGCGTCGAGTGCGGCCTCCAGTTCGGCGTCCATGGAATTCATCGTGGCACCCCCGTGGTATCAGCGACCGCGTCCCGGCTCCATGATTACGTGGATCGAGTCGCGAGCGGCGAGGATCGCCCTTGGCGATAGGCGATAGGCGATAGGCGATAGGCGATAGGCGATAGGCGATAGGCGATAGGCGATAGGCGATAGGCGATTGGCGGCCACTGACCTCGCTGGAAACGCAGCGTTGCCAGCCGGGGCCCCGTGCCTAGGCTGACGGGGACGATGAGAGGGATCATCCTGGCAGGAGGAAGTGGGTCGCGTTTGTACCCGCTGACCCTGACGGTTTCAAAGCAGCTCCAACCGGTATACGACAAGCCGATGGTGTACTATCCGCTGACCACGCTCATCGAGGCGGGCATCCGGGAACTCTGTTTAATTTCAACTCCCGCCGACCTTCCCCTTTTTCGGAACCTGCTCGGGGATGGATCGCGTTTCGGAGTTCGAATCGAATACCGCGAGCAGCCCCGACCGGAGGGGATTGCCCAGGCCTTCCGGATTGCGGACTCGTTCATTGGAACTTCGCCGGTAGCCTTGATTCTGGGGGACAATCTGTTTCTCGAATCCACTCCCTTTCAGCAGGCTGTCCGGGAGTTTCAGGACGGGGCCACGGTCTTTGGGCATTCAGTGCCGGATCCGGAGCGGTATGGAGTGGTGGAACTGGATGCTTCGGGTCGCCCCGTGTCTTTGGAAGAGAAGCCTCTGTCCCCTCGGAGTGCTCTGGCGGTTCCGGGAATGTATCTCTACGAGGGATCCGTGGTTTCAGTCGCCTGGCAACTTCTTCCGGGTGAACGGGGAGAGTTGGAGATCACTGATGTAAACCGTGAGTTTCTACGCCAGGGGCGACTCCGGGTTTGTCGGCTGCCTTCGGATTCGGTGTGCCTGGATGCCGGAACCAGCACCAGCCTTCACCAGGCTTCGGTCGCCGTGCGAGACGCCGAGGGGCGACGGGGCGTGCGGATTGGTTGTCCGGAGGCGGCGGCGTTTGGTCAGGGATGGCTCAGCCGCGATACCCTGGCGGGCCATGTGGGTGAAATGCCGTCCTGCGAATACCGGGGCCATCTGGAGCGGCTCTTGCTGGCCGCCTCCAGTCAGTGATTCGCCTTCGGTAAACAGGCCGAAGCTGGTCATTGGGGTCTGTTGACGGCAAGACTTGCCCGCGGCGTCCGTCCCTCGTTGCATCATGAATCTTCTCGTCACCGGTGGAGCCGGTTTTATCGGCTCGAACCTCATCGAGCAGGTGATCGACCGCCCGGAGGTTCATCGACTGGTCAATCTAGACTGTCTCACCTATGCGGGGCACGCCTGCAACCTTCGCGCGGTCGATTCCCATGCCCGGTATGTTTTTGAACCGGTGGATCTCCGGGATCGCGCCAGTGTGTCCCGGGTGTTGCGTCAGCACGCCATCACCCACGTACTGCATTTGGCTTCCGAATCGCATGTGGACCGCTCCATTCGTGGCCCGGGCGACTTTATTGCCACCAACATCGTGGGGACTTTCAATCTGTTGGAGGCCTGTCGGGAGGCCTGGGCGGGCGTGGTGGACGGACGGCGTTTTCACCACGTGAGTACCGATGAGGTTTACGGGTCTTTGGGGCCGACCGGGCATTTTCTGGAGACGACGGCGTACGCCCCGAATTCGCCCTACTCCGCCAGCAAGGCCTCCAGCAACCTGCTGGTCCGCGCCTATCACCAGACGTACGGACTTCCGGTGGTCACCACCAACTGCTCCAACAACTACGGCCCCCGCCAGTTTCCGGAAAAGCTCATCCCGGTGGTGATTCGCAACCTTCTGGAGCGTCAACCCATTCCCGTTTATGGCGACGGACTGCATGTTCGCGACTGGCTCTTCGTTCACGATCATTGCGAGGCTTTATGGCAGGGGCTGACCCGGGGTCGCGATGGGGAGGTGTACAACATCGGTGGGGACAACGAGCGTCCGAACCTCCGGTTGGTGGAGGAATTGTGCGATCGTTTCGATGAGTTGAGACCGGACCTGGGGGGGGATTCACGTCGGCTGATCACCTTTGTCCGCGACCGGCCGGGACATGACCGCCGGTACGCCGTGGATGCTGGCAAGATCCGGCGCGAGTTGGGCTGGACTCCCGCATACACCTTCGAGCAGGGAATCCTGGCGACGCTGCGGTGGTATCTCGACAATCCGCTCTGGTTGGAAGAGGTGCGTCGCGAAACACGGGAACGCGGGCCGAGCGCCGTTTGATGCAGGTCGGCGCTTGGCGGACACCGGGTCCCGGGAACCCGAGACCGCGATTCCTCTCAATGCTCACTGCTCACTCCGGTCTTACAAAGCGATCGAGAAGACGAGGGTTTGCTGGTGTTCGCGAACCGCAACGAGGTTTCGAAGCAGATTTTTAAGTTGGGTATTGTTGATCGGACGGCTTCTCGAACAATCTTGGGCCGCGTTCGATTGGGACCCTCCCAGAACTCGGGCCGGTACGCCGCAGGTCCACCCGAGATGGCCGTCCTTCCTCCGTATCTTTATGAAGAAATCCGCCAGCCGTCGCGCCCCGGTTCGCAGTTCACCCTCTCCGGCCAGCTCGGCGCCTTCCCCGTCGTCTCCTTCTGGCCGGATCCATCCGGTAGTGATCTATCCCTTCCGGCATCCCGCGGACATCTCGCATCTGGAGCGTCTCTATCGCTTCATTGCGGAACTGGCGGCGGATTCCGATACCTATGCGCGCCCGGTGACGGTGGTGGATCGCAAGACCCATCACGCCAACGCGAAAAACCGCAGTTATGCGGATTTTCGTAACCAGACCGTCGGGGTGCACTCGGAAATCCTGGATGCCTGGTGTGTGGACACCTGCCAGATGTGGTATTCGGGCCTGGGCCAGGCTCATGACCGCGGTTCGGCGGGTGACGTCTACTGGGTAATTCCCGGCGACTTCAATTATGGTTCGCAGGTGGGGCAGGAGGTGTTGAGCCGGCTGCATGATCTGCCGGAAATCCTTCTGGATTTGGATCAGGACCTCTGTGTCGGCGAGATCACCACGGATCACACCAATCCCAAGCAGTTGATCGACACCTACGGGACCTTCGCCCTGCTCTACACTTGGTTTCCGGCTGAAGCTCAGGAGATTCGTGAATACACCGAGCGGCCGCGCTCTGAATTCTTTGCCATCCGTCACGAATTTCTCGGACATGTGCTGAGCCAGCGTTGGTACGGGTACGAGCAGACGGTCGTCGCCCTGCTGCATGCGGTGTTCAATCACAAACGAATCAGCCGGTTTCGTGTGGGCCAGATTACCGATCTTCACGACGGGGGTGAAACCCTCGCCTCCGCGCTCCAGCAGGTGGAGCGCATTGAGCGCGTCCTGAAGACTCTGTGGCGGGAGCGCCATCAGGCGAATCCCGGATGGATCGAGCGTTACCGGGTGTTGGAAGCCCGTTCCGAGGAGGTTCGCCGTACGTCCCTGACCCTGCTCGAAAATCTACTTCCCTGAGTTCCAAAGCCCCACCAATCCCCACCTGATTCGCGACGAATTCACGACATGACTCCCCGGACGACGATTAAGCCGATCAATTTCATGTGTATCGCTCCACAGGCCCAGTCCGTCAGCCTCGTTGGAGACTTCAACCGGTGGAACCCAGCATCGAATCCAATGATGCAGGGCCCGGACAAGGCCTGGACGGCAACCGCCAACCTCAAGGCTGGGCATCACCGTTACGCCTTCCTGGTTGATGACGTCCTCACCTTGGATCCCAACGCTCAGGGCATAACCCGCAACGACCTGAATC
>JBDKKE010000384.1:0-30498 GCA_039796255.1 Verrucomicrobiota bacterium | reverse complement strand
GACAGGTTTTCGTCATCACCAACCTGTCCGCACCCACCAAGACGGTCTTTCTCGACAACCGTGCGGACTGCTGGTCGGTCGGTGAAGGTGGCCTCTTCGGCTTCGCCTTTCACCCTGCCGGTGACCGGGTGTTCACCTGGGCCAATGAAACCAACCGGGTCGCCGGCACCATGGTGAACCGGCTTTGCCGCTGGACGGTGGATCCCGCCAATCGCAATCGCGTGCTGCCGACCAGCAAGGTGATCCTGATCGAACAGGTGGACCAGCATCCCGATCACTCCGCAGGTGATCTTCAGTTCGGACCGGATGGCTACCTCTATCTGCCGCTGGGGGACGAGGGGGGAGGAAATGGCGTCTTGGGAAATGCCCAGCGCATCGACCGCGATTTCTTTTCCGGAATCATGCGACTGGACGTCGATGGGCGTCCCGGCAGTCTGGCACCCAATCCGCACCCCTCCGTGCGGGGAGGCTACCGGGTTCCCCCGGACAATCCGTGGGTGGGGGCGACCTCGTTTAACGGCCAGCCTGTCGGAGCCAATGCGGTCCGGACCGAATTCTGGGCGGTCGGATTCCGCAACCCGCACCGGCTGAGTTTTGACGTCAATGGCGACCTTTACGCCGGCGACGTGGGAAATGTCCGCTGGGAGGAATTCAACCGGGTTGTCCGGGGTGGCAACTACGGCTGGAATTGGATGGAGGGAAACGAGACCACGGTGTTCCCGCAGGCGCCTCCGGTGTCGAGCCGACCGGCGATCAATTTTGTGGCACCCTTCTGGGCCTATCAGCACACCGCCATCGCCCCACCGGGGACCGACCCCCGCTTCACCGGCCACTGCGCCATCGGGGGATTTGTTTATCGCGGCAGCCGCTATCCCCAACTCGTGGGCAAGTATCTCTGTGCCGACTGGGCCAATCGGCATGTCTGGGCCGTGACTCTGGACCCGCAGGTGCAGGTGGAGCGGATCGCCACCGCCTCCTCGGGCGTCAACGCCTTCGGAATGAACCCGCTGACGGGCGACATTCTGGTGGTGGAGGTCAAATCCGGGATCATTTCCAAACTGGTTCCCGCGCCGCCGCCGGGCGGCATTCCCCCGACGCTCGCCGCCACCGGAGCCTTTGCCGATCTGCAAACCATGACCCCTGCGGATGGGATTCTCCCCTATGAGGTCGCCTCCCCATTTTGGTCCGACTACGCGACCAAGACCCGCTGGTTCTATTTACCGCCGGGTGGGGCGGTGAGTCGGGACGCCGACGATCACTGGAGCTATCCCGCCGGGACGGTTTGGGTGAAACACTTTGACCTGCCCCTGGTGCGCGGATCCACCGTCAGCCGCAAGATCGAGACCCGCTTTCTGGTGAAGACCGCCAACGCGGTCTACGGACTGACCTACCGCTGGCGAGCAGACCAGAGCAATGCCGACCTGGTGGCCGACGCCGGCCTGGACACCTCCTTCCCCGTACTGGACTCCGGCATTTCGACGCAGCAGTCGTGGCATTATCCCGCCCGCGTCGAATGCGTCACCTGCCACAATCCGATCGCCGGTCACGCCTTGGGATTCTCCACGCGCCAGCTGAATCTGCCAGTGCAGGTCGAGGGCGGCGGCACGGTGAACCAGCTCCTGGGACTCTCCGCTCTGGGCGTCTTCTCGCCAGGATTCACCACCGTGGCGGGTCTCCCGCGACTGTCGAAGCCCCTGGATGCAACGGCGACTCTGGAGCACCGGTTCAAGTCGTACACCGATGCCAACTGCGCCTACTGCCACCAGCCCGGAGCGCCCGGACGCGGGGACTGGGATGCCCGCTTCAGCACCCCGGTGTCCGAATCCTCAATCATCAACGGCGCGGTACTCGATGACCTTGGATTCACCGGGGCGGTCATCGTCCAGCCCGGGCACCCCGGAATGAGCGTCCTGTACCGGCGAATCAGTGACTTCACGGCGGAGGGCGAGCTTTCCGAGTACCACATGCCTCCCCTGGCTTCCCATCAACGCAACGGACCGGCGGCCAACCTGGTGTGGCAATACATTGTCAGCCTCACCGAGCGCACGCTCTGGCGCATCGGAACCAATGGTCCGGTGAGCCAGCCCCAGGCGGAGTTCTCCGCCGAAAACGGGCGCAACGATCCCGCCCCCGGTTCCCCTGGGGCCCTGGACGATGACTACTATTTTGCTGGAACCTATCCAGCGGGGTTCAATCGCCTGCCTGCGACGCTCCGGGTTTCCGCTGACGAACCCTGGATCTACTGGGAATGGGCCAATACGGTGGCGGATCGCACCAATCGAATTCACCTCGCTACCACGACTCCCGGCCTCCTGACGCTTGACCTTTCCTGGGCGCGTGGTGGGTCCTCCAGCAATGGTGTGGTTATCCCGGGATTTGGCGTCCACGCCATGGTGATTCTACTCAACGATCGGGAGATCTTTCGCGGAAACATCTCCGCACCGCGGGTCCTCAGAATCGCCTCCCCCATTCCAGCTGGCGCCAGCACCCTCCAGATCGTACGCACCGGGCCGGCAGTTCCCAACACCCTGGCCTGGGTCGTCTCCGACTACCTGAAGCTTACCAAGGCCCCATAGGCCCGAGCGCGGATCCGTGGAACGGAAGAGTGGGGACTCTCGAAGTTCGTGCCTCCGGCGAACCGACCTCTACCTCGTCTTCAGCTTCTCGATGCCTTGGACCAAGGCGGTAACGAGGCGGGTGGCGACCGATTCGCGGGTGGCGGCCTGGTCCAGGACCGCCTCATGGGAAAGGGCAGTGCCGGGGACGCCGAGGCCGGCGGCTGGGTTGGTGATGGCGCTGATCGCGACGACGCGCAGTCCCAGCTGGCGGGCCATCAGGGCTTCGGGAACGGTGCTCATGCCCACGGCATCCGCGCCGAGCCGGGCAAAGGCGCGGATCTCGGCAGGCGTCTCAAAGCTGGGACCGCTGACCGCCAGGTAGATTCCTTCATGACAGCGCACCCGCGCAGCCCGGGCGGCGCGTTTCAGGGTGCGACGCAGGAGGGGATCATACACGTCGTGGCAGTCTAAAAACCGGGATTGGTCCGGCGGCGCTGGACCGCGCAGCGGATTCACCCCCATCAGATTGATGTGATCGGACAGGGCCATGAAGTCACCGGTTCGAAACCCCTGCCGGATGCCGCCCGCCGCATTGGTCAGGAGGAGCGTGGTGACGCCCAGGGAAGCGAGCGTGCGGACGGGAAAGGTGACCGCCTCCATCGAAAACCCCTCGTAGTAATGGGCGCGTCCGCACAGCACCCAGACAGGGGTAGTCCCCAGGCGTCCAAGAATGAGCCGCCCGGCATGGCCGGGGACACGCCCCTCGGGGAATCCAGGCAGTTCGCCATAACTCCATTCCCGCAGGACCGTGACAGCATCGGCTACGCCACCGAAGCCGGTGCCGAGCTGGATGGCCAGCTCCGGACGCACGGGGAGGGACTTGGCCAGCAATGCGGCCGTCGAGTCGGGGGAAGAGATTCGGGATTTCACGGCGGCAACAGCGTGGCATCAGGGGAACGAAGGAAAGCCAGCAGGTTGGCGAGGTCCTGTGCCTCCAGGCCCTGCTCCAGGCCCTCGGGCATGAGGGAACGATCGGTGGGACGGATTTCCCGGACCTCACTCCGGGCTACCGAGGTGTCAGGACTTCCGGGGGCGCGGAGGGTCAGACGGGTGGCCGTCTCGCTGGCGATCAGTCCGGTAAGGGGATCTCCCGAGGTTCGCTGGATCTCGTAGGCGACGTAATCCGGAGCGACCTGACGGCTGGGATCGAGTAGGTCGACCAGCAGGGCGTCGGCCGGACGAGTGCCGGCTCCAGAGAGGTCGGGACCCACGCGCTGTCCGTGGCCCTGGAGGTAGTGGCAGGACAAACAAAGGCGCGCGACCAGGACAGCACCCTGCGCCGCATCGCCTTTCAGTCGCAGGGCCGGCTCAAACCGGGCGACGACAGCGGCGCGGTCCGGATTGGGATTCGGTGGCGCGGGCGGTGGCCGGCTGGGGATCGGAGCAGGAAGGGCCCGGGCGGCCAGTTCCGGCGAGCGACTGCTGGAGGCGAGAGCGAGCAGGAGCCAGTGGTTGGTGGTGTCGGTGGCAAGCGAGGCCAACTCCGATTCAGGGAACGCCTCGTTTTGAAGGGAACCCAGGGCGATCAGGGCATGCAGGCGGACCTGAGGATCCGGGTGGCGCGCCAGCATCAGCGCGAGGTTCCGCAGTTGGGCAGCCGCTTTGGATTTGGTGGTGCCGGGGGCGGATGGCTCGGCGTTGATGCGGGTGAGTGCCTGCCCGATGAGCTGGGCCGCCGCGGCGTTGAGCGAACCCTGGATTCCCGAGGACGCGGCGCGCAGGACCGCGGGGGAGGTTCCGCCCAGGACAGACCACGCATGCAGTGAGGCCACCTGGCCCGGAGGTGTCATGAAAGGACCGGAAAGAATGGCCTCCTCCAGCAGCGGAATCGCCGCTGGGTCACGCCGCTCGACCATCAGACGATGGGCGGTGTCCCGCTGCCAACCGTTGACATGATTCAGGTTGGCGACGAGCGACGCCAGGCTGGGGCTGTTGTTGGTTCCCGCGGGGAGATCGTGTTTCCGGGGAACATCCCGCCGCCGGATTCTCCAGAGGCGGCCGTACTCCCGTCCCTCCGACCAGGGCGTGTGCTCTCGCATCTCGCGGGCCACCCAGTCGGGATGTTCCACGAAGCGACGGTAGAAGTCGGCGACGTAAAGCGCGCCGTCGGGTCCGGTGGCAAATGCGACTGGGTGAAACCAGGGATCGGTGGCGGCGAGGAATTCGCGTCCCTCCTCGCGGCGCTCCGCCCGAAAGGTGGGTCCGTCGGGAACCAACACGCGGCGGTGAACCAAGTTTCGCAGGCTCTCACCGACAAACGCGTTGCCGGCGTAGTCCGGTCCAAGGGCATTCCCGCGAAAGATGTGGAGTCCGCTCAGCGCATTGAAGTGACTCCCTGACTCGTTGTTGAACACCAGGGGCGGAGGCGTGAGCGGGAAGACCTCGCCGCGGTCGCCAGGTGGGAGACAATCCTGCAGGGGATCCGCAGCGGCGGTCGCCGGATTGCGCGCCAGGAAGGCGTCGGGAATCACCTCGTGACGCAGGGGGATGGTGTTCCAGGAAAGGAACCGGTTTCCCCAGTCATCGCGGGTGTGCCCGAACTGGCTGCGACCGGCGAGTGTCTCGAATTCCCCGGTGTCCGGACGAAACCGGAAGTCGCGTCCGCGCAGGGACACGGCCGGGGCATTGGAGTTTCCGCCAGGACGGATCGCGCCGTCGCTGCGCCCGTTCGCGCCGTACACCCAGCCGTCGAGTCCCCAATAGAGTCCGTTGGCGCGCAGTTGCTGATTGCCAGTGCCGAAACCAGTGAACAGCACGCGACGCTCGTCAGCGACCCCGTCGCCGTCGGTGTCCTTCAAAAACCAGAGATCCGGCGCGGCAGTCACCAGCACCCCGCCGTTCCAGGGCAGCACCGAGTTGGGAAAGGGCAGGCGGTCGGCGAAAACGGTGGCGGTTTCGTAGCGCCCGTCGCCGTCCCGATCCTCCAGGCGACGAACGGATCCGCCGTCGTGATCCTTGGGATAGTCCCGCATCTCCGCCACAAAGAGGTGCCCCGTTTCGTCCCAGGCAAGGGCCACCGGGCTGCTCACCAAGGGTTCGGCGGCGACCAGTTCTGCGGATAGAGCCGGATCGGCGAAACGAAAGGTGGCGAGTTCGTCAGCTGGGGAACGCGGTGGGGTGGGTTCGGCCGCACCGGTAGTGAAGCAGAGCAGTGCGAGCAGTGCGGGCGGTGCGCGATGGGTCACGGGGACTCCCGGGCGAGGGTGTTCAGCAGTTCCACGGCCACGTCGGCGAGGTGTTCGCCCGTACCGGGTTCCGCGTAGCTGTGATATCCGGTCCACACCTGGTAGCCGCCCAGCGTGTGACCCTCCCGATTGGGGAGATAGCCAATCCAGTCATTGGCCAGTTCAGCGATGAGGGTATGGCGGAACGGGGAGCGGTTCTTGATGTCGAGTCCGAGCTGGGTGAAGTACTCGGCCGGCACGCCCACGATGGCCACGTCGCCGACGCGCAGTGCCTGCACCCAGGTCTCGCGCTCCTCGCCCTGATGAGGTGCCAGTTCGCGACGCATGTTGACGAAGACCTTGCGGATGATTTCGTCGTGCGGGGGGCCGACGTATTTGCGGACGTAGCGGGCGACCGCGGCCTCCTCGGCGGCGTCGTCAAAGGTGCGGACCCGGTACTTCACCGGCTTTCGAAGTCCCGCGAGGCGGTGGATGGCGAGCGGTTGGGCGCGCTGAAGGGTATCAAAGACCGAGCTCTTCAGGCGGCGGATGCATTCCTCGCCCGCGAGGTCGAGGTTGTGGGTGGAACCGCTGGCCCCCTCCAAAAAGAGGACCGTCCCCCCCAACTGCGACTCCAGTTCCTGTGCCGCCATGCCGTAGATGCTGGGGGAGCGAAGGCCCGGAGTCCGGGTGCCAATGGTGTGGGTGCTGTGGTTGAAGATCAGGGACAGGAGGCGGTCATCGTCGGCCCGGCGAAAGGCGAGCACCGGAAGCTCCGGATCAAACGGGCCGGTGGGCCGAACGACGTTGGTGCGCGCGCCGATCCAGTAGATCTGCCCGTCGGCCAGGAGCAGACGACTGTTCTGCCCCACGGTCCGCTCCTCACCCACGGCATGGAGCAGCCGCGCCTCGGTGAGTCCGGCGACGGCCCGGATCACCGCGAGGACGATGGCGTCCTGTACGCGGAGGGTGAACTCCGCGTCCGGTCCGTAGTCATGAATCCGCATGGTGCTTGGCGCATGATGGGTGTGCGTGCAGTTGATGAGAATCCGGTCCGCAGGAATGCCCGTCTCGCGGGTCAGGCGGACAACCACCGGGTCCAGCGACTCGCGGGTGAGCATGAGGACATCGCAGGCAACCACGGCCAGCCGAACGCCCCCGGATTCCATCACCGTGGCCACGCAGCGAAGCTGTCCCTCCTGTCCGACCGACCTGCCCGCCGTGATGCCACCGGCAATCACCATGGTGTCGTCCGCAGACACCGCCACGGCTGCGGCTCCCACCCGGAGCCCGTCCGCGCGGGTGGCTCCTGCCGAACCGGTGAACGCCAGGAGCAGAAGGACAAGCAGGTGTCGGATCAGCGGGTTCATGCAGCGCTCTGGATCATGGGAGGTGTGGTGATGACAGGCGGGGCTTCACGGCCAGGCTGCGAAGAAGGGAAAATCTCCATCGAATCCCGCCAGCGAATACTTTCTCAAGGGTTCCAGGGGGACTCGCACCCGGGGCGTACTAAGGGGCCTTTTTCTCCAAATGGCCGCCGAAACCAAAACGCATCGCGGAGAGGAGTTTGTCCTGATAGTCGGCCTCACCGCGCGAGGCAAACCGCTCGTACAGCGCGGTCGTCAGCACCGGCACCGGCACGCCTTCGTCGATGGCCGCCTTGATGGTCCAGCGTCCTTCACCGGAGTCGGAGACCCGTCCGGCGAAACCAGACAACTGGGGATCCTGCGCCAGGGCAGTCGCGGTGAGGTCGAGCAGCCACGAAGAGATGACACTTCCGCGCCGCCACACCTCCGAGACGTCGGCGAGGTTCAGGTCGTACTGGTAGTTCTGGGGATCGCGGAGCGGCGTGGTCTCGGCGTCCACATCCCCCGTTCGCTTTCCGGCGTTGGCCGCCTTCAACACCGCGAGCCCCTCGGAATAGGCGGCCATGATGCCGTACTCGATCCCGTTGTGGACCATCTTGACGAAATGTCCCGCCCCATTGGCCCCGCAGTGCAGATAGCCGTCCTCGGCGGTGCCCGCGAGTTTCTCACGCCCGGGCGTGCGGGCGATGTCACCGCGCCCCGGGGCCAGGGTGGCGAAGATCGGATCCAGCCGCCGGACCACCTCGTCCTCGCCGCCGATCATCATGCAATAGCCCCGTTCCAGACCCCAGACGCCGCCGCTGGTGCCCACATCAACATAGTGAATTCCGCTGGCCTTCAACTCACCGGCGCGGCGGATGTCGTCCACATAATACGAGTTGCCACCGTCGATCAGGGTGTCCCCGGGGGAGAGGAGGGGCAGGAGTTCGGCAATCGAACTGTCCACCACCGCGGCGGGAACCATGAGCCAGATGGCGCGGGGTGTTTCGAGCTTGGCGACGAATTCAGCGAGCGTGGCAGATCCGGTTGCCCCCTCACCGGTCAGCTCGGCAACGGACTTGGGCTCCCGGTCAAAGACCGTGCAGCGGTGCCCGGCGCGCATCAGCCGGCGCACCATGTTCGCGCCCATGCGCCCCAGTCCGATCATTCCGAGTTGTCGGGGAGAGGTGGTCTTCATGCAGTTGGGGTGATTTCCGAGCAAGGCTGGGAGTTGTGTCCGCAACTGGCAAGCGGTGATGACCACTGAGGGAGTTTCACACAGAGGCGCAGAAGCACAGAGGGAGTGGATCTCTGCGGAGCGGGGGTGTTGAACCACCGGTTGCGGAAGTTCTGAAACCAGTCGGTTGCGTGGCTCCTCCGAACCGGATCCCTCTCGGCATCCTCTGTGCCTCTGTGCCTCTGTGGTGAAACTCCCTCTTCCCCAGTCTGTGGTCAGGACGCCTTCATCTTCCGGTATCGGCGGATGAGGTTGTTGGTGGAGCTGTCGTGCTTGAGCTTGGGAGGGGCCGGGTTTTCCAGCTCCGGGATGATGCGCTGGGCCAGGGCCTTGCCCAGTTCGACGCCCCATTGGTCGAAGGAGTTGATGTCCCAGATCGCTCCCTGGGTGAACACGCTGTGTTCATAAAGCGCAACGAGACGTCCCAGCGTGGCGGGATCGAGTCGGTCGGCGAGCAGCGTGTTCGAGGGGCGATTGCCTTCAAAAACCCGGTGCGGCACCAGCCAATCCGGAGTGCCCTCGGCCTTGACCTCCTCCGGCGTCTTGCCGAAGGCCAGCGCCTCCGCCTGGGCAAACACATTCGCCATGAGCATGTCGTGATGGCGTCCCAGCGGCGTCAGGGGATGGGCGAAGGCAATGAAGTCGCAGGGGATGAGACGGGTGCCCTGGTGAATGAGCTGGTAGAAGGAATGCTGTCCGTTGGTGCCCGGTTCGCCCCAGTAGATCGGACCCGTTTCATAGTTCACCCGGATGCCATCCAGGCTGACGGACTTTCCATTGCTCTCCATGGTGAGCTGCTGGAGGTAGGCGGGAAAGCGCTTCAGATACTGCTCGTAGGGCAGCACGGCGAGCGTCTGCGCGTTGAAGAAGTCCGCATACCAGAGCCCCAGCAGGCCGAGAAGCACCGGAAGATTGCGCTCGAACGGGGTCTTCTGGAAGTGGACATCCATCTCATGGAATCCGTCCAGCAGGGCCCGGAAGTGCTCGGGTCCAATGGCCAGCATGGTGGACAGGCCGATGGCAGAATCCATCGAGTACCGGCCCCCGACCCAGTCCCAGAAGCCAAACATGTTCGCGGTGTCGATGCCGAACGCCGACACCTTTTCGGCGTTGGTGGAGACGGCCACGAAGTGTTTCGCCACGGCCTTTGGATCCCCGCCCAGTCCCTGCAGCAGCCAGTCCCGCGCGCTGCCGGCGTTGGTCATGGTCTCCAGGGTGGTGAAGGTCTTGGAGGAAATGATGAACAGCGTTTCGGCCGGATCCAGGCCCTGGGTGGCTTCAACGAAGTCGATGCCGTCCACATTGGATACGAACCGGAAGGTCATCGTGCGCTCGCTGTAATGGCGCAGCGCCTCATAGGCCATGACCGGTCCCAGGTCAGAGCCACCGATGCCCACATTGATGACATTGCGGATGGGTTTTCCGGTATGGCCCTTCCATTGGCCGCTCCGCACGCGCTGGGCGAAGTCCGCCATGCGGTCCAGAACGGCATGCACCTCGGGGACCACGTCATGGCCGTCCACCAGAATGGAGGCTTTGCGCGGCGCCCGCAGGGCGGTGTGCAGTACGGCGCGACCTTCCGTCCGGTTGATCTTCTCGCCGCGAAACATGGCGTCGATCCGGGACCGGAGACCGGATTGCTCCGCCAGTTGAACCAACAACTGGAGCGTCTCGTCGGTGATCCGGTTCTTGGAGAAGTCGAGGAAGAGGCCGGCTCCGGACGCCGTGAGGCGCTGTCCGCGCTTCGGATCTGTGGCAAACAGTTCCCGCAGGTGGATTTTTCCGACCGTGCGATGGTGCGCGGTGAGGGCTTTCCAGGCAGGACGTTTGGTGAGGAGGCTGGTGCGCGCTGCGGTGCTCATGGGGCTGGGGGACGGAGGGACGAGGGAAGGGTACGGTGCGGAAATCAGGGGCGGGCCGCGGAGGTGCGGCGCCGGGATTTGGGTTTTGGGTCGGGCCCTGCGGCATCTCGGGACGAGGCTTGCCAGAGGCGGAATCCTCCCAGGAAGGCATTGGCATTATCACCGGCGCGGCATCCGGGAGGCAGCTCCTTCAGCTTTTTCACGTTGCCTCCGCCCAGGACCACGTCATTCGGCTCAAGGGCGGAAACCAGCGCGGCCACCACTTTGGTCACTTCCTTGCGCCACTCCTTCTTGCCGAGTGACTCCAGTCCGCGCAGGCCGACGTAGTCTTCGAAGGTGGCCTTTTTGTAGGGAAGATGGGCGAGTTCCATCGGCTCGATCACGCCATCCACCACCATGGCAGAGCCCAGTCCGGTACCCAGCCCAAGGAACAGCATCTTGCCCCCCACATAGCTCCCAAACGCCTGCATGGCCGCGTCGTTGAGGATCTTCACCGGCTTCTTGAAGGCCCGTTCAAAGTCATACCGCACCCAGCCCTTACCCAGATTGTGAGGCTCGGCCACCGGTCTTCCCCGCAGGACAAATCCCGGATAGCCAATGGAGATCACCTCGTACTTCCAATCCCGGGCGAGCTTGCGAACCAAAGTGACCATCTTGTCCGGAGTCATTTCCGGTCCCGAGGGAAATTCACGCCGCTCCTTTTCGCCGGTGGCCAGCAGCTTCACGTGGGTCCCGCCGATGTCGATCGTGAGTACGTTCATGGAATTTTCCCCAGAATCTGTTCCAGGCCCAAGCAAACGCCGCCAACCGCACGTTGGCAAGAAGGGCGAGGGAAGTGGGTGAGGAAAGCGTCAAAATTAAGGGACCCTGGCACCCGTTCCAGAGAAGGTTTTCACCCCAGAGGCACGGAGACACAGAGGGGGAGGGCGAGAGTAAAACGAGGATTGGGCTGAGTTGACGCGCTCCCCGCGATCCCCGCGATCCCCGGTGGGGTAGGCCCGAGCGCAGCGGAGAGTTTTGGGGACTCGCGAAGCTCGCCCCTCCACTTGGAACCCATCATTTCTCCACCAGGGAGTTGGTCACCATCTGCTGGGCTTCGCGGACGATGGTCTGCAGGTGGGCCTCATCGCGGAAGCTTTCAGCGTAGATCTTGTAGATGTTCTCCGTGCCGGAGGGCCGGGCGGCGAACCATCCGGCATCGGTGGTCACCTTGAGACCGCCGACCGGGGCGTCGTTGCCGGGGGCCCGGGTGAGTTTGGCGGTGATCGGCCGGCCGGCGAGTTCGGCTTCCTTCACATCGGCCGGCGAGAGCTTCAGCAGTCGCGCCTTTTGTTCCGGCGTGGCGGCGGCATCGATGCGGGTGTAGTGCGGCATGCCAAACTCCGCCGCCAGGTCTTGGAAGTGGAGTCCCGGATCCCTGCCGGTGACCGCAGTGATCTCGGCGGCCAGCAGGCACATGATGGGACCATCCTTGTCGGTGCTCCACACTGTGCCATTGCGCCGCAGGAAGCTGGCGCCCGCGCTCTCCTCGCCGCCGAAGCAAAACGAACCGTCAAAGAGTCCCGGCGTAAACCATTTGAAGCCCACCGGAACCTCACACAGGCGCCGACCCAGTTTCGCCACCACCCGGTCAATCATGCCGCTGCTCACCAGGGTCTTTCCCACCGCGGACTGCGCCGGCCACTGCGGACGATGGGTCAGGAGGTAGCCAATGGCCACCGCCAGAAAGTGGTTGGGGTTCATCAGCCCCGCCGAGGGAGTGACAATGCCGTGGCGGTCAGAATCCGGATCATTGGCAAACGCGACCTGAAAGCGGTCCTTCAGCCCGACCAGCCCGGCCATGGCGTACGGACTCGAACAGTCCATGCGGATCTTGCCGTCGTGATCCACCGACATGAAGGCGAAGGTCGGATCCAGACGCGGGTTGACCACCGTGATGTCCAATCCGTAGGCGGCGTTGATTGGCTCCCAATAGGGCAGGGCAGCGCCACCGAGCGGATCCACCCCAAGCTTCAGCCCCGCCGCGCGGATGGCCTCCATGTCGATCACATTTCCCAGGTCCTGAACGTAGGGAAGGATGTAGTCCTCCTCCCGGGTCGTGGCCGCCTGCAGCGCCCGGGCCAGCGGGATCCGCTTCACGCCGGCGTTGCCCCCCGCCAGCAGTTCGTTGGCACGATCCTGCACCCACCGGGTGACGTCGGTATCCGCCGGACCGCCGTTGGTGGGATCGTATTTGAAGCCACCGTCCTCCGGCGGGTTGTGGGAAGGGGTGATGACAATGCCGTCCGCCAGTCCGGAAGTGCGGCCGTGATTGTGGACCAGGATGGCCCGCGAAATCACCGGCGTCGGCGTGACGCCGTCCGCCGGCTGGATGACCGTGGTGACGTTATTGGCAGCCAGGACTTCCAGCGCGGTGCGTTGAGCGGGACCGGAGAGCGCGTGGGTGTCCTTTCCCATGAACAACGGTCCCGTCGTCCCCTGCTGGTGACGGTATTCGCAGATCGCCTGGGTGATCGCCAGGATGTGAGCTTCGGTGAAGGTGGCGTTGCCCGAAGTGCCGCGGTGTCCGCTGGTGCCGAAGCTGACCCGCTGCAGCGGATTGGCGGGATCCGGACGCTGTTCGTAGTAGTCGCGTTCGAGGCGGTTCAGGTCGACCAGGAGGGAACTCGGGGCCGGCTTACCGGCAAGGGGTGAGAGGGGCATGGGGAGCGTTGAGTGATCGCGCGGCTCACGCGCGAGCGGACGAAGGATGGAGAAGAAATCCGGCCGCTTGAAGCGGATTTCCCGGGTCGTGTGCTGACGGACGCGTCCGGATTTCTGGGGCGATAGGAGCAGCGCCCTCGTGCCCGCGCAGTTCATGAGAGTGCCGATAAACGTGACGCGGCAGAGGGCGGCTGGTCTGATCCAGACGATGATGCCGGAAGAACCGCGGGCGCGCTGGGGACGCAGGATGCTCGGGTTGGCGGGGGGATCCCTGCTGCTGTTCCTGGCTTTCTGGCGGCCCTGGGAACGTTCGCAGGTCGTCCGCCTTCCTTCGGGGCCGGGGACCGTTCGGGTCAGTCTGGGCGACGCGCACGGGCTGGTGATTGCTCCGGATGGCAGCCTGTGGAGCTGGGGTGGGGAGGAGCTTGGATGGCCGGTGCTGGGATTGCGGACGAATGGCGCCCCTCCGCTTTTCGTGCCGAAGTTGCGGCAGGTGGGGACGGATACCCACTGGGTCTCCGCCTCTGCCGGAAGCGACCACAATCTCCTGCTGCGGGACGATGGCTCCATCTGGTCCTGGGGGGCCAACCTTCGTCACCAAGCGGGAATTGCCACGAACCAGGTGTGCCTGGTTCCTGGTCCTGCGGTCGACGGGAACGACTGGACGGAAGTCATTGCCGGATTTGGCACCAGCCACGCGCTCAAACGGAACGGGACGCTCTGGGCCTGGGGTTTGAACAATTTTGGGCAGTTGGGAATCGGCTCCACCACCGGCAGCCCGATGCCCGTCCAGGTCGGCACGGCGACCCACTGGTGGAAGGTCCGGATGGGAGGGGTGAGTGGTGCGGGAATTCAGTCCGACGGCAGTCTGTGGATCTGGGGAGGAAGTCCAAAGCTCGGCAACACGGTGAGCTCGAGCACCAACAATCTGATTTCCCCGGTTCGGGTCGCGGGGGGAGGGCCGTGGACGGATGTCTGCGTCGCCTTCAATCTGTGGGCGGGTGTGAAATCGGATGGCACCCTGTGGATTTGGGGACGGGAGGCGCCGGGCTTCACCGGCGGGACGCCCGCGAGCGGGGAGCAGCCGATGCGGTGGGGTGCCGACTCGGACTGGAAGGCCTGTGTTTCCTCGGGAGGGGGTCGCCACCTGGTTCTGCAGCGCCGGGACGGTTCACTTTGGGAATTGCAGACCTCCGTCAATCCCCATCCCGGCGACTCCGCGAAGCTCAGACGGGTCGCCCTCGACGAAGCACCGGTGTCGTTTAAGGCCGGCGGCGGGGCGGGTGTGGCGGTCAGCCCGCAGGGCGACCTGTGGGGATGGGGGACCCAATTGGGCCAAACGACACTGCACTACCGACTCCAGACCCGCTGGGAAGAGATCGGCACCTGGTTCGGGCACCCTGCGGACTGGGTTCGACCCGAAAGGGTCATCGATGAGACGCCGCGCCGGCTGGCGACGTCCGGTCCGGGTGGAGTCGGCCGGTAGAATTGAATGACTGGCGGCTTGATGCGTCTGCCGGTTCCGTGGACCGTACTGGCCGGAATGACCTTCCAGCCGGCGCTGCCGGATCCCCTTCGAATCGTTGACGGCTTCCTCCCCATGAAATCGCCTGCCCTGAATCCCCTCGAAAACCAACCGGCAGCCCGCGGCCACTCCGCGGCGTTCACCCTCATCGAGTTGCTGGTGGTCATCGCCATCATCGCCATCCTCGCGGGCATGCTGCTGCCCGCCCTGGGCAAGGCCAAGGACCGTGCCCATCTCACGATCGACCTGAACAACGTTCGGCAGATCCTTCTGGCCAATCAGCTCTACGCCGCGGACAACAACGACTTCAACGCCCATCCGACCTGGGGTGGGGATCTCAGCGGTCCGGATGGATGGGTTTACGCCACCAAGAACAACGGCCGGATTCCGGGAGGTCCCGCAGCTCCGACTTCCGCCGCAGGGAAGGACGTGAATTCAGTTCAGTTCAGCAACCAGGTCTCGTTCTTCCGAATCAGCCAGCTCGGTCCGTTCCTGGGAACCTATAAGACCTGCTGGTGTCCGAAAGACGTTGCGACGCGCGGATCGGGCCGATTGAAAACCTTGTGGCTGGGGCGTCCGCTCAAACTGACTTCGTACTGCTGGAATGCCACCATCGGCGGATACAACAACATCGGCCGGACTCCGCCCTTTGCCGAGGGCAGGACCTACAAGACCAGTGATTTCCTGGCGACCGATTGGCAGATGTGGGAACAGAACGAGTTGGATTCCTTCAATTTCAACGATGCCTCCAACGTTCCTCCGCCAGGCAATGCGGGCAACGGAGTGTCCATTCGGCACGCGGGCGCCACGGCCTGGGCCAGTTTCAATAACCCGAATGGAAACGGCACGGCGAAGTCCTTTCCCGGCGGGGCGGTGGTGGGCCTGTTCGGCGGCGGCGCGGGGATGCAGAAGTGGAATTACTCCTACGACCTGATCAACAAGATCCCCTATCCGAACGACATCTTCAACGGGCCGATCTACCGCCGTTGAGCGCGGTTTGCGGTGGCTCTGCCGTCTGTTCGTGACGGATTCTCTGCGTCCTTGGTGACCTTTGCGTGAGGCCCCAGAGGTCGCAAAGGAGTCAACGCTGGAACATGCCGACAACCTTTGAATGCTCGGGTGCGGCAGCGCGGTTCCAACCGAGCCTTGAATCCCCGGGAATCCCGCCCAGGCTGCCTCCATGTTTCCGATCACGATCCCTCCCGGTTCCGGTGCGTGGACGCCGGGTCCCTATCCGGGGGTGGAATTGCAGGTGCTGCGGCGCGATGACCTCACCGGTGGGGTGACGGTCCTGAGAAGGTTTCAGGCGGGTATCACCGTTCCGGCCCACCTCCATCCCCGGGCTGCCGAGTCGGTGCTGGTGTTGTCGGGAGAGTGGCAGGAGGACGATACGGTTCACGGACCGGGCACCTACTTTCATGTCCCGCGCGGCGTTCGGCACGGGCCGCATATTGCCCGGACCGAGGTGGTGAGCCTCACAGTATTCGACGGTCCATTGACGGTGGAATAGGCGCATCCCTTGGAATTGGATTGGGAGCCCCCCTCTTCGAAGCGATTCCCCCAAAGAATCCGCTCGCGAACCGGGCTCTGCTTGGGCATGGATGAGGGATCATTCCTTCGCATCCATGGCGGTTTTGCCTTCTGGCGAGCGCGTCCCTGCTCCTGGCGGTGGGGAAGGGTGGCTCTTCGCGGGCCATGGCGGAGATATCGAAACCCGACTTCACCCGGGACATCCAGCCGCTGCTGACCCAGTACTGTTCGGACTGTCATGCCGATGGGGCGAACAAGGGCGGGGTGGCCTTTGATCAGCTAAAGGGGGAAGCGGGCCTTCCGGGAACTCCAGAGCTTTGGCTGGCCGTGCTCAAGAATGTCCGGGCCGGGCTGATGCCGCCGGCGAAGAAGGCGCGTCCCACAGACGAGGAACAGCGGCGACTGGAAACGTGGATCAAGTACGGCGCCTTGGGCCTCGATCCGTCGAATCCGGATCCGGGCCGGGTCACGGTCCGCAGGCTCAACCGCGTCGAATACCGCAACACAGTCCGCGACCTGCTGGGAGCGGAGTTCAAGGCGGAGGAGGAATTTCCGCCGGATGACACAGGACACGGCTTCGACAACATCGGGGATGTGCTGACGGTCTCGCCCATGCTCCTGGAGAAATACCTCAAGGCTGCGCGGACGCTGGTGGAGCAATCGGTGCCGATGGTGTCCGGGGTGCCCGCTGAGCAGTCCATCGCGGGACGTCGATTCCAGATCGCGGGCGAGAGTTCCGCCCCCGGTGACGGCCCACTGTCGCTCCCCTACCCGCAGGCGGCCGTGGTGACGAATCGCTATCCGGTGGCCTTCAGTGGGCGTTATCAGTTGGTTCTGAATCTGACGGCGACGGAAAAGTTTGTGGACGATGTCTTCGACTACAGCCGGTGCCGGCTGGTCTTCCGGGTGGATGGCGAAGAAGTTTTGCGGCGGGAATTTGCGCGGGAGTCGGACCGGACGTTCCGGTTGGAGGCGGAGCGGGACTGGACGGCAGGGGATCACGAACTGCGACTGGAGTTGGAGCCCTTGACCCCCGAGGCGAAACCGGTCCGGTCCCTGGCCCTGCGCATCAACCAGGTCATTGTGCGGGGACCGATGGCTCCGGAGCACTGGGTGAAACCCGGGAACTACACCCGGATTTTCCCCCGGGATCCGCCGCCGGATGCGGTCGGTCGTCGCGCCTATGCGGCGGAGTTGCTGGAAGACTTTGCGACGCGGGCGTTCCGCCGTCCGGTGGACGCCGCCACGCGGGAGCGTCTGGCGGCCCTGGCGGAGACGGTCTACTCCGAGCCGGGAAAGACCTTCGAAGCGGGCGTCGCTCAGGGCATGGTGGCGGTGCTGGCTTCGCCTCGATTCCTGTTCCGGGAGGAGGAAGTCGAGGCGCCGGCGCGGGGACAGAAGCATCCGTTTGTGGACCCGTATTCCCTCGCCTCCCGCCTCTCCTATTTCCTGTGGTCCTCAATGCCCGACGCGGAGCTTTTACGTCTGGCTGCGAACGGCACTCTGCGAACCAACCTGCCGGCCCAGGTGAAGCGAATGATGGCGGACGGACGATCCGCGGCGTTCATGCAGAACTTCACCGGTCAATGGCTCCAGTCCCGGGACATTGAAACGGTGGTCATTGATTCGCGGGCCGTGCTGGGTCGGGAGGACCCGCCGGATCCGGACCGCGATCGCCGTATGGCCCGCTTCAGGGAATTGCGCGGTCGGGAGGAATCGACGCTGATGCCGGAGGAAAAGGAGGAACTGTCCAAACTTCGTACCACCCTCTTCCGGAGCGGACGGCAGCGTCCGGAGCTGACCGGCGATCTGCGACGGGCCATGCGGCGGGAGACCGAAATGGTGTTTGAGCACATCCTCCGTGAGGACCGCAGCGTGCTCGAATTCATCGACAGCGATTACACCTTCCTCAATGAGCGGTTGGCGAAGCATTACGGCCTCACCAATCTGACGGTGGCGGGGGACGACATGCGCCGCGTCACGCTGCCGGCCGGAAGTGCCCGGGGGGGCGTTCTGACCCAGGGAACGGTCCTTGCTGTGACCTCCAATCCCACCCGCACCTCTCCGGTCAAACGCGGAGTGTTTCTGCTGGAGAACGTGCTGGGAACACCGCCGCCTCCACCCCCGCCGGATATCCCCCCGCTGGAGGAGGCGGCCAAGGCAGCCAAGGAGCGCACCCTGTCCCTGCGTGAAACCCTGGAAATGCACCGCAGCCAGCCCATCTGCAGTTCCTGCCATAACCGGATGGATCCCCTCGGCCTGGCCCTGGAAAACTTCAATGCCATGGGAATGTGGCGGGAGCAGGAGCTGGGGCAGCCCGTCGATCCGACTGGACGTCTGAGCACGGGTGAAGCATTCCAGGATGTTCGGGAGCTCAAGCGCATTTTGGCGACGGATCGTCGGGTCGATTTCTACCGCTGTCTCACGGAGAAACTTATGATTTACGCGCTGGGACGCGGATTGGAGTACACCGACGTCGCAACGGTGGACCGGATTGTTCAGCGGCTCGAAGCCTCCGGCGGGCGCCCGTCCGAACTGATTCTGGGCGTGGTCGAATCCGCACCCTTCCAGCAGCGTCGGAGTGGAAAATCCGACCGTCAGCGGACAGAGTCCACCCCTCCGATACAGCGAGCCGATCTCAAGAAATCACCATGAACCCGACGTCATCGCCCTCGCGGTCCGCCCTGCGTCATCTCCACCTCAGCCGGCGTCACTTCCTCCGCGGTCTGGGAGCGTGCGTGGCGCTGCCTGCCTTCGAGTCGTTGTCCACGGCCGGGCTTCGGGCGGCCGAGCCGGGGGCGGCCCCCCTGGCGGTGACCCGCTCCGGCGCGCCGTTGCGGACCGCGTTCGTCTATTTCCCCAATGGCGCCATTCCGTCCGCCTGGTGGCCGGAGGGCGGCGAGACGGATTACAAACTGGGGCCGACGCTCCAACCGCTGGAGGGAATTCGCTCCCAGGTCCAGATCCTCGGCGGATTGGATCACCAGAATGCGTATCCCGGAAAGGACGGCGGCGGGGATCACGCGCGGGCCAACGGGACTTTCCTGACCGGTGTTCGGATGAAGAAAAGCGCCACCGAGATTCGCGCCGGCGTTTCCATCGATCAGGTCATGGCCCGGGCTGTGGGGCATCTGACGCGGTTTCCTTCCCTGGAGCTGACCTGTGATTCGTCCCGCAAGACCGGTGGCTGCGATTCCGGCTACTCCTGCGCCTATCAATACAACATCTCCTGGAGTTCAGAGACGGCACCGATGACGCCGGAGGGAAATCCGCGCCAGGTATTCGAGCGACTCTTCGGAGCCGGAGCGGCGGGGGAACGGGCGGCCAATCTGAAGCGGCGTCAGCTGGAGCAGCGTTCCGTATTGGATTTCGTGATCGAGGATGCCCGGGCGATGCAGCAGCGGCTGGGGGTGCGGGACCAGGAGAAGCTGGATCAGTATTTGACCGGCGTTCGGGAGTTGGAGACCCGAATTGAGCAGGCGGAGCGGTTTCGCGTCCAGGATCCGGGAGTGGAGACCCCTCCAGGGGTCCCGCCAGAGCACGCGGAGTACATCCGGGTGATGTACGACATGCTGCTGCTGGCCTTTCAGACGGACTCCACGCGGGTGGCGTCCCTGCTGCTGGCCCACGACGGCAGCAACCGGTCCTTTGGTGAGATCGGCATTTTTGAGGGACACCACGACCTGTCCCACCATCAGAACCGTCCCGAAATGATCCAGAAGGTCGCGGACATTGACCGCTGGTATGTCCAGCAGTTTGCCGCCTTTCTGGAGCGCCTGCGCACCACGCCAGATGTGGATGGCCGGTCGCTCCTCGACAACTCAATGATCGTGTATGGGGGCGGCAATGCGGACGGCAATCGCCATACCCATTCCAACCTGCCACTTCTGCTGGCCGGTGGCGGCGGCGGAACGCTGGTCAGCGGTCGTCTGGTGAAGCACGGCGGTAAGCCGGCAACCAACCTTTTCCTGAGCCTAGCCGACCGCCAGGGCGTCCAGGGCCTGGAACGGTTTGGCGACTCCACCGGGCGGTTGACCAAGATTTGAGCCTGCCGGGATTGAGGCCAGGCCGCCGGACTACTTCAGCGGCACTGCACGACCATCGGCGTAAACCGCATTGAGGCTTCCCGCAATGCCCCCGCTGTGCCAGGGAGCGTAGTCGTACAGCAGACGTTGTTTGCTGGGGTCCAGGGAGGCAACGGTGCGACGTCCGCGCTGGCCGATCGTTTTGCCGTTCAATTCTTCGGGCCATTCGTAACTGGAACCCTCCCGTTTGAACCAACCGAAGCGGGTGATCACTCCGTTGGTCGCGGTGAAGTCGAGGGGACACTTAAACACCGAATTCGCCGGCTGGTTGGTGCCGTTGCCGTATCCGAGTTGGGGCGCCAAGATGTCGCAGATTCGGGGATCGGGATTGGCCGAATCTGAGGGATCTGACGGAACGCGTTCGGCAACGGGCAATTTGTCGCGGTTGTCGCCTGCGTAGAGGATGACAGCCAGCCCGAGTTGGCGGAGATTGTTCAAACAGGCGGTGTCCTTGGCCTTGCGCTGCGCCTTGCCGAGGGCCGGCATCAGCATGCCGGCCAGGATGGCGATGATGGCGATCACCACCAGGAGCTCGATCAGCGTAAAGGCGCGGTGGGAGCGTCGGATTGAGTGGTTCATAAAGGGGAATTGCGTTGAGGAGGATCACCGAGGACCGCCGCGCCCGCGACCCTGCTGGCGGCGCTTGTCCCGCTCCACCCGTTGCGCGGGCGTCGAGTTCAGGAGGGCCTTGGTCTGCCGTTGGTCCATGCGGTCCTGAAACGCCGGATCCTGGGCCATCTGCTCAAAGCGCTCGCGACGCTGTTCGTTGCCCTGGGCGAACTGGGCTCGCTCTTCCTGCGAGGGTGGGCCCTGACGGCGCTGGGGTTCGAGGGCGTAAAACTTGGCCCACTTTCGATTGGAGGCCTTGGCCAGTTTCGACACGGCCTTGTCCATCGGCACCTCCTTCAGGCTCAAATTGACCCGGAGCGTGGTGCCATCTTCGGGGACGACCTTCACCCGGCCGAACTGCCGCAGCGCCTGCGCGGCCTCCAGGGGAGGGGTTCCAGACCATTCAACCGTTACGGGTTTGGCTTCGGTGTTGCCGTCCATACCGCCGGGACCACCGCCGAACATGCCGGGAAAATTGGTCGGCATGCCCTCACTGTTGGTGGCCGACATCATGCGCGCGGCCATGGCGGCGAAGTTCGGACGCGCATTCCAATTGGTCCAGCCCGGTTGAGGAGAGGCCGCCGTGCCGTTCGCCACCTTGATGGCCAGAGCCAGTTTAGGCTTGGTGCTGTAGAGGGGGTAGGCGACCGACCAGCGGGAACCCACCTGCTCAGCAATGAGATCCAGTACCACCGTCAACGGCTGGTCTTCCACCGTGAGATTGATCCGCCCGTCGACGTCCTTGTTGACCTCAATGGATTCCCACGTCTGCCACTTGAGCTTCTTGATGACGTCCCGAAGTGCCAGGTCGTTGGCCTTGAGGGAAACAATGTCCTTGTGAGCCCGCCAGGCGAGGCGACCACCATACGCCACGACCAGGGCGCAGGCGGCAGTTATCAGGAGAGTACGGCGGTTCATGATCGCTTAGGGAGACGACGAGGATGGGGATTTGGTTACAGGTTTGGTTGGGTGGGGGGGGCAGTGGATAGGCAATAGGCGATAGGCAATGGGCGATAGGCCTGTCACTCGCACATCGTCACCGTTCGATGCGCCTTCGGAACATCCCGCCTTGGCTATCGGCGATTGGCTATCGGCTATGGCCGAAGGCCCAGGCCTACTCGTACCTCAGGGCATCGATGGGATCGAGATTCGCGGCTTTGAGGGCGGGGAAGAAGCCGAAGACGATTCCAATGATGGCGCTGACCGAGAAGGCCATGATGACCGAGCTGTTGGAGATGAGGGTGGGAAACTGAAACAGCTTGGTCAGAAGCGGGGCCAGCCAAAATCCGGTGGCTACGCCCAGGGCGCCGCCCAGAATGCTGAGCAGCACGGCTTCGGTGAGGAATTGACGGAGGACGTCGCGTCCGCGCGCCCCCACTGCCAGACGGATGCCGATCTCGCGGGTGCGTTCCGTCACGCTCACCAGCATGATGTTCATGATGCCGATGCCGCCCACGACCAGGGAGATTCCCGCGAAGAACCCGATGAGAATGGTCATGATCCGATTGTTGGCGTTGAAGAAATCGCTGGTCTCCTGCTGGTTGCGAACCATGAAGTCGTCATCCTTGCCGTCGGCGATCTGGTGACGCTGGCGGAGCAGGGAGGTGATCTGGTTCTGGACGTCCACAATGGCGTCCGGCGACTCCGCCTGCACAAAGACCGATCGAAACTTGGTGTCACCCGAAAGGCGTTTCATGACCGCGGTATAGGGCACCAGCAGGATGTCGTCCTGGTCCTGCCCGAAGCTTCCCGATCCTTTTGTCTCCAGCCATCCGACGATGGTGAAGGGGGCATTCTTGATGCGAATCAGCTGTCCCACCGGATCAATCCCCTCGCCAAACAGGGTCTTCGCCGTCGTGGATCCAATGAGGCAGACCTTGTTGGCGTTGCGGACATCCGTCTCGCTGAAATTCTCCCCACCGCGAAGACCCCAGGAGCGGGCAGTGAGATACTCCGCGCTGATGCCGGAGACCTGGACGAAGGTGTTCTGGTTGCCCACGGCCAACTGGGCCTGGGTGCGGGCCTCGGGGCTGGCGGCCGTAACCCCGGAAACTTCCTTCCGGATGGCCTCATAGTCCGCGATGGACAGGTTGGGGGCCATGCCGAAGCCGCCGCGAACGCCGCCGCGGGTCATGTTGCCGGACATCACGGTGATCAGATTCTGACCCATGCTGGCGATGCGCTTGTCCACCTCCGCCTTGGCGCCGGTCCCCATGCTCACGCCGACAATGACGGCGGCAATGCCGACGATGATGCCCAGCATGGTGAGGAAGGAGCGCAGGATGTTCCGTCGAAGGGCGCGGACGGCGATGCGGAGGACGGCGAGCATTGGAAAGGCGAAGGAAGAAGGCAGAAGGCAGAAAAATCAGATGGCAGCGCGGGCTCTCTTGGAGATCGTGACCAGGATGGCGATCAGTTCATCAGCCTCAAGCTGCAACGGAGCCAGTATGGATGAGGGAAGGAAATTTTCCTCCGCGAGTAGTTCGAGCCAATAGGCTGTTTCGTCCGCCTCTTTGAGGCAGTCACCGACCTTCGCGATAAACTCAGCCTTCGATCGGGCGCGGCTGGCCTCGCGGTAATTGGCACCGATTGAGGTTCCGGATCGCAACACCTGTCGCCCAAGAATCTGAGCCGCCGTGTCCCTGGAAAGCTGGGCAGACATCCGAATGATGGCACGAGCAAAAAGCTTCGTCCGCGCCGCCAGATCATTCTCTTCATTCTTCATTCCGCCTTCTTCCTTCTGCCTTCTGCCTTCCCAGTCACGCCAACTGCACGGCCTTTTGCTCGGCGTCGAGCCGGGCGAGTTCAATCGAGGCGATGAAGCGGTCGCGGACCTGTTCATCACTGCGCACCAAACCGTCGCGCATGACGATTACCCGTCGGCAGTACCGGGCGATGTCCAGTTCGTGGGTGACCATCACCACGGTGATGCCCTGGTCGTTCAGTTGCTGGAAAATCCCCATGATCTCGATGCTGGTGCGCGAATCCAGATTCCCGGTGGGTTCGTCGGCGAGCAGCAGCTTGGGTTCGTTGACCAGACCGCGGGCGATGGCTACGCGCTGCTGCTGACCGCCGGAAAGCTGGCTGGGGGTGTGATCCGCGCGTTCGCCCAGACCGACCAGCGCCAGGGCACCCAGGGCGCGATCCCGCTGCTCGCGGCCGGACAGGGGAGGGCGGGAGTAAAGCATGGGCAGCTCGACATTCTCCACCGCGCTGGTGCGGGCCAGCAGGTTGAAGCCCTGGAAGACAAAGCCGATCTTGCGGTTTCGCAGGTCCGCCAGTTCATCGCGGTTCAGTTCGCCCACGTTGACGCCGTCCAGAAGGAACCGTCCGCTGGTCGGGCGGTCGAGGCAGCCCAGCGTGTTCATCATGGTGCTCTTGCCGGATCCGCTGGCACCCATGATGGCGACAAACTCGCCGGGCTGGATCTGCAGGGTGACGCCGCGGACGGCCTGCACCTTGACCTCGCCGCTGGTGTAGGTCTTGCGGAAGTCGTCGAGTTGGATGACGGGAACAGCCACAGGATGGAGAAGGAAAGGGCGATCGATCGGTAGCCGGGTGAGGAAGGGGATCGGTTAGCGGCGTCCGGGTCCACCGAAGGGACTTCCAAACGGACTGGCGCCGGGGGCCGCGATGGCGGAGGCCTGGGAAGTGGCCATGCCGGTCACCACCACCTCGCCGTCCTTCAAGCCCTCGGCAATTTCCGTGTTGGTGCCGTCACTGATGCCGGTCTTAACCACCACCGCCTGGAGCACGATCTCTTCAGGGGTCGATTGCTGGGCATCGACGATGTAGAGCGTGCGGATGGCCGGTCCCTCCGGGGCCGCCGGGCGGCCGCCTCCGGGTCCTCCCATCCCCATTCCCATGCCGGCCCCGCCCTCGCCGCCGCCACCGGCGCCTCCGCCTCCAGCCCTTGCGGCGCGCATACGGTCGCGCATCTCCTGGTACTGAACTTTCTGCTCCGGCGTCAGTGAGGCCTCATACTTTGTCCGTTCCTCGTCGGTGGGGCGGCGCCTTTCGGCCGCCCACGGGGGAACCGGCATTTCTCCGGAGGGCCGGGGACCGGCGGGCAGGTTGGTCCCGGCGGCCTTGGCGACTGCATCGTTGGTTGAGGACACCCGGATGGCGTCCGTGGGCTTGAACCGGAGCGCGGCATTGGGCACGCGGAGAACGTTGGTGCGCTGGGAAGTGACGATGGTGGCGTTGGCGGTCATGCCGGGACGCAGCTTCATGTCCTTGTTCTCCACTTCCACGACGGTGGTGTAGGTCACCACGTTCTGGTTGGTGGTGGCGGCATAGCGCACCTGACGGACTCGTCCGACGAACTGGCGGTTGGGAAAGGCATCCACGAGAAAGTTCACCTTCTGGCCCTCCTCGACGCCGCCGACGTCCGCCTCGCTCACCATGGTGTCGATCTGCATTTTCGCGAGATCATTGGCAATGGTGAAGAGCTCAGGGGTGTTGAAGCTGGCGGCCACGGTCTGACCGGCTTCAACGCGGCGCGAAATGACCATGCCACTGATGGGCGCCAGAATGGTGGTTCGTTCCAGGTTCAGGCGGGCATTCTCCACCGCCGCCTCCCGCACCTTGACCGTGGCGTCCTCCTGCAGTCGCTTGACCTCGGTCTGCTGATACTCGATTTCGGAGATCAATTTGCTGTCAAACAGCGACTTGTCCCGCTTGAGATTGAATTGCGCCAAGGCCAGCCCCGCCTTGGCGCTGGAAAGATTGGCTTCCGTCCCGGCCAGGTCGCGCTCGTAGGTGGATGGATCAATCTTGGCGAGGACCTGGCCGGCCTTCACCTGTGAGTTAAAGTCCACGTTCATCTCGGTGATGATGCCGGAAATCTGACTGCCCACGGAGACCACGCGCACCGGGTTGAGCGCGCCGTTGGCGGTGACACTTTGAATGATGTCGCCACGGACGACGGCGTTGGTCTTTAGGATGGGGGCGGCGGCGGTGGCAGTGCGCTGCTGTCGCCAGCGCCACGCGGCCCATCCGCCTCCGGCCAGCAGCGCGAGAACGATGAGCCAGGTCAGTATTCCGGAAACACGGGAGCGGGCCATGGGGAAAAAGAGTCGCAAAAGGAGACGGTTGGGAATAGCGGGAAACACCCGAATCCGGGCGTTCATTCCGTACCATGACCCGGATCCCGCCCCTTGGTTACGGGAAAGGTGGAAAGTGGAAGGTGGAACGCAGGAGGCCGAAAGCGATACCTTCTCACTCGTTCCCTGTCCGCTGTCCGCTGCCTTCCGCCTTCTGACTTCTACCTTCTACCCTCTGCCCCAGGTAGTGGGACAGGGCGACCACCACCAGCGCGTGCCGAATCTGGCCGGAAGCCAGGAGTTGGGGCAGGGTATCCAGGGGCACGAGGCGGACGTGGATGTCTTCCGCCTGATCAAATTCCGTGGGATGACGGAGTTCGCAGTTCTCCACCAACAGGGTGTGGCAGGTGTTGGACTGGATCGCCGGATTGGGGAAAATACTTCCAATCAGCCGGGCGTTGTTCCCCTCGAATCCAGTCTCCTCACGCAATTCGCGCTGCCCGGCCGCGACAGGATCCGACTCCTGCGGATCCATGATCCCGCCGGGAATCTCCAGTTCCACGGTATTGGTGCCGTGGCGAAACTGCTCCACCATCACCAGACGCTCGTCGCGGGTGACGGCCACCACGTTGACCCAGTCGGGACACTCGAGCACGAAGAAGTCGTGGCGACCGCCGGTCCGCGGGTTGATCTTCAGATCAGTGCGGAGCGAAAAAATCCGATAACTGGCGAGGGCGCGGGAGGAAACCACCGGCCAGCTCTTCACCGAGGGGTCAGGCGGCATGAAGGAATGAATTCACGTGGATGGAGGCTCGGGATCCTGGCGGGTCTCTCTCGCCGCCCATCCCCCGGCCATCAGACGCAGGAGATGGGACAATGCTTCGTCGAAAGAACGGCCCGTGGTTTCCGCCAACTGAAGTGCGCGCCGATCCAGTTGCTCCGCCATCGGGCGGGATTTGTCCTCAGGACATCCCAGAGCCGTGAGGGCCTGGGCCAGATCGTCGAGGTCCGTCGGCATGAAGATCTGCTGCGACCGATCACTCCTGTGTGCGCCGGGGCGAAATCAGGCCAGCTCGGTGCGTGCAATGATGCGGACGCTGTCCAAGTGCTGGCGGTCCACGGGACGACTCTTCTCGCCGCCGCCGGCGACCTTGGTGGGGACGTCACCCAGTTTTCCGAGCACTTCGTCTCCGCGCAGCAGGGTGCCGAACGCCGTATATTTCCCATCCAGGAAGGCGGCATCGGCCAGGCAGATGAAGAACTGGGATCCAGCGGAGTCCGGATCCGAGGACCGGGCCATGGAAATGACGCCACGCTGATGTTTGCGGGCGTTGAACTCGGCCTTGATCTGGTGGCCGGGATTGCCCGTTCCCCAGCGGGTTTCCATCGCGGCCTCCTTGGTCAGCGGATCCCCGCCCTGGACCATGAAGCCGCGGACAATGCGGTGGAACGCCGTGCCGTCATAAAATCCCTTCCGGGCCAGCTTCTTGAAGTTTTCGACCGTCCGGGGGGCGACGTCCGACCAGAATTCGACGACCAGGTCGCCGTGGGCGGTGGAGATGACTGCAACTTCGGAATCGGGAACAGGGGTGCTCATTCAGGAGGAAGGAACTGGATCTGGGTTGTTGTGAACTAAATGGGACTGGAAGACTATTTTGCGGCGGGTTTCAGGTCGACGCGCGCAAGAAGGGTCACGCTCTCCAGGACCACGGGTGTCTGGGGCTTGCTACCGCGTTGGGGCGCTTTCTCCAGCTTCTCCAGGACCTCCATTCCGCTCAGCACACGGGCGAAGACGGTGTACTGACGGTCGAGGTGCGGCGCGGTGTCAAAGCAGATGAAGAACTGGCTGCCGGCGGAATCGGGATCGGCGCTCCGGGCCATGGAGACGATGCCTTTCACGTGCGGCTTGCCGTTGAATTCCGCCTTGATCTTGTAGCCGGGGTCGCCGGTGCCCCAGCGGTTTTCCTTGGAAGGATCCTTGGTGAACGGATCGCCCAACTGAATCATGAAGCCGGGAATCAGGCGGTGGGACTGGGTCCCGTTGTAGAACTTCTCGCGGGTGAGTTTCTTGAAGTTCTCGACGGTCTTGGGGGCAACGTCCGGGAAGAACTCCAGCACGATGTCCCCATAGTCCTTGAACTTGAGCACAGCCACCTCGTCGGCGGCCGCGGCGGGCTTGTCGGCGGGCTTGGGGTCTTCGGCGCGGGCCGACACCATTCCGGCAAGGCCCAGAACCACACTCATTAGAATCAGCAGACGCTTCATAGCTGGGCGAAGAAGCCACAGTGAATTCAGAGTGTCACGCCGAAGTTTCCGAGCTACCGCCCCGCGGACCGCGGTGCGGGGTTGGTTGCCGAGGGCAGGGGAAGCACGGAAGGGGAGGCCGGGAGGCGGGGGGAATGCAGTCGATTGCCCGTAATGGTGACCGGACTCGGAACGGGGCGCCGCTGCCAGGTGGTCCAGGCCCACCAGGCGGTAAGAATGACGGCCGCGCCCAGTGCCAGCGGAAACAGCACCTGCCAGCGCAGCAACGCCAGCTTCAGCATCACGAAGTCCAGCGGGCCCCTCCGCAGGGTACGGGAACCACTCCGCTCCTCGAAGTCCTCACGTCCGGCCAGTTCTTCCTCCAACTGCGCGGCGACGGCCACCGGATCCAACCGCAGATGCCGGGCGTAGGTCTTTACAAAGCCGCGCACGTACACTGGAGCGGAGAACGTTCCCCATTCGTCCGCTTCAATGGCGCGGATGTGATCGCCCTTGATGTTGGTGGCTTCGGCCACCTCATGGACGGTCAGTCGGCGGCGCTCCCGTTCGGTTCGGAGCAGGTCACCGGTGGTTCGCATGGGCGGAGCCTACCGTTTTCGTCCTGTGTGCGGCAACGCCGGAAACAGGCCCCCCACCGCACCCTCACCGCATCCCGGTCCCAATCGCCATCAGCACCGCCGCCAGAATCAGTCCGGCGCCCGCGAGACGGAAACCCATGGCGCGTGCGCCGGCGTCCCTTCGTTCGGTGTTCCCAAACCAGTGACCCACCACCCAGACCAGGGCCAACCCCCACAGTCCGCGCAGGGCATAGACCACGTTCACGCTGGTGGCGTCACGCCAGAAGGCGATGCTGAAGGTGACCAGCATGGCCTGGATCACCGTGGCGCCGCTGGCCGCCGCCAGCCATTTCCAGGCGGACCGTGGCACCCGCAACAGTTCCCGTCCCTGCCAGGCGATGATGCCCAAAGCCAGCAGCGCCAGGGTCCCGAACAGCAGCGGAACAAAGTTGCCGATGCCAAACGCCCAGGACCATTGCTGGATCAGCGTGTCGCACACGGCAAAACAGAGGGAGCACAGGACGGCCAGGGCGGTGGTGACACCGATGCGCCGGTCGGGATGGAAGTCGGTCATGCCCATCACGAATACCCCCAGAGTGGTGAGGGCGGCGGCAATGGCCTGTCCGGGATGCAGCGGTTGACGGAAGGCGAGGGACGATAGGGCCGCGACCAGGATCACCTTGGTTCCCAGCAGTGGGGTCACCAGGGAGACGTCTCCCACCCGCAAAGCCAGAAGTCCGGCAATGGATCCCAGAAAGAACGCGCCCCCGGCGACCAGCGGTTGCCAAAGGAGGGGTCGCGGAATGGGGCCATCAGACCACGCGAGGAGCGGCAGGAAGGCCAGTCCCAACACCAGGTTGTTCAGCGCAAATGCCGTCATCACCCCGGCCCCCTCGTGAAAGGCGCGCTTTTGGAACACATTCCCCAGGGCGAATACGAAGGCAGCCAGAAAGGGCAGCAGCAGGTAGTAGGGAAGGTTCATCCGGACAGCGGACACGACCGCCGAGACAAGCGGACATCGCCGCCGGGCGTCAACCGTCCACAGGTCCATTCCATCGGTGCCTGCCCCGCGGCACCCCGGAGGGCTTCTTTCCGATTGCCGAACTTCGGCAACTTTCTGCACGGTGATGCCATGTACGAAATCTCCGGGCTTTTCGACCTCGCGCAGACCGAGCATGCCGTTTTGTTCGAGGGCTGCGCGTATCCATGGGAGGTGTTGAAGAAGCTGGCCGACTACTGCCGAAACCAGGCCCGGCCGGTCCACCTGCACCGGGCTACGGGGCCCGTCCAAATCGGCGAAAACGTCCAGATTGGCGAGGGCACGGTCCTGGAGGCGGGCGTGATGATCGTCGGACCGGCCATCATCGGGAAGAACTGCACCCTCCGCCATAACGCCTATCTGCGGGAGAACTGCGTGATTGGCGATGGTTGCGTGGTGGGCAATTCCTGCGAGGTGAAGAACTCACTGCTGTTCAATGGCGCCCAGGTCCCCCACTTCAATTACGTCGGCGACTGCGTCCTTGGACACAAGGCCCACCTGGGGGCCGGCGCGGCGCTCTCCAATCTGAAGCTGGACGGATCCAATGTGTGGGTGGAGGGCGACCGGGGCGAACCCATGGACACCGGACTGCGCAAATTCGGCGCCCTGCTGGGCGACCACACCGACATCGGGTGCAACGCCGTCCTGAACCCCGGATCGGTCATCGGACGCCACTCGATGGTGTATCCCAACCTCTCCTGGCGCGGCTACCTGCCGGCCAACATGATCGCCAAGCACAAGGCCAAGCCCGACGTGGTGGTGCTGCGGCCCCGCGACGTCTGAGGGAGGGCGTCGCTGGAACTTCCAGAACCAAGTGCCAGGTCATCTATTTGCATCGTTGTGAACCAAGTGCCAGGTCATCTATTTGCATAAGTCGGCTCCCCGAAGACTGGACGTTGTGGGATATCCCTTT
>JBDKKE010000383.1:0-3417 GCA_039796255.1 Verrucomicrobiota bacterium | reverse complement strand
TCATGGCCTCCTTCACCCACATGGTGGGATTCAACGAAGACGGCAAGAACGTGCTCCATCTCCATCCAAAGGGCCCGCCTGTGACGGATGCTGCGGCCCGTGGCGGACCCCAACTGGATTTTCTATTGTACGCATTGCGTCCCGGATTCGTACGGCTGTTCGCCCAGGTCCAGATCGGCGGGAAGCCCGTCTTCGTGCCCTTCGGCCTTCAAGTGGAGCCCTGATCCAATGATCCAGCGCCGGTAGGGGCGTGTTCCACCCGCGCCCCACTTCAAATCCGCTGCGTGCGGGAATATCCCTGATGGAACGCGGGAAGTCCTTGCGCGTTGGGGCTACCCCCGATCCCCGTTGTTCATCCACGCACCAAGCGGGGAAATCTGGGGACGCGGGTGGAACGCATCCCTACCGCCAGGACGTTTTTTTCATCCGCTTCAAGAAATCGGGAATCCGGTTGAGTTGCCCAAACTCGGCCGACTAGGATTCTCTCCGTGACCAAACCCAGGCGTCCTCGTTCCTCGACGTTGGCGTTTTGGGTGACCCTGTTTCTTGCGGCTCACTGCCTTGGCGCACCGCCCACCGAGGGATTGATTCATTGGTGGCCGGATCCGGCGGAGGGCACCGACCACGTCACCGGACGCAAAGGAGTCCGACGTGGATTCGGACCAACCGAGGAGAATCCCGAGGTTCGGTTCGGCTATGCCGCGGGGTGGGTCGAATTGAGGCCGGGAATCACCAATCGCACATTCACGATTTCCGGTTGGGTGCGCGTGGCGATGCCTCAGTTGTCTCCGCACAGCCACACCATTTTGGCGCATGGGTCCGGTTTTGGCGACGGCTGGTCACTCCGATGTGGAGGTGGCTTCACCAATTCCCAAATCTTCCTCGACGACGGCGACCAGAAAACTCGAACTAGGGAGACTTTTCCAGAGACGAACCGAGCGCAGGCGTTCGCGATTCGGTCGACGCCCCGGGAGATTGAGCTCTGGCTGAACGGCGTGCTCGTCTCCACGAATCCGGGGGATTGGCCCCAGTCCGCAGAGCCCGCTGTTCTCTTCGCAGGGAACTCCGCCCTTGGAAACAGCCCCTGGGATGGCGACCTGCGCGACCTTCGCATTTATGACCGCCTGCTGACAGAGGAGGAACTGGGGTTCCTGGCCAGTGCCGAACCCACCTTGCCGGTGCAACCGGCCATCTCATCAACCCCCCTTCCCGCGCAGTCGGTGGTTCTCGAAAATGGCAGTCTTGCGGATTACAGCCTGCGTCAGTTCACGACCGACAACGGTTTGCCCAGTTCAGACATTCAATGCCTGCTCCAGCTTGGCAACGGCCGCCTTTGGATGGGCACGGAAGAAGGGTTGACGCAGTTTGATGGACGACAGTTTGTGACGACTGATGCGACTGCTCCTGAGTTTCGAATCCCGGGAGCCGATACCGGAGCCATCGCGCAGGATGGCTCTGATACCCGGTGGCTGGGCATGTTTCACGGTCTCGTGCGCCAGAAGGGAGATCAGTGGCAAACCTTCACCAACATAGGGCCCGCTCAGTTCATCCGTCGTGTGGTAGCCGTCCCCGATGGCACGGTCTGGCTTGCCGGCCATCGGGATACCGATCCGCGCGGAAGAAGCCGGCTCCGGCACTTCGATCCCGACCAGAATCGGCTCCTGGTAGACGTCCCGGTGCCTGGCCGGGTCTTGAATCTCGCTCTTGCCGATGACGGCGTCTGGATTGGGACTGATGAACCTGCGGCGTTGTGGCACTATCTCGAAACCACCGGATCAACCGAGTTGATCCTTCATCTTGCCGCGAGCGGTCCACAATCCAGCTCTTATCCCCAACTGCCGTTCGTGCGTCGTGCGAACTCTATCGTCGGCCGGGAGCTGCAGGTCCAAGTGTGGCAGGAGAGTGATGGGACATTCCAGTGGGTTCAGGCGCTGGTTGGAAGAAAGCAGCTCCCATGGACCTGGACTCGATCAGCCCCGGCTGATTGGCACATGGTTGAAACCAGTACTGACGACTCCCTCTCCGAATGGGTGCCAGCCCCAACCGGACTGTTACGACATCGGAGAAACCATTGGGAGCGCCTGAAATTCGGCGGTGTCGAGTCCAACGCCGAGGTGCTTGCAATCGCGTCCAATGCCGAGGGAGGTCTTTGGGCCGGAACCAAGGGGGATGGCCTTTGGTTGGTTCAGCCTCGATTAGTTCAGATGCTGCGGACGGAACAGGGATGGGGAAACCACCCGGCACAGACGCTTCAGAAAACAAGCGATGGCCGGCTCATGATAGCAGGTCAGGACAATCGAGCGGCCCGTGCAAGGCTGGCTCGTATTGCCCCCCGGGCCGACGCCCCGCCAGAGACTTCGCCTCAAACCTACGGGGGTGGTTTGGTCGCCGAGGCGCTGGATGGTTCGCTGCTCCGGGTGTACATGCATTCCGGAATCGAGGGATTCACTCGGGAGCGGGGTGAGCTTTCATGGAGCTATGCGCTCCGATGGGGTGATTCACTTCTATCTCTGCTTGAGGTCTCTCAGCTGCATGTTGCACGGGATGGGAGCGTGTGGATCGTCTCTGAGAAGGGGCTCGTTCATATTCCGGACTTGCCCACACTCGACGCCTCCCATCGGACGGTGATTTTGGAACCGTCGGCCTATTCCCATCACTTGAATGGGCTCCCAGGACACGTGTATCTCCATGGGCTGGCCGAAGCTCCAGATGGTGCGATCTGGGTGGGATCAACCGGCGCGGGTCTCTTCCGCATAACCGAAGGCCAGGTCGAGAACTTCCCTGAATCCGCGATGCTGACCGACAATCCCACCGTACCTCTGGGATTTTCAATGGACGGCACGCTCTGGCTGGGTAGCGAAGCCGGGTTGGGGATTTGGAGGAACGGGAAATATCGCTGGGTACGGCCATCAGACGGCCTGCCCGAATCAGTCGTCAGCGATGTGGAGGAGGGTGAAGGCCACGTCTGGTTTGTGGGACGCCGAGGGGTTCATGCCATTCCTTGGCATGAGTTGGAGGCATTCTTCGCTGGAACTCGGAGTCGAGTTACCGCGATCAGCCTGGGACGTGCGGACGGATTGGCGAGCACTCAGACCCAGCTGAAGTCGCAGCCGGTCATGGCCAAGACCGACGATGGCCAAATCTGGATCGCTACCGCCCACGGTGTCGCGCACTTCCATCCAAGCGACGTTCTGGCCCGGTTGCGTCTGCCGCCCGTTGCGGTGGACCGTTTCACGGTCAATGGGCAGGCAATCCCATTGCGCTCGGGCCCGATCCCTGTTCCACCGGGCGGCGGCCGGGCGGTCGAGATTGCCTTCAGCAGCCTCAGCTTCGTGGCCCCCGAGCGGGTAACGTTTCAGTACCAGCTGACCGGTCCAGGCGGGCCAACGGATGTCGATGCCAAGGAAACGGCGCAGG
>JBDKKE010000382.1:0-2847 GCA_039796255.1 Verrucomicrobiota bacterium | reverse complement strand
ATGGCTCCGGCAGTGGCGCAGTTGATGGCGCGGGAACTTGGCCGGGATGCGGCCTGGGTCGGGGAGCAGATCAGGGCCTTCGAGTCCGTGGCCCGGGGTTATCTGCCGCCCACCTCGTCATTGTAGGGTTTGCCTTGGCTCCGGAGACTGGCGCCGTCACCCCTGATTGACTGCCCTGGAACACCTGGGTGGCGCAGCGTCCGGTGATCCATTGGGAAATTGCGGCGACGATTCAGGGTCGTTTCTTCGTCAGTTCCCATCGCGGATCGGGACGCGGCCGGTGCTCCCCGGTTCGCATGCACCATCGCGGTGAGTTTTCTTGTTCCACGCGGACCGGGCCCTTCGCATACTACCCGGCCTGTGAACACTCCGGTTCCCCTCGGTCTCAAGAAATCCTTCGGCTTTGGCGATCGCCTCGGCCTGGCGACGCCTGGGCACCTCGCGGCGGTGCGGCAGTTTCCGGACTTCACCCCGATCTTTGCTCAGCAATCGATCCGGGAGATGACGCGCACCCAGCGGACACCGTCGGAGGTTATGGCTGCGGCGCAGCAGGTGGTTGAAGGGTCTGGTTACGCCGGCGGTTGGGGTGCGGATGGCGATCATCTCAAGACCCCGGAAGACGTCCAGGCAGTGGCTGCCGCCGGCTTTTGCTTCTTCACCATCGATCCCAGCGCCCACGTCAATAACGCGGCGGACACTCTGGACGAGGCGTCGCTGCGAACCGAAGTGGCGCAGCAGGAGGCGGACGGTCTTTATGCCGGCTTCGCCTGGCGGGACTACTACCTCGACCGGGTATTCACCGTGGGCAGCCGGATCGCGCCCCTGCAGTTTGACGAGGAGACTTTGCTGCGGGCGATGGTGAAGTATGGACGGGCAACGGCCCATGCGGAGACCCTGGGACAGGCCATTGCGGCGGCCTCGGGTGGGCGGGGCGAAATCGAGGTGTCCGTGGACGAGACGGATTCCCCGACGTCTCCCCTGGAGCATCTCTTCTTTGCTTTGGAGCTGCAACGGCGAGGCGTGCCGAACCTGGTGAGTTTGGCGCCACGGTTTATTGGCGAATTTGAAAAGGGGGTGGACTACAAGGGGGATCTGGTTCGATTTGAGCAGACCCTGCAGGTGCACGCGGCCATCGCCCGATTTGCCGGTCCCTACAAGATCAGCATTCACAGCGGCTCGGACAAGTTCAGCGTCTATCCGATCATCGGACGCGTGTGCCGCTCGCATCTGCACGTCAAGACCGCCGGCACCAGTTATCTGGAGGCGCTTCGGGTCATGGCCCGGGTAAAGCCAACCCTGTTCGCCGAGGTGGCGGCGTATTGCCGGGGGCGGTTTGGCACGGATCGGGCGAGCTATCACATCTCGACCACGGACGCCCAGGTGGCGGCGCTGCCGTCCTATCGGGGACCTGGAGACGAGGCGGTGTATCTCGACGAGGTGGCCGGCCGCCAATTGCTCCATGTGACCTTTGGATCCGTCCTGACCCAGGGACTGGATGCGACCGGACGGCGCTTGAAGGAGGGTCTGCTGGAGGTGTTGCGGGAGAATGCGGACCTTCATTCCGAGCTGATTGAGGGTCATTTTGTGAAGCACCTGTCCCAGTTAAATGCGGGTTGAGTTGACATGTTTACCCTTTCCGAAGTTTCGAAGTCCTACAACGGGCGCACCCTGTTCGAGGACGTTACGCTGACCATCAATCGCACCGACCGGTTGGGGTTGGTGGGGCCCAATGGCGCTGGGAAATCGACGCTGTTTAAGCTGATCCTGGGACAGGAGGAAGCCACCACGGGACTCATCAACTGCCAGCGCGGTGCCACGGTGGGATTTCTGCCGCAGGAAAGTGCGCCGGTGGGGGATCAGACGGTGTTGGAGCTGGCGACCAGTCATCTGCATGACGAGGAATTTGGCACCTTCGATGGCTCCCTGGTGGCGAAGGCCAAGCGCATCCTGAAGGGATTGTCTTTCCGGGACTCCGATTATGACCGTCCGGCCCGGGAGCTCAGCGGCGGCTGGGTCATGCGCGCCCATCTGGCCCGGCTGCTGGTGCAGGAGCCCGATTTGCTCATGCTCGATGAGCCGACCAACCATCTGGATCTGGAAACCCTCCTGTGGTTTCAGGAATACCTGGAGTCGTATCCGGGAGGCATCGTGGTCATCTCGCACGACCGGGAGTTCCTCAATCACCTGGTCACTGGCATTCTGGAGATCCGCAGCAGCGCGCTGCACACTTACGACGGCAATTACGACAACTTTCTGGAGGAGCGCGCGGCGCGTGAGCGGCAGCTATTGTCGGCCTTCAAGAATCAGCAGAAGGAGATCGCCCGCCTTCAGGAGTTTGCGGACCGCTTCCGGGCCAAGGCCAGCAAGGCCTCCCAGGCCCAGGCCAAGCTCAAGCAGATAGCGCGCATGGACCGTGTGGACGCCCCCGAGGCGGCGGCCGCCACCGTGGATTTTTCCTTCCCCCAGCCCGATCCCAGCGGTCAGCGGGTCATCACCCTCAAGGGGCTTGATTTCTCCTACGGCGAGCACGTGGTGTATCGCGGCCTCGATTTTCAGGCGGAGCGCGGAGATCGCACGGTACTGGTGGGACCCAACGGGGCGGGGAAGTCCACCCTCCTTAAACTCCTGGCTGGGGTGCTGAAGCCGCAGGCGGGCGAACGCGCCACCGGACTCCGCGTCAAGATCGGCTACTTCTCGCAGTATCGGAGCGAGATGTTGGACGCCAGCCGGACCGTCCTGGAGGAAGTCTTCGACACGCCGCGCCTGGTGCGCGAGACGGAGGTTCGGGCGCTCTTGGGCTGCTTCCTGTTCCGCGAAGATGACGTGAAGAAGAAGGTCAAGGTGCTC
>JBDKKE010000381.1:0-6137 GCA_039796255.1 Verrucomicrobiota bacterium | reverse complement strand
CGGTCTCGTTGGTCCCGAAGTCGAGCACCCGGGCCATTTCCTTCCAGGTGAGGCCGTCCGCTCCCGCCCAGGTCATCGCCAGGGCGTTCTGAATGGAGTAGGGCGACAGGAGTAGATTGGCGTTGGTGGGGCCGCTGCGCTCCAGGAGTTTCAAGCCGAGTGAATTGACAGCGCGGGCGGCGAGGGTGGCGTCCGGTGTTTCTGCCAGCCCGACTGCCCCACGGGAGATCGTCAGCAGAAAGACAGCGAGGGAGAGGAACGCTGGGAGTTTCATGGGGAGCGGGCAATAGCCGATAGCCGATAGCCAATAGCTAATAGGCGATAGGCGATAGGCGATAGGCGATTACGGACGCGGGGCGCTTAACGCTTCCGTTACGGGTGGGGCGTTGTTGGGGGAGACGGTCTGGAAGTTTTCGCCGACGAGGGCGGCGACGGTGGAGGCGATCTGGGCCTGTTTGACCAGGGGCACCTGATGGCGTTCACCCAGGGGAGGCGTGTCCGGTCCCAAGACCGCCATCCACATGTAGGCGGATTCCGGAATCTCCGCACCGTGGCTTTTCCACGCGACGGGTGCGGGGCCGCGACCGTGATCGGTGGAGAGGACAAAGGAAGTGCGGTCCCGGTATTCGGGCATCGACTGACACAGCGCCCACAGTTCGCCGAGAAAACGGTCGAAGTTGTGCGCCGAGCGCAGGTAGCGCTCGTAGTTGCCCTCATGCGCCCAGTCGTCGGTCTCACCGTAGGAAACATACAGCGCGCGGGGTTTCATCTCCCGGACGGTGTGAAAGGCGGCGGAGCGGACAAAGGTATCCAGGAGAACGCCGTTCCAAACGGTGCGCCCATGATCCACGACCTCGGTCAGCAACCCGGGAACGGACAGGCGCTGGGTGCCGGCGGGGACCTCGAATCCGGTCCAGACCGGGAATCCGGCCCGGGGAGCGTTCAGGATCCAGGGCAGGACGTCCCAATTCACCACCGCGGCGACGCGTCCGGCAAAGGCGGGTTTGGCATTGAGCCACTCAAAGACGTTGGTGTTGGCGTTGAGTTTCTTGTCGTTGCTGTCGATGGCCGGGTCGGGATGTCCGGTGAGAAACTCGCTGTAGCCGGGGTAGGAGAAATTGCGTCCATTGGTCACGCGGACGTCGCTTCCCACCGTCCGGTTTCCGAACAACTGTCCCTGCTTCGCCACGGTTCCCCACAGGAAGGGAAAGAGCACGGCGCGACGCTCCTCCGGGGTGGGGCGCCACCACAGGGCGCGGGCGGCGTTGGTGTCGCTGATGGATCCCCACTGTTTGCTGAGCAGGATCTCCTCCGCGCCCTGAAACACCTCCTGCCATCGCAGTCCATCGGTGGTGATGAGGATGACGTTCTGGGTCTTGGCATCGGCGGCGCGTCCCGTTGCCGCGAAGCCGGACAGGACCACGACGAGAAGAAGGAGATGTTTCACTTCAAGGATCATCGTCGCAAACGTGAGGGAGGGGCGCCGACGTGCAGTGTTTTGGATGCAGGCGATCATTGGGTGAGGACTGGGACTACCGTCGGGCGAGTTGATAAACACGAACGGCGTTTCGGTGAAAATACTTAGCCGTGGCGCGCGGCCCCTTGGTGGCGAAGTAATCCTGCACGATCCGCAGGACCGTGGCGTAGGGGGCAAACAGCAGCGAGACCGGCCAGTTGCTCCCGTAAATCAGTCGGTCTTCCCCAAACGGATGCCATAGGGCGTCGAGGATCGGCCGGTAGAGCGCGGGATCGGGCGGCGCCTGACCGCCGCGGCGTCCGGTCCCCTCCACCAATCCGCTGACCTTCATGAACACATTGGGGGTGTAGTGGCAGGCGGCCAGTCCCCCGGTCCATTCCCCGGGCGGCGCTGGACCGACCGGCACATTGGCACAGTGGTCGACCACGATGCGCAGGGACGGAATCAACGTGGACAGCCGGGCGGCGTCGGGAAGGCGTTCGGGTGGGATCAGCAGGTCCAGGCTGAGATTCAGAGCGGCGAGGTGTCGGAGGCCGTCCTGGGCTGGACCCGGACGCAGCGCGTGATCCAGTTCGTCGCCTCCGATCCGGATGCCGCGGTACAGCCGGTGCTGGGCGAGGCGGTCCAGTTGAACGCGGAACTGTGGATCACTCGGGCGCAGATGGCCCACCACACCCAGCAGGAATGGCTGCGCATCCGCCAGGCGCAGCAGCCAGTCATTGTCCTGGACCCAGGGGCTGGCCTCCACGACGACTGTGCCGGTGACGCCCAAGGGTTGAACGAGTCGGATGAACTCGTCGGGAAGAATGGTCCGGTAAAGCACCGGATCCCCGCGGTCCGGCCAGGGCACCCCTTCTGGCCGGGTGGGATCGTAGAAGTGGGTGTGGGTGTCGATGATTCCGTCCTGTCCGGACCCCATCGAGGTACACCCCTTCATCAGCAGGGACCCGGAGGCCAGCGTGGAGGTGTGGAGAAACGATCGACGATTCATTGCAGGGACTGGAGCAGCCACTGGGGGAAGACCCCCAGGATCACCGTCAACAGGGCGAGAATGATGAGCACCGTTGCGGTCAGCGGGGCGACGTGGATGGGGCGGACGGGGGCGCTGGACGGGGTCATCAACGCCTGTTTCAGAATGCGCAGATAGTAGAAGAGCGACACCGCACTGGTCGCCACCGCCACCACCACCATCCACAGCCGGCCGATTTGGCTGCCATGTCCGATGGCCTGCACGAAGGTGAAGAACTTTCCGAAGAAACCCGCCAGCGGAGGAATGCCCGCCAGCGACAACACAAACACGGTCAGGCAGGCGGCGAGCAGCGGTGAGCGGCGTCCGAGTCCGATCAATCCCGACAGGGAGACCTCGGCCCCGGCGGACTCCAGCGCGCCAACGACTCCGAACGCACCAAGGACGGTGATGGCGTAGGTCACGGCAAAGTAGAGCACCACGGCGCGCGACTCCGGGCTGGGATCCAGCAGGGCGAGGGCGCCGTATCCCGCCTGGGCCACTGCGGAGAAGGCGAGCAGGCGGCGCAGGTCGGTCTGTTGCAGGGCGGTGAGATTGCCAACCAGCATCGACAGGGTGGAAAGCACCGCGACCACGGGAATCCAACCGGGGGTCCAGTCGAGGCCGCCCGCGCCGCCCGCTGTGGACGTCCCCAGCCCGGCGTGCAGCACCCGCACCAGGAGGAGAAAGCCGGCGACCTTGGATCCCGAGGCGATGAAGGCTGCTGCGGGTGTGGGTGCCCCCTGATAGGCGTCGGGCGCCCACAGGTGAAACGGGGCCAGGGCGACCTTGAATCCCAGGCCGGCCAGGATCATGACCATGGACATCCACAGGATGGGCCCCCCGGTGCCGTGGCTGAGTCGGGAACCGATCACCGGCAACTGGAGCGATCCGGTCAGTCCGTACACCAGGCTAAAGCCAAAGAGGGTAAACGACGCCGCGAGTCCCCCGAAGAGGAAGTATTTCAGCGCCGCCTCGGTGGACTCCGGGCGCTCGTCGTGAAAGGCCGTCATCACATACAGCGAGAGGCTGACCAGCTCCAGCGCCACAAAGATCATCAGGAGATTCGCGGTGCCGATCAGGAGCAGCAGTCCCACGGTGGCCAGCAGCAGCAGTGCAAAGAACTCGCCGGCATGACGGGTGAAGCGTCCAGCGGCGGCGAGCAGGGCGGTGGCCATCGACAGCCACACCAGGACGCCTTTCAAAAACTGCGTCGAGGGCTCCAGTACGAAGGTGGCTTCCGGGGCGTCCCCGTTGGCCATGTTCACCGCCAGAAGAATCCAGGCGGCGAACAGTCCCGCGGCGGATCCCAGCGCTGCACGGTGCATGCGTTCCGCCGGCTGGAGGTGCCGGAACCAGCGCACATCCAGGAGCAGGACCGCCAGCGCGGTGAGCACCAGCGCGGCTTCCGGAAGCAGTTGTCCCAGCAGATCGAAATGAAGGGAACCGGAGTTCACAGGCCAGACCCCTTTCGCAGGCCCTCGAACAGGGGCCCCAACAGCACGGGGTTGATCCAGTCCAGCATCACTCGCGGGAACAGTCCCAGGAACAGGGTGGACGCCAGCAACAGCGCGGTGCCCGCCTTCTCCGCGGGAGTGATGGCCTCGTAGGAGGGCAGGATCGCGGGACGAGTCCGCTCCTCCCCGCCGAGAAAGGCCATCTGCAGGGCGCGCAGGGTGTAGGCCACACCGAGAATGAGTCCGATTCCCGAGGCGACCACCAGGGGCCAGGAGAGGGACCAGGTGCCGAGCAGGACATGGAGTTCGGCGACGAAGCCGCTGAATCCGGGCAGACCCATGGAGGCGAATCCGGCCAGGGCGAAGGTGACCGCCGCAAAGGGCAGCGACCGGGCCAACTGCAGCGGGCCCAGTTCGTTGAGTTCGCGGGTGTGGGTCCGGTCATAGACCATGCGCCCCACCGTGCCGAAGAGGAGCCCGGCAATCACCCCGTGGGAGAACATCTGGAGCACGGCCCCGGCCAGCGCCAAGGGGGTGGCGACGGCCAGTCCGAGCAGCACGAATCCCATGTGACTGACGCTGGAGTATCCGATCACGAACTTGAAGTCGTGCTGTCGCAGGGCGACCAGGGCGCCCCAGACGATCCCGATCACCGCCAGCAGGGCAAACACGCTGCGCCACTGGATCGCCCCCAGCGGCAGCAGGGGCAGGGCAATCCGCAGACACCCATAGGCGCCCAGCTTCATGATGACGCCGGCCAGCAGCATGGAAGCCGCGGTCGGCGCCGCCACGTGGCCGGTGGGTGCCCAGGTGTGAAAGGGCCAGAGACCGGCCAGGACGGCGAATCCGACGAAGAGCACGGGAAAAATCCAGGCCTGGAATTTCGCGGGAACCGGATTCGCGGCCAGTCGGGTGAGATCAAAGCTGTTCTGTCCGCTCAGCCCGTACACGGCCACCAGTCCGACCAGTACCGCGGCACTTCCCAGGAAAGAGTAAAGGGCGAGTTTCATCGCCGCGTACTCGCGGCGCGTTGAACCCCAGCGGGCGATCAGGAAGTACTTGGGGACGATCGCCAGCTCGTAGAAGACGAAAAACAGCAGAAGATCCCAGCTCAGGAATACCCCGTAGACCGCGCCGACCAGCAATAGGTAGAGGGCGAAGTATTCGCGGGGACGGTCCTGCACGTTCCAGGAGAAGAGGACTCCGGAGACCGCCGCCAGTCCGGTCAGCAGGAGGAGGGTCACGCTGATGCCATCCGCAGCCAGGTGGAACTCAGCGCCCCAGGAGGGGATCCAGGGCAGTCGCACCAGGGTGACCGCCTCCGCTCCCGGCGCGTGGCGCAGGATGTCCGCCACGGTAATGGCGAGTCCGGCCAGGGTGGTCCCCAGGGCGAGCAGGTGCGGACGCCTCGGCCCTCCGCGTCGCGACAGCATCATCGCCAACGCACCGGCGAAACTGAGGTAAAGGGTCCAGGCAAGCATGCGGCGGAGTCAGGGGCGGAGGTCAGGGACTGAGGCGGACCGCGTAGTCGAGGACGGTGGCGTTGACCCAGCGCAGGAGCAGGGAGGGGAAAATGCCGGGGAGGATCAGAAGGGCGATCCCCGGAAGGATAAGGGCAAGTTCACGGCGGGTGAGATCGGGAAAGGCAGTCCATTGCGGATTCAGCGGACCATTGAAGACGCGTTGAAACAGCGTGAGCAGAAAAACGGCAGTGAGCAGGAGTCCGGGAATGGCCAGGACTGCGGCACCCGGAGCCAGGGCAAAGGATCCCTTGAAAATGAGAAACTCGCCGATGAATCCGGAAAGTCCGGGCAGGCCCAGAGAGGCGAAGAGTGCCAGTCCCATCAGTCCGGCGAAGACCGGAGCGACGGCCCGAAGTCCCCCGAAGTCGTCCAGTCCGCGGCGTCCTTCCGAGCGCTGCTCGATCAGGGCGACGAAGGCGAAGAGCAGTCCGGCGGTGACGCCGTGATTGAACAGTTGCAGCAGGACGCCATTCAAGGCGGCGGCCTTTTCGTTCTGCCAGTTTGCCGAGGTGGCGGCTGGGTCCATGGCGGCGAACAATCCCAGCAGGCAATAGCCCAGATGGTTCATCGACGAGTAGGCCAGCAGACGCTTGAGGTCGGTCTGGGCGAGGGCGATCAGGGCCGGAAGCACAATGGACACGGCGGTGAGCAGCAGCAATGGGCCGAGCAGGGCC
>JBDKKE010000380.1:0-7710 GCA_039796255.1 Verrucomicrobiota bacterium | reverse complement strand
CGTATGAGGCGATCGCGGGAGACCAACTGCTGGGGCAGGTGACGTTCCAACCTTCCCGTGGACAACGGATTCCCCGGCGCGTCGTGTTCACCGCGTACAGCGATCCCATTCCTCGCTCTCTGGCTGGGGCGGCAATGCCCTGAGTTTCGGCGGATGTCTGCGCCAGAACCGTTCGCTCCAGAGCTTTTTCTCAGGCGTTCCTGTTCTTCGGAAACGTTCCCGTGGTTAGCCCAGTGACCGAAGGAGGATCAAATCCTCGTGGACTAGCGGGCAATCAAACAAGCAGACGCTGTAAAGACCGGATCCGGAATGGAATTGGTGGCCGAAGAGGGCCTAAGGCGCCGCCTCGCTCCGCCTGGGGCTGCCCAGGGCAAAGGCCGCCCCACCGCACTGGCCTGTGGCCTCACCCTGGTCAGTAATGATGTCGACCTCCGTCGTGTTCCAGGCCTACAAGTCGTCGATTGGCGAGCTGTCCGGTGAGAGTCGCGGCAACCGTGCATCGGGTGACACAGGAGACGTCGTTTGGGCCGGTTTCGATTACCAGATCTTGGTGCGGTCCGCAGGCGCCCGGTAGAGGGGAGAGCGGTCGGTAATCGACCAAGCCTCATACCAGGCGGGCGAGTTCACGTGGGGTCCGATGCCGCGGAACTGTCCGGGCGAATGCGGATCCACGACCAGGCGGCGCCGGAGTTCAGGCTCACGCCAGTTCACCCGCCAGAGCTGGGAGAGGCTGAGGAAGAACCGCTGTTCCGGGGTGAAGCCATCCACGGTCCGCCGCTTCTCCGGATGCTTCTTCAGCAGGCGCTGCAGCGCCTCGAAGGCAATGTCCGTTCCCCCGAGATCCGCCATGTTTTCGCCCAGGGTCAGCTGTCCGTTGACGAACTGCCCGGGAAGCGCCTCGTACTTGCCGTACTGCGCCACCAACTTTTGCGCCCGGCGTTCAAACTCCTGGGTGTCCTTCTCCGTCCACCAGTCACGGAGGTTCCCCTCGGCATCGTATTTCCGTCCCTGGTCGTCATAGCCGTGGGTGATCTCGTGTCCGATCACCACTCCGATGGCGCCGTAATTCACGGCGTCGTCGATCTCCGGATCAAAGAAGGGCGGCTGCAGGATGCCAGCCGGGAAGACGATCTCGTTGTACGCGGGATTAAAGTAGGCGTTCACCGTCTGGGGCGTCATGCCCCACTCGGTCCGGTCCACTCCCTTCCCGATCCGGGCCAGCTGGCGCTTCACTTCAAACTCGGTCGACCGCTGGACGTTCCCGAGATAATCGTCGGGCCTGGCCTCAATCGATGAGTAGTCCCGAAACGAGGCGGGGTGTCCGATCTTGGTGGAGAAGCGGGCAAACTTCTTCAACGCCTCCTGCCGGGTGGCCTCGCCCATCCATTCCACCCGGGCCAGCCGATCCCGGAAGACCTCCTTGAGGTTGTCCACCAGTTCGGCCATCCGCGCCCGTGCCGACGCGGGGAAGTGCTGCTCGACGTACAAACGTCCCAGCGCCTCGCCGAGGGCGCCGTCGAGGGTCTTGGCCGCCCGCTGCCAGCGGGGTTCGGGCTGTGGCGTCCCGCGCAGGGCAGTGCCGTAGAAGGCGAAGTTTTTGTCCTCAACGGTCGCACTCAGGAACGAGGCGGTGTTGCGCAAGACGTGCCAGCGCAGATAGGCCGTCCAAGTCTCGGGCTCGGTTTCCCGCACCAGGCGGTCGAGCGCCTCCAGAAACTCGGGCTGTCCCACGATGACATACTCTGGGATCTCCACCCCCAGGGCCGCGAAGTAGGCGTCCCAGGGGAGGGACGGCGTGAGCGTGCGCAGTTGGTTGGCGGTTTTCTTGTGATAGTTCTTCTCGTCGTCCCGCAGCTCGGTCCGCGTCCGGCTGGATTTCGCCATCTCGGTTTCCAGGGCCAGGATGGCCTCAGCCGCGCGGCCCGCCGCCTCCGAATCATCGCCCAAGAGTTGCAGCATGGAGGCGACGTGCTGGCGGTACTGCTCCCGCTGCGGCTTGAAGCCATCGGTCAGGTAGTAGTCCCGATCCGGCAATCCGAGACCGCCCTGCCACAGGAGGAGCGCATAGACGGTGCTGTTCTTCGGATCCGGTGAAACGGCTGAGTCGAACAGGACGTTGACGCCCCGCTTGTGGAGATCACCGACCAGGCGGAGGCCCTCCTCCACGCTGCTGACTTCGGCGATCCGTCCGAGGTCGGAGGCGATGGGCTTGACCCCGAGCTGTTCGAGCCGGTTGGTATCCATGGCCGAACGGTAGAAGTCCCCGATCTGCCGGGCAGGCGACCGCGCCAGAGCCGAGGAGTCGGCCGCCGCCTGGGTGAGCAGGCTGCGGATGAGGTGGTAGTTGCGTTCCTGCAGTTCATCGAATCCGGCCCAGCGCGACTTGTCGGAGGGCACCGGGTTCTTCTGCAGCCATTCGCCACAGGCGAAGCGGTAGAAATCCACGGTGGGATCCACCGACCGGTCGATGTAGTTGGTGGAGAAGCGCGGCACCAGCGGGGCAGCCGTGAGTTCTGCGGCGCGGACCGGGGACAGGATGGCCGCGACCGTGGCGGAGACCATCAGCGACCGGTTCAACAGGGACGACAACATGGTGTCGAAGCGTGCCAAGGCGGGGTTCGAAGGCAAGGCAGCAGGCTCCCACCTTGGGAGGTGGATCCGCGCTGCGGCGCGGCTCTAACGTGGGTCCGCAGCAGCAACGCTGCGGACTGGGTACGGTCCAACGCGGCGGCGAGAGGTAACGAGGGTGAGGCCACGGGTTCGGGTCCCCCGCGCTGGGGCGCGGGGGAGATATCAGGGGCCTGCGGCAACAGGCCCCCACCTTGGGGGGTGGGTCCGCGCTGCGGCGCGGCTCTAATGTGGGTCCGCAGCAGCACCGCTGCGGACTGGGTGCGGTCCAACGCGGCGTCCGAGTTAAAACCAGCCTATAGAGTGGACCCTGCCTCGATAGGGCCATTCCTCAATGTGATCTGCCAGCCCTGCACGTAGCGGATTCTCCATCACATAGGCCCACTTCTCCTCGTACTCGATTCGCGATCGCAGGCGATGGTGGAATCCACCCGACTGCCAACGTCCGGCCTCCGCCCAATTCTTGGCCAGCCGGTCTTTCCAGAATGCAATCCAACGCTCAATTTCGAAGCGCGGATCCTGTGGAGCACAGAACAGATGAAGATGATCGGGCATGAGCAGATAGTCCCCGACGCTCCAGGCAGTCGCCCGGTGGGTCCAGATCGTCTGCAGGAGCTGTTGCGCCTTGGTTGAGGCAATCCAGGGCTCACGTCCCCTTGCCTTGACGGTGAGAAAAACCAGGGTTGGTCCGTCGGATTGGATGTGAACGCCGCGGGCGGGCGAGCGGCGGCCTGGCGTGGAAGACCAGGAGGGAGACATGGTGAGAACCTAGCGAGCGGGAACGACGTCGCTAGAGCAAAGAGAGATCAGGGGCCTGCGGCAGCAGGCCCCCACCTTGGGAGGTGGATCCGCGCTGCGGCGCGGCTCTAATGGGGGTCCGCAGCAGCACCGCTGCGGACTGGGTGCGGTCCAACGGGTCGTCGAGAGGTAACGGGGGTTAGGCCACGGGTTTGGGTCCCCCGCGCTGGGGCGCGGGGGAGAGATCAGGGGCCTGCGGCAGCAGGCCCCCACCTTGGTTACTTGAGATAGGCGGCGAGCCACTGGAAAATGGTCTCGTGCCAGAGGGCGCTGTTCTGCGGCTTCAACACCCAGTGTCCCTCGTCGGGGAAATAGAGGAACTTGGACGGAACCCCTCTCCGCTGCAGCACGGTGAACAGGTCGATGCCCTGGGCCACCGGCACCCGGAAATCGAGTTCATCGTGGATGACCAGATTGGGCGTCTTGAAGGTTCCGGCAAAGCGGTGCGGCGAGAACTCGTTGAACTTGGGATTCTCCCAGGGAATGCCGTGGTCCCACTCATCGAACCACAACTCCTCGGTCGTTCCATACATGGTGTCGAAGTTGTAAACGCCGCAGTGGGTGACCAGGGTGCGGAACTTGTCCGTGTGCCCCTGGAACCAGTTCATCATGTAACCGCCGAAGGACGCCCCCGCGGCCGCCATGCGGGTGGTGTCCACCGACGGCTGCTGTTCCAGCCAGCCCAGACAGGACATCAGGTCGGTATACACCCGTCCGCCCCAGTCCCCGGAAATCTGGTCGGTGAACTGTTGGCCAAATCCGGTGGAGCCACGCGGATTGGGCAGGGCCAGGACATAACCCTGCGCCGCCCAGAGCTGGGCATTCCAGCGGAAGGACCAGGAGTCCATGAAGGCACCCTGCGGACCCCCGTGCACCCAGAACACCAGCGGCCACTTCCGGGCGGCATCGAATCCCGGGGGACGCAGCACCCACATCTGAACCGGCGTGCCTCCGGCTCCCGGCACCGTCACGGATTCGGGCTTGGACAGCTCCAGCGATTGCAGCAACGCCGCATTGGCCCGGGTGAGGGCCACCGGCTCCCCGCCGGTCAGCGGGAGCCGAAACACTTCGGCAGGGGCGCGCATCGAGGACTGAGTGAAAATCACCGCGCCTCCGTCGCGTCCCAGGACGCTGGCCTCACCACAGGCGCCGGAAGTGGTCAATCGGACGGGATCCCCGCCCTCAATGGCGATGCGCCAGAGCGGCTTGATTCCCTGATCCTCGGCTTCCAGCACCAGGAAGCGGCTGTCCGGACTCCAGGTCAGTCCGTCGACGGAGTGGTCCCACTGCGGGGTCAGACTGCGGGTGGCGCCCGTGGTGCGGTCCAGCAGCACCAACTGCCAGCGGTCCGCCTCGAATCCCGCCCGACTCTGCGCCCGAAAGGCCAGCCAGTGTCCGTCCGGCGAGTAGTGCGGACACCCATCCGCCGCCGGATTGCGGGTCAGTTGGCGGCGCTGTCCGGACGCCACGTTCACCGCCCACAGATCGTGATCGGTCTTCCAGGCCTCCTCGCGGACGGGAGTGGGGGTGGCGGTGTAGGTGAGTTCCGCACCGTCCGGGGAGAAGGCAAACTCGTCCCCGGCGGCGAAGGTGGAGGAGGTGGGAACGGCATCGCGGTCACCGGGGGTGAGATTCCGGGGTTCGCCGGCGGCGACGCCACGGGTGAGCGGCAGGACAAACAGGTGCTGCCGTCGTCCGTCCACCCAGGAATCCCAGTGACGGTAAAGCAGGTTGGTGATGACGCGGGCCTTCACCTTGCTGGATTCCTGCGCCGCGAGGCGTTCGCGGGTGAGTCGATCCGCCTCCGCGAAGGGCTTGTCCGAAAACTCGGGGAAGACCGCCGAGACAAACGCGAGGTGTCCGCCATCCGGAGACCACACCGGCTGGGTGGCTCCGGTAGCGATCGAGGTGAGGCGCTGCGCCTCGCCGCCGTCCAGTCGCAGCCGGTAGATTTGGAATTCCCCCTCCCGGTTGGATTCAAAGGCCAGCGACTGGGAGTCCGGTGACCAGGTGGGATGGCGATCGTGCTTCGGGGAATGCGTCAGTTGACGCGGCTCGCCGCCTCCCGCGGGCACCAGCCAGAGGTCGGAGTTGACCCGGTTGTCCTCCAGACTCGCGACGCCGGCGACATAGGCGATCCAGCGTCCATCGGGGGAGGGGATCGGCTCAGAGAGACGCCGGCAGGCCATCAGGTCGGCGAAGGTCATGGGCCGCCGGGGTTCAGCGGCGCCGGCAGTGGACAGCAGAAGCAGGGCGAACAGGGGGAGCACGGGACGCTTCACCGCCGCAGAGTGCCCCAGACAGAGCCGGAAGGCGACCCCGGCGCATTCATCAGACGGACCCGGTTTCATCCATGATTCGATCCTGGCTTCGTGAGATCTCCGCACCTCGCCGGGGAAACAACCCATCGACAGGGCCACGGCCTTCCGTTACCCACTTTGGAAGTCCCCGCGTCAAACCGGTGAATCAGTGCCGGGAGCCCGGGAGGACCGGAGCTCCAACCGATCCCGTGGACCGACTCCGGCAACTGAACGCTGCCCCGCACCATGAAGGAACCGAAGAAGAAGGACCGGAAACCGCAACCGTCTCCCGAAGCCACCCGGGCCAAACTTCTGCCCGAACTGAAGAAGGGCCAGTACAGCGACGGGCATCCTCTGGACGAAGTCCAGTACCTGGAGTGCAAGGTGATTCTCAACGGGGACCGCTTCACCTCGGTGGAAAGCTTCAACAGCTTCGCCAAGCTGGTGCGGCAGGCGGCAGAAGCGGCTGAGATCGATTTTTCGCGAAAGGGTTTCAAGGACCTGCGGCCCCAGATCCGCGAGGTACTCTTCCTGGATACGGCGGACTTCAAGCTCTACAACCACTGCTTCATTCTGCGCCGTCGAGTGAACTACGTGGACGGCTTTGCCACCGGCGATCCCGAGATCGTATTCAAGTACCGGCATCCCGACCTGCAGACGGCGGCCGAGGTGGATGTGCGGCCCAAGATCGCCGGCGATTACCGGGTGAAGTTCAAGGCCGAGGTCCTGCCATTGAAGGACCGGATCGGCGGGATGCGGATGCTGTACTCGCACAACGTCGAGTTTCCGCTGAGCACCGTCCGGGACCTGGACCCGACCTCCATGGCGACCGTCGTTCAGAAACTGCCGGCCCTGCAGGCGCTCAAGACCCGTCCCACGGATCGCATTGAATTGGTGAATGCCACGGCCGTGGAGGAGGTGCTGCTCGACATCGGCACACTCGACTTCGGCAAGGGCATCGCCGCGAAGTCCAATGTCAGCGTCTGGCGTACGCGCGGGAATCAGAAACCGTTCGTGGGCGAATTTGCCTTTCAGGCGAGGTTCCAACGGGGCGACGAACTGCACGCGGTCGCCAAGCGTCGATGTGAACAGTTCTTTGTCGCCCTCCAGCTGGTCGCCGAGCAGTGGCTTTCCCTGGGGACGACCAAGACCGGGTCCGTGTACCGCCTGCGGGGCAATCCTCCTACGGCCCATGAATAGCCGTTGAGAACCGGCCCCATGATCCACGCCTTATGAACTGGCGCGCCCCACTGGCTCCGCTCGACCGGGATCGCTGGATGGGCGTCCATCTCGCCGTGAACATCTTCGTGGCCACCAGCCTGCTCTGGTTCCTCCTGCAAAAGGCCGCCGGACTCAATCCCATCTGGGCCATCAGCTCGATGATCGCCTCCAGTGACCCCCAGGTGGGACTGGCGGTGAAAACCTTCCGCGGCCGCTTCGTCAACGCACTGCTCGGCTGCGGTGTGGGGCTCCTGTTCCTGACGTTCGGCGGTGCCCGCGAATGGAAATTGCCGGTCGCCCTCTCCGTCGCCGTGCTGCTCACCACCTATGTGGTGCGGGTTCAGACCATGTGGCGCCAGGCGCCCATCACCGCCGCCCTGGTCATCGCCGCCAGCTTCACCCACGATTCCAAAATGACCGCCATGGAGATCGGACTCCGTCGCGTGGGCGAAGTCCTGCTCGGATGCCTCGTCGGCGTCGCCGTCAGCTGGTGCATGTCCAAGGTCTGGCAGGTCCCGGAAGCAGTGAAGGAGAAGTAGAAGGAGAGGTCAGCGGTCCGCGGTTCGTAGTTCGTAGTTCGTTGCCTCTCGCCTATCGCCTATTCCCTCTATCGCCTGCAGGCCACGTTGACACCGGAGGGACGAACTTCGTAAGTCCCTGAAATCCCCCGTCCAGCCCGTGGCCGAACGGCGTGGAACGTGGGAAGCCCCGGCGCCCTGGAGCTTCCCCCGTTCCCTGAGTTGATATTCCCGCGCGCTGCGGA
>JBDKKE010000379.1:0-9871 GCA_039796255.1 Verrucomicrobiota bacterium | reverse complement strand
GGTGGAGCAGTAGGTCCGAACCCCACCGCGAGAGGATCACCAGGGCCCATATCCATCGGATCCATCGAGGGTCCCTGAGGGAAGGCTTCCACATGCCGCCGAGTGTATCATCGCCAATCCGTTTGTCCTGATTTGTCTCCCGACACCCGTGGACACATCGCGGCACGCCCCCCGTTATCGGAGTGCCGCATTCAGGCGGTTTTGGCTTGGGCGCAGTCCATCCGCGTCCCGCTCAGTCACCCCAGCAAGCTGCCCATGACTTCCGCTACAATCAGGAAGACGTTTGCCACGCCACGGACGCTCGAAAAGGTCCACGTGCGTCGTCTGATTTGATGCGGTTTCAAATGAGAGAGACGTCGTTGTCCACGCTAGGAGGGCGGCTGTGGCGCTGTCAATTTCGCCCTCCTCGCTCGCCGGGAAGTGGCGGGGTTTACCCGCGATTCCAAACCGCACCAAGACCGTCTTCACCCTTGAACGGCCTCCGCGAAATCCGCAGCGTTTCTGGGTGGAAGTGGGACGCCTGGAATTCTGGTTGCGCCGCCGATTAAACCGGAGCGCCAATACCTGTCTGGCGCTCAGCCCGGTGGCTTTGCTCGGCGGGATTCTCCTCCTGTTTCTGACCTTCTGGTTCAGCTACGCGGTGATCACCCTGGTGTTCTCGGTAGTGGAGGCCATTCCGCAACTCGTCTCCGGCACCCGATGGAAAGTGGGGCATGTGGCGCGGTTGGTCGTGACCGGCGTCTTCCTCGCGCTCCTCTTTTATTCCTACCTGCGATCCAATCGCTGGCAGCGTTGGGACATCGGATCCCTGGAGGAGCCGCCCTCTGCCCTGGGCCAGACCCTCTGGCGAATCGGGGGAGCCAGCCGGGCCGGTCTTTTGTTGATGAATCCAGAATTGTCGGCGCGGTTGATCGCGGAACTTCTTTATATCGGACCGCAGGTGTTGGTGGCCGGTTGGAACCTCCTCCGGGAAAGCGGGGAGACCCGCCGCGCGGATGCGGCGGCGGGTGCCCGGGTGCTGTGGACGCTGCTCACCCAGCCCCGGCGGGTCGGGTATGAGGAGTTGGAATCCCTCTACACTGCCGGGGAGTTGAACCGCGCGTTCCTGGCCCTGCGCCTGGTGCCGGAAGTGGTCTTCCTGGAATTGGGCGTGACGGTGTCCGGCGAGTTGCGCCAGGAACTGGCGAACGCGGCCGCCTTGGATTCGTGACTCAATCGGGTGGGCAGCGTCTTGTTTCCTCCGTGTGGGCCGCTAGGATCGCCGCATGACGCCAGTGGAGATGCCCCTGCCCGGGACCGAGATTCGGCCGGATGAAGCCTCCAAGGGAGTTCGCGAACCCGAGTACCTTGTCGTCTGCTGGAACGATCCGATCAACGCCATGCTCTACGTCACCCACGTCTTTCGGACGGTGTTCGGCTGGGATCGAAAGAAGGCGGAGAAGCACATGCTGGAGGTGCATGAGCAGGGGCGGAGCGTGCTGACCCGGGAGGGTTTCGAAAAGGCGGAGTTCTACGTCCACCAACTGCAGAAGTTTTCCCTGCAGGCCACCCTCGAACCGGCGGGGGACTGAGACCATGAAGCCCGTACCCCACCGGTGAAGCTCGTTTCCCGCGAACACGGCAGGCTGGTCTTCCGCCTGAACTCCCGCGAATACGACGCCCTGCGCGCCGCCGTGGCCCTTCGGTCACACCTGACCCGGCGCCGCCGTCCGCTGACGGGCGACACGGCGGTCAGCGGCCCCCTGCGCGGCGCCGAGGAGGATCTCGACGAGGCGCTGAAGGCGCATCGTGACGAACTGACGACGAGTGTGGATGTGCTGCTCACGGATTCGGTGCGCTGCGCGCTGCAGCCCCGGGGTGTCCGGTTGCTCACGCTCGATACCGAGGATGCCAATCTGCTGCTGCAGGTGTTGAATGACCTGCGGGTGGGGGCGTGGGAACGCCTGGGGTGTCCGGACTTCGAGGCCGGTGAACGGCCTGAGGTCAACGAGGGTAATTTCATGTGCCTCTGGGCTTTTCAGGTTACGGAGATGTTCGAGGCCCATCTATTGGACGGCCTGATGGGAGAGGACTGACGCCGGGGGGTGTCGCATGCCATGGAGTACTGATGGTCTGGATGCTGGATGAACGGCATTGGTTCCCCGATCCCCGCGGGGCGCGCGCGGACGGCCTGCTGGCCGTGGGTGGGGATCTCTCGCCTTCACGTCTCCTTCTTGGCTACCGGCACGGGGTGTTTCCCTGGTCCACCGGACCGGTCACCTGGTGGTCCCCGGATCCCCGGGCGGTCTTTGATCTGGAGCGGGTTCACGTGTCGCGCAGTCTGGAGCGTACACTGCGCCGCGGGGTGTTTACGGTGACGTTCGACCGGGATTTTCCGGCGGTCATCCGCGCCTGTGCCTCCGCTCCCCGGGAGGGTCAGCCCACCTGGATCACTCCGGATTTCGTGGCCGCCTACGAAGCGCTGCACCGCTCCGGTCAGGCGCACAGCGTCGAAGTCTGGCACGGGGACCAGCTCGCTGGAGGCCTGTACGGGGTGGCCTTGGGCGGATTCTTCGCCGGCGAATCCATGTTCCACCGGGTGACAGACGCGTCGAAGGTGGCCGTGGTTCTGATGGCGCGGCGTTTGCAGGAGCGGGGTTTCCGACTCTTCGACACCCAGATGGTCACGCCAGTGACCCGGAGCCTCGGCGCGGACGAGATTCCGCGGACGGAATATCTCCGCCGCCTGGGCGCTGCGCTCAGTCAGCCGGAGTGCTGGTAGGCAGCGGACAGGGGTGTGGGTATGAATTCGAAGGGCCGGGAATTGTGGCTCATTCCTGGATCACCGAGTGCTCGCGTCGCTCCTGAAAACACTGGAGGCGTGAGGCGTGGAATCGTCCCCGCTCACTACTTGTGGCGATAGGCGGACGGGGAAGGGAATGAGAAACAGACAGCGTCCCACTGCGGCCGGTCTCGGTCGCCGGGTCCGGCGGGTGCCGGCTCCGCGGGACCTGTCGGTTCGAATTCAATATCAACATCAACTTCACCCTCAACTCCCGTTCCCATGCGCACTGTCTCCTTCAATCATACTTCCCGTCGCGGATTCACCCTCGTCGAGATGATCGGCGTTCTCGCCATCATCGCCGTTCTCGCCTCCCTGCTGCTGCCGCGGATCTTTGCCGCCATCAACGATGCCCGTGTCACCAGCGCCGCCCTGGCGATCAACTCAGTGCGGTCCGCCTCCATGACCTACTTCGGAAAGTTTGGACGCTTTGGCGACGTGAACGGCGCGGTCATTGCCGACCTCGCCGTTCCCGCCGCCACCAACTGGGCCCAGGAAGTCCTGCTGCGGGGCGGTTACCTGGAACGGGCCTTCGACACCAAGATCTCGGATGGCGCCTTTTTGTTTCTCACCAACTGCGTGACGGCGGCGACCGATCCCACTGGGGCGAATGATGCCTACGACTTCGACAATCTCCCCCCGGTGAACAACGCCTCCGGAGGTCGCTATGTGTTGCAGGCGATCTTGGACAACGTGGCGCTGGAGGATGCCCGCGAACTCAATCGGAAGCTGGAGGGCGATGCGCTCGGGGATGGGGGCGGGGCGGTGGATAACAAGGGACAGGTAAAATATAACTTCACCGGAGTGCAGTCGGGAACGGTGAAGGTGTACATCGCCCACCGCTGATACTCGGGGGTTCGCACCGTGCGCCGTGATGATGGCAACCGCTCCCACCCATGACTGCATTTCTTCCGGACTCCGGACTTGGCGACCGCCTGCGAACGGCGGGACTGGTCACTGCGAGCCAGTTGGAACTGGCCGCCACGCAGCAGCGCCATCGCGGCGGGACCCTTCTGGGGATCGTGGCGGACCTCGGATTCGCGTCTCCGGAGTTCCTGGCGGAGTTCCTTGCCCGTGAGGTTGGAACGCGACGGGTGGATCTTCGCCTGAGTCCGCCGGATCCGGAGGCGCTCCGTCGTCTGCCCGCCGTTATCGCCCGCCGCCTGCGGGTGGTGCCGGTGGCCATCCTTGATGACGTCCTAACCCTGGCGACCGCCGATCCCTACAACGTCATGACCCTGGATCTCGTCCGGCAGGCGTCCAGTTGCGAGGTGGACCTGGTCATTGCACCCGAGGGGGACATTCTCCGGGCTCTGGACGCCGCGGAGTCCGCGGGTCCCTCGATCCAGCAGTCCATCGAGCGTCTCGTGGGCGAGGAGGAATCCGCACGTCCTGCAGTTGCAGGATGGGAATCCGCTTCCGCTGCCGGCGCGGGTGAAGCCCCGGTGATCGATCTGGTGCAGCAGATGATTTGCCGGGCCGTGGGTTCGGGCGCCAGCGACCTTCACCTGGAACCCGAGGAGCGCATGGTGCGTCTGCGTCTGCGCATCGACGGGATCCTCCGTCCAGACGTCCTGATTCCCAAGTCACTGCAGGCGGCGGTGACCGCCCGACTCAAATTGTTGGGGGATCTGGATGTGACGGAGACGCGTCTCCCGCAGGACGGGCGGGCGACGGTGACGGTGAATCGCCATCCGGTGAATCTCCGGCTCTCCAGCCTGCCTACGCGCTTTGGTGAAAGCGTGGTGGTGCGGATCCTCGACTCGGACGCGCAGGCGCCAACCTTCGCGCGGCTCGGGCTCTCCGCGGACCTGGAGGCGCGCCTGCGGGGCGCCATCGGATCGCCCCATGGCGTCGTCCTGGTCACCGGACCGACCGGCAGCGGCAAGACCACCACGCTCTACGCGCTGCTGCGCGAGATCAACCAGCCCGACATCAGCATCTTTACCCTTGAGGATCCGGTAGAGATGACGCTGCCGGGGATTCGTCAGACCCAGATTCGCGAGGAGATGGGCCTCTCCTTTGGGTCAGCCCTGCGATCGCTGCTGCGGCAGGATCCGGACGTCATTCTCGTGGGCGAGACCCGGGATACCGAAACCGCGACGCTCATGATCCGGGCGGCCCTCACCGGACACCTGGTGTTCTCCACGCTCCACACCAACGACGCTCCGGGGGCGATTCCCCGCCTGCTCGACATGGGCGTGGAGCCGTGTCTCCTGCCCGACAGTCTGGTGGCGGTGATCGGTCAGCGACTCGTGCGGCGCCTGTGCACGGATTGCCGGGTTCCGGTGACCGATCCGGGGGCGCTGCTGGCTGGATTCCAGGTGCCCTTCCTTCCGGACGGCTTGGAGCTTTGGCAACCGGAGGGATGCCCGGAGTGCGGTCGATCCGGATACCGTGGCCGGCAGGCCCTCTTTGAGATCCTTCTGCTGGATGAACGATTCCACGACCCGGTCATGCGTCGCGCCTCGCATGCGGAGTTCCTCCGACTGGCTCGCGAAGGGGGCATGCGAACGCTGTTCGAGGACGGCTGGCGGCGGGTTCTCGAGGGAACCACCTCCCTGGCCGAGGTTGTCCAGACGGCCCGTCCTTCCTGACACTCTCATGATCACCTTTGCCTATCGCGGTGTGGATGCCCGGGGTCGGAGCCGGGTGGGGAAGCGGCTGGCAGCGGATGAGTCTGCTCTGGAGGAGACGCTGAGGGCGGACGGTGTCTGGTTGGTGAGTGCGCGGGAGGTGCCGAAGGAGCGGAAGCAGGGCATGCGTGGGCGGAGCGTGGGCCGCAGGGAGTTGATCCACTTCTGTGCCCTCATGGAGTTTCTCACCCGCGTGGGGGTGCCGCTGGTGCAGTCTCTGGAACTGGCGGCGCAGGACGGCGAGCGTCCCGAATGGATTCGACTGCTGCTCGACCTGAGACAGCGGCTGGAATCGGGAATCTCCCTGGCCACGGCGATGGAATGTCACCCGCGGGTGTTCCGTCCCGATTTCACCAGCCTGGTTCGGGCAGGGGAGGCGAGTGGTTCGGTGCCCGAGGCCTTCGGCGAACTGAAGCGTCACCTGGAGTGGCAGGATCAGGTGATGGCGGATGTTCGGCAGGCGACGCTTTATCCGCTCGCCGTGCTGGTCACCGCCGCCCTGTTCGTGGTGGTGCTGTTCACCTTTGTGGTGCCCAAGTTTGTCGCCCTGCTCGCCCTGGTGAAGGTGGCGCTCCCCTGGCCGACCCGGGTGGTCTTTGTTGTCAGTGATCTGATGCGCTCCGCCGCGGTACCCGGCCTCGTCCTGCTGGTGTTGGTCGCGCTGGGATTGGGCGTCCTGCATCGCCGAAGTGAGGGAATCGCCCTGATGTGGGAGCGCCTCCTCTTTCGACTTCCGGTCTGGGGCCCGCTCATGCGTCTTCTGGTGGCGGGCCGGTTCGCCCGCAACCTGGCCCTTCTGTACCGCAATGGAGTGGCTCTGCTGCCGGCGCTCAAGTTGGTGCAGGACCTGACGGGCAGTCGTATCGCCGCCAAGTCAACCGCCGACGTGGGACGTCGGATCGAGGCCGGATCCTGCCTCAGTGAAGCGCTGGCCATGCATGACATCTTCCCTCCGCTTCTCGTGCGGTTGGTCCGGGTCGGTGAAAGGACCGGACAGCTCGACGCCACTTTGGAACGCGTGGCGGCGTACTATCTCCAGTTGGTGCCCCAGCGGGTTCGCCGGCTGCTCGGATTGCTGGAACCGGCGCTGATCCTTTCCCTGGTGGGACTGGTGGGCTTTGTCGCCCTCGCGGTGTACCTCCCGATTCTTTCGCTGCTCCAGAACCTGCGCTGACCCATGCCGCCAATTCCACCAGAGTCACGGGTTCGTTCATCGACAGAGTCGGGCTTCACCCTTCTGGAGATGATGGCGGTGCTGGTGGTTCTCGCCATTCTGGTGGGACTGTCCTCGGACGCGTTTCTCGTCCGCCGCAAGCGCGCGAATCGGCAGGCGGAGGCGGCCGAATTATCAAGACTGTCCGAGGCGTGGCTTCAGGCGGCGTTGCGAACCCGATCCCTTCCGTCGGATACCAACTGGGTGGACTGGCTGGCCGCTGGATGCGCCCTTCCGGTTCAGCGGATTGCCCGAAACGAGTCCGGGGGCCAGCGGCAGTTGGTCTATGATCCGGAGGCCAGATTCGGACGCCCTCCCGCACCCTGCCCGTTTGTCCAGGTCGCCACCGGATCCCTGGAGCCCATCCGCCCGCGTCTGGTTTTGGTGTCGAGCCTTGGTGACGATCTCCCGGATCTACGGACGCTCTCCTTTGATTCCCTGTGGACCAATGCGCCCGGGGCTTTTCCGAACGGGTGGCCGGCGAGTTGGGCAGGGGAATCCGGAGACCTGCTGCTCGAGCGGTTGGACCTGAGAGGTCGATTCCAGAGGTTGGTGCTGCACAATCTCGATTCCGGTACCAACGCTCCCTATGCGGTGTCGTCGGTGAGCGCCTCGATTCCCGTCGGTGGTCGAATGGAGGGGTGGTTCCTGGTCGGGTCGCTGCTGGAGTTGAGATCCGCGGACGGATCAGCCCAGGCCTCCGAGGTGATCGAGGAGGCGGACAGTTATGTTTTTGAACGCCGCCGGTGGAGCCGCCGGGTTACTGACGGACCGTCCCGGTCGGGCGGGATGGGAGACCTCGCCGATCAATTTCTTGCCTCCCCGCTTCCGTCGGGTGCCGGGCGATCCGCCACCGACCAGGCAGTGGTGGTGGATGCAATCGCGCAGTACTTCAGCGCCTACGCCAACTGGGGCGCCCAGGGATTCCCGTCGGCTGGCAGCGCTGGTGCCGGAGGAAATCCACTGCAGCGTTCCGTCGTGGAGGCCCAGGCGCGGCTGCGGGATTTTTCCCGACAACTAATACAGCCATGAATCCGAGATCCCTTCGAGTTGAGTGCGGGATGTCCAGAGCCTGGACATTGGTCGAGCTGATGGGGGTTCTCTCACTGTTGGCGATTCTCAGTGCGGTCCTGGTTCCGTTGATGGTCCGTGAACTCGACAGGATGGCCCGAGGGTTGGAAGTCCGGGAGATGGCGGGATTCGCCTCCGCGGTGGAACAGGGAATCCGTCGTCAGCGCCAGATTCCCGACGCCACCGGATGGGCGGGTTTCGTGGCGACTGAGCTGGGGCGTCGGGTAGACGAGGTTCAAACCAACGCCCGCGGTGGACGCCGCCTATGGATCGTGGATCCACGGCTCCGGGTGGGGCCAGCCTCCGGGGCGACGCTTCCCTTTCAGCAGCGGTCTTCGGGTTCAGTGGAGCCGGTCAGTCCGCGTGCGGTGCTGGTGTCGAGTCTGTGTGAACCCCTTCCGGCAACGGTGAGGGATGGCGTGGCGTCGAGCACGGCGAGATTTGACGCGATCTGGTCCGCGCCCCCGGGATCGGTTCCCAGCGGTTGGTCGTGGTCCGGGAAGGGAGAGGATTTGGTCATCGAGCGTCTCCATTTCGGCTCCCAGTTCATTCCGGTGGTGCTTACCCAGTCATCGGAAGCTCCTTCCGGCAGATTTAGTCTCGATGACGGGGAAACCAATGTCGTGCCTGCAGGCGTCTTCCAGTCCTGGTATCTCCGGGGAAGTCTCCTGCGCCTCCACGCCACCGATGGAGCCCTGCAGGTGTCGAGCGTGCTTCGGGAGGCGGTATCGCTGGGATTTGAACGCGGCGCGTGGCGCGGACGGCTGTCCTTTCAAACCGTTGGCGGACATTCCACCGGAGTGACTGTGGAGTCGTCGTCGGAACGCTTGGTGTCCGCACCCGAGAACCCGGCAGCGGTCGGTCCCGAAGGCTTGGTGACGCCATCGTACGCGCTGCTGTGCGTGAGCAACTTTCTCGCCGTCTATCGGATCTGGGCGCTGGATGGATTTCCCCGTGGTGCCGCCCAGGAGGCGTCCGTTCAGAACGCCGCGGACCGGATGGATGCCGCGACGGCCGAGCTCGTCCGTTCCCCGTAAACCTTCCAGGCGTCCTCATGCTGAAGTTGCGTCAATCCACCAGTCCTACCGGAGGTGCGCGTCTTCCGGTCAGAGAACGATTGGGCGTGGCCTGGATGCAGGGGGAGTTGGCAGTCGCCGTCTCCGGGGTGGGAGAATCGGAGGGACTCTGGATGTCGCCCAGTCCTGTTCCAGATGCCGAGTCGCTGGGTCATGCGCTGAGGGAGGCCGTGCTGCGGACGGGTTTCAAGGGGCGCTCGGTCAGTCTGGTGTTGACTCATCCGCGGATGATCCAGCGGCGGATCGAGATGCCGCGACTGCGCGGAGGAACGCGGGAGCGGTTCCTTCAGCGGCAGGCGGAGCATTCCCCGGGAAGTGAGGGCCCCATTCATTGGGTCTGTCGGGCGGCGGTCGCAGCGTCCACTCCCGAGGCGGTCATCATGCACCTCCTTTCCCGCCGGCTGCACGATGAACTGGTTGGAGCCTGCGCCTCTGCGGGTCTCGATCTGAAGGTCCTGGTGCCGTTGGGTGAACTCCTGCTGTCCGCCGCCCCCTCGGGCGAACTGTCCCGAGACGAACATGCGCTGATGGTGGCCTGCCTGCCGAGGGGTTTGGAAGTGGTGGCCCTTCGCGGTGATGGGGTCCCTTTGTTGGGAAGGACCATCGGCGATGGGCGATTGGAAGATTCAAACCGTCTAACGGGGGACCTCCATCGAACCCTCCAATTCATTGAGCAGACCTTTGCCTGTCCTGTTGATCGAATCTGGTGGTTGGGGTCATCCGCGCCGGGCTCTACTGGTTCGGCGCCAACGCCGCTGCTACCGCAGGCGCGTGCGATTCCCGGGGACTTCAGGCCGGCTCATTGGGCCCAGATGGCGGCTGCCGTTCCGGTCAGTCATCCCGCCAATCTGTTGACCCGCGACCAGCACGAGGCGGAGGGGAGACGTGCGCTGCGCTCTGTTCATGGAATACTTTCCGTCGTCAGCGTGCTGCTCGCCGTCGTCTTCTGCCTTTTCGCGGAGAGCGTGCAGCGACGGGAACAGGCGGTGCTGAGGAGACTGCGTCAGGAACGAATCCGCTTGGAGAGTCGTGAACGAGAACTGGAACCCAGGCT
>JBDKKE010000378.1:0-2856 GCA_039796255.1 Verrucomicrobiota bacterium | reverse complement strand
GCGATCCGCTGAAGGCGGTAAACACCAGTTCGCCCGCATAGGGCTGGCGTGGCGGAACGGTCATTCCGGTGCATCGCTCGTATACCTCGCGAATCCCATTAAGGTCTGAGAAGTCGAGCCGGGGGTCTATCCCGTGCATGTAGAGGTTCAGCGCCACGGTCACTACGTCCAGGTTGCCGGTACGCTCGCCATTGCCAAACAGCGTTCCCTCCACACGGTCTGCTCCGGCCAGAAGCCCCATCTCAGTGGCGGCCACGCCGGTGCCACGATCATTGTGGGTGTGCAGGCTGACGATCAGCGACTCGCGGTTCCGAATATTGCGGCAGATCCACTCAATCTGGTCTGCGTAAACATTGGGCATCGCAACCTCCACCGTGTCCGGGAGGTTCAGGATCATCCGGCGCTGCGGTGTTGGCTGCCAGACCTCCATGACCGCCTCGGAGATTTCCCGGGCAAACTCCACCTCGGTGGCGCTGAAGCTTTCAGGCGAGTACTCCAGGCGAATCTCCGTCCCCGGCAAGCGGTCGAGTCGGTCCTGAATCCACCGGGCCCCCTGCACGGCGATGGCCTTGATCTCTTCCTTGGATTTTCCGAAGACCACGCGGCGTTGTGCCGGTGAAGTGGAGTTGTAGAGATGGATGATCACGCTGCGTGCCCCCACCAACGACTGAAAGGTACGCTCGATCAAATCCTCACGCGCCGGAACCAGCACCTGAATCGCGACATCCTCCGGGATGTGGTTCTTCTCGATCAACAGGCGGTTGAAGGCAAACTCGGTGTTGGAGGCCGACGGAAATCCGACCTCGATTTCCTTGAATCCGGTGCGGACCAGAGCCTGAAACAAGTCCAGCTTCTGGGCGATGTTCATCGGCACGGCAAGCGCCTGATTGCCATCGCGCAGGTCCACACTGCACCAGATCGGCGCCCGACTGAGGACGCGATTGGGCCATTGCCGATCCGGCAGAGGGATCGGCGGGTACGGACGATATTTTTGGGACGGTTGCTTCAGCATGTGCGGGTTTCCTGTGGGTTGCGGTGCCTCCGTTCGGCGGCAGCCCGGCAGGGGTGGAAAAACCAAAAACCCCACCGCCGGGCCGCGGCGATGGGGCGAAATTGGTGAGTATCCGTCTTCACCTGCCACCGGTCGCCGCGCTGCCAAGCAGACGCGCGCTGAGCGCAAGTCGAAGGATGTCGAAACGGATCACACCGGTTGTTTACGCCGACGACGCGACACCGGCAAGAGGGTTTTCTGCGTCGACGGACCGGAAGCTCAGCGGCGATTCACCCTCCAAACAAAAAAGCAGGCGGCCCTAGGGCCGCCTGCTGATGAGCTCAGGAAAATCTCAGATCGAGGAAAGCGGAGAGGCGTTCTGCCCTTCGGATTCCACCGGCAGGGGCTCCGGATCATCCGGAATCTCCACCAGCGCCTTGAGTTTCACCGAACGGTGCCGGACGTAGCCAGTACCCGACGGGATGATGTGTCCCATGATGACGTTCTCCTTGAAGCCGCGGAGAGAGTCAGACTTGCCCATGGTCGCCGCTTCGGTGAGGACGCGAGTGGTGTCCTGGAACGAGGCTGCACTCAGGAAGGACTCGGTCTCGAGGGATGCCTTGGTGATGCCCAGAAGCACCGGGGCACCCTCCGCAGGCTTGCCACCCATCTTCTCCACCCGGGCATTCTCGTCCTCGAACATGACCTTGTCGATCTGCTCTCCCCACAGGAAGACGGTGTCGCCCGGTTCCGTGATGCGGACCTTGCGCAGCATCTGGCGGATGATGATCTCGACGTGCTTGTCGTTGATGGTGACACCCTGCAGTCGATAGACCTCCTGGACCTCGTTGACGAGGTGCTCCTGGAGTTCATGGGGACCGCAGACGTCGAGGATCTCGTGGGGAACCACGGGACCATCGGTCAACTGCTGGCCCTTCTTCACGAAGTCGCCCTTGTACACGATGACGTGCTTGCTCATCGGGACCAGATGCTCCTCCTCGGTGCCGGTCTGCGGGTCCTTCACAATGATGCATCGCTTGCCGCGGACCGAGGGTCCGAAGTCGACCACGCCATTGATACGCGCAATCTCGGCGGCATCCTTCGGGCGCCGCGCCTCGAACAGTTCCGCCACGCGAGGCAGACCGCCGGTGATGTCCTTGGTCTTCGACGCCTTTCGGGGCGTCTTGGCCAGCAGCGAGCCGGCGCCAATCTCGTCGCCTTCCGCCACCACCAAGTGGGCGCCGGCCGGGATCGGGTATTGCGCCCGGGGATCGCCCTTCTCGTCCTCGATGACGATCTGGGGATGCAGGTCTTCCTTGTGCTCGATGATGACCAGGTCCTCCTGGCCGGTCGTTTCATCGACCTCCTGCTTCATGGTGACGCCCTCGATGATGTCCGAGAACTTCACTGTGCCCTGCTTCTCGGAGATGATCGGTACGTTGTAGGCGTCCCACTCGACAAAGATATCCCCCTTCTTTACCTGACCGCCTTCCGGCACGGTGATCACCGAGCCGACGACAATCGAGTGGGTTTCCAATTCTTTGCCGTCCGGCGACAGAATCGCCAGGGAGCCGTTCTTGTTGAGAACAATGTTGTTGCCATCGTCCAGAGCCACCACGCGCAGCTCCTGATACTTCACGATGCCGTCGTGCTTGGCCTTGATCTGCGGCTGTGTGTAGGTCTGCGCCGCGGCGCCACCGATGTGGAACGTACGCATCGTGAGCTGGGTGCCCGGCTCGCCGATGGACTGCGCGGCAATGATGCCGACGGCCTCGCCCGGCTCCACCAGACGGCCGGTGCCCAGGTTCTTTCCGTAACAGTGTGCGCACACACCCACCTTGGTCTCGCAGGTCAACACCGAGCGG
>JBDKKE010000377.1:0-7857 GCA_039796255.1 Verrucomicrobiota bacterium | reverse complement strand
CCCAGATCCAGGTCCCCCTTCACCGCATCGGCCACCCCGGGCTCGATGCCGAGTGGGGGATTTACGAAAAGCGAAACGCGGTCGTTGCCGGGAAGAAACTCCAGCTTGAGGACCAGCAGGGAAATCTCGGCCACCGATACGGTCTTGGCGCTGCGGACCTGCTGGCCCCCTCCCGCGGTCTCCAGCACGTAACGGGTGACGTTGCCGCCGCCAGGCTTGCCCAGGAAAAGGTCCCGTCCCAGCCCACCGAGCGCCAGCAGACCGAAGTAACCCGTAGGCGTCACCGAGTTGTCAGGGCGTACCAGCAGACTCAGGTAACGCACCGTACCGTCCTCTCCAAGCGGCAGTGTCTGGGCGCGCTTGAGAGCCTGCGCGCTGTTGCCCCCCATCCGCATCCGGGTTCCCTGGGTGGCCAGGCTGGCAAACGGCAGATTGGTCGTGCCGGTGCCAAACAAGAAGCCAGTGGGGCTCCCCGGAATGCCGGCGCTCCACCCGCCCGCAAACCCCTGTCCGCCGCCCTTGGCCTCCAGAGGCGTGGGCGCCGCTCCGTAGTCGAACGGCTCGTAAACCAGCAATCCCTCCGGGGGCGTGGGCAATACGGTGAGTTCAAAGGCCGCGCTCACCTCCGCCCCGCCCGGGACAGTGAGACGGGCGGTCACTGTCGTGGTACCGCCGGCGCCTGCGGGCGGACGGAAGGTGACGCGGCGGTTCAAGCCAGCACCCGTGACGATGATGCGATCGCCGGGCAACAGCGTGCCGTCCGCCGCGGCGACGACGGGGGCCAGGGTGTCCGCGTCGCCCTCGGGCCAGGCATGGACGAGCGGGAGCGTGATCTCCGCACCGGCGCTCACGCGGTGCGGACCAGGCCGAAGCCACGCCAGTGCGGGTCCCGGCCCAAACGGAGTCACGTCGGCAAACGACTCCCCCAGGCGAATCTCGTCCATACTCACGGGCGCCGCCGCATTGGCCGGGCCGGACTGCAGTCGAATGCGGTCGAACTGCAGGTCGGCGCCAGTACGCGTCGCCGAGGGCGCGGAAGGAATCACACCGGGAGGGGGATCAACGAAAAGATCCACGCGATCCGACGTGCCACTGACACCAAACTGAAACCGCAGCACGAGCAGGGTCGTCTCGTCGGTGACGATGGGCGCAGCAGAGGACGTAATGTTTCCGGGGGCCGCGCCCAGATCGAACTGCTGGAAGCTCCAATTCGTCGCCCCGGTGGGCATCCCAATGAAGATCTCCTCGGTGTTGCCATTGAAGAGTGACAATCCCCCATATCCATTGCCGGGAAAACCCACGTCGCGCCGGATGAGAAAGGAAAGCCACAGTTCGGTGCCGTCGAGTCCGAACCGCCCGCCGGAGCGGAGTGCGGCAAAACCGGTGGTCGTGATGCTCCGCACCACTCCCAGGTTGCTGCCCGCAGTCCGCAGGCGGCTGGCCCCCGAGATCAATCCCGGCCGGAGGAGTCCGGGCGCAACCACGGTGCCGGCTCCCACCCAGGCACCCTGCCAGCCGGTGCCGCCCGCCCGCCCGCTCAGAATCGTATTCGGGGTATAGGAGAACCCATCATGACTGATCAGCGCGGCGCGCAGCGGCGCGATGGCCGGCAGGGAGAGGAGTGCGAAACCCAGGGCGATGGCGATTCCCATCCTCCGCACCAGCGGAAGCCGGCCGAAGTCACTCGCCCCGGGCCAGAATCCCCGGGCCAGAACCTTCCTCAAAAGTCCGCCACCCTCAGCGCGTTTGGATTTCACGCCTCGAGGTTACGGGAGCGCACCTTAAACGGCCGTTAACCCAACCTTAAATCCCTTTAAGGAGGCGTCACCATTCGCGGGAACTCCACGGTGAAGTTACTGCCCACGCCGATTTCACTCTGCACGGAAACTGTGCCGCCCTGGGCTTCGACCAGCGTCTTCACGATGGCCAGCCCGAGTCCTGCACCTCCCTCTGTCCGACGGCGTGCCGCATCAACGCGGTAGAACCGGTCGAACAACCGGGGAAGATGTTCCGGCGAAATGCCGATGCCACGGTCCGTGACGGTCAATCGAACCCGCTCGGCCGAGGCCGTGAGCGTGACGCGCACCGGGTGATCCGCCGGGGAATGCTTCACCGCATTCTCCACCAGGTTCCGGACGACCCGCTCCAAGGCAACCTCGTCTCCCTTCACCACCGTGTCCTCCGCAGCCTCACTCACCTCAATCTCCAGTCGCACCCGGCGCTCCGCCGCCAGCGGCTCCAATTTCGCCAGAAGCAAACGCGCGAGCGGCGCAAGTCCCACGGGTTCCCGCGTCACCAGCACCTGGCCGGCATCGGCGCGGGCCAGGGTGAGCAGGCTGTCCACCAACCGGCTGAGATGGACGGTTTCGTCGAGACTGCTGCGGAGGGTCTCAATGAGGAACGGATGATTCCTCGGCTCGCGCAACGCGACCTGGATCTCGCCCCGCAGAATGGTCAACGGGGTGCGCAACTCATGGGCGGCATCGGCGACAAAGCGCTGCTGGGCGAGGTGGGCTCCGGCCACCTGCTCCAACAGGCGGTTGCACGCCTGCACCAGCCGGCGGGCATCGGGATCGTCGGACGGCTCCGGCAGACGGGTCACTGCCAACCGGTCCAGGGGAATGCGTTCGGCCACGGCGGCGGCGGCGTTCAATGACCGGCTCTGACGCGACGAGGTCCACGCGACGCCCCCAAACACGGCACCCACCAGGATCGAGCCCAAAAGCAGTCGCCCCCAGCGCTCGCGGGCCGGACGTTCAATCTCCTCCAGCGGAACCGCCGCCTGAAGCCATGCACTCACGAAACTGCGGCCGACCTGGTCATCAAAGTCCGCCACGGTGGTGGTGGCGACCAGCCAGGATTCCCCGGTTGAGGTCGTCATCTCGGAGATCCAAGCCGCTCCCACCACATTGGTGGCAAAGAGGCGGTTGCCCAGACGGGCCTCGTTCAACAACTCGGGAGGGTTCTCAGCATACGGCGCCAGCGGCGTTTCCCCATTCACCGGGCGAAGAAGGCCGGGCGCGGCATATCGCGCGGCGGCCTCATTCAGAGGCACGGGCGGACGGGTGAACGGTGCGCGGCCCACCTCCCAACCAGACAGATCATAAAGCAGCACCCGCATAAGACTGCGCTCGGAATTGAGAAACCGATGCAGGTAGGGTTCGTACCGGGGCTTCTTGGCATTCACATGGCGAGACACTCGCTGCGCCTGAAGTCCCAGAATCAGTTCCTCCCGCTGGCGATCCCGTCGGTTGGTGGCATGCGTGAGCCACGCGCTCCGTGCCAGCAACACCAGCGCCAGCGCTCCGCAGGCGATCCAGGTGAAGCGACGCATCATGGCTCTCCGGGCTCCGTGCGCAGCACGTAACCCACGCCGCGCACCGTATGGATCAGACGCGGACCTCCTCCCCGATCCACCTTCTCCCGCAACTGATGCATCGTGACATCGATCACGTTGCTGAACGGGTCGAAGAACCGGTCCCAGACATGTTCCGCCAACTCCGCGCGGCTCACCACCTGTCCCGCCCGGCGCAGCAGCAGGTCCAGAATGGCAAAGGGCTTTCCGGCCAGCTCAATCGGCCTGCCTCCGCGGCGAACCCGGCGCGTCCGCGGATCCAATTCCAAGTCGCCGAGGCACAACACCAGGGGCGCTTCCGTTGCGGCCCGGCGGAGCAGAGCCCGCACACGCGCCAGAAACTCGTCCAGGTCAAACGGCTTCACCAGATAGTCGTCCGCTCCCAGGTCCAGTCCGCGCACCCGGTCTGCCAAACCGTCGCGGGCGGTCAGCATCAGCACCCGTGTCGCCTGCCGTGCGGCGCGCAACTCGCGCAGCACGCCAAAACCATCCCGCCCCGGCAGCATGACATCCAGCACGATGAGATCGTAGGGGTGGTCACCCGCCAATTGCAGGCCCTCCTCGCCGTCACCCGCCACATCCACCGCATACGACTGCTGCCTCAGGCCGCGCTCCAGGAAGCGCGCCACCTTGGGTTCATCCTCGATGACGAGAATACGCACGGCCTCTTATAGAAGGGCCCACCTTAAACGACGATTAAATCCTGCTCGCGATGCCTCAACCCACGCTTCACGGGGCCGCCCCCAGCGTCCGTCAGCGTCAAGTCATCTATTTGGACCCCCTTCATCCCTCCGATCTATCCGAGCGCCTTCGTCCGGCCTCCATGCAGCTCCCCCGGACCTGCGAGCTGGAAAGCTGGATCACCCAACAGGACTTCAGCCTGCACTGCGAACGAGTGGGCTACGGCGACACCGCGCGGAGGAACAGCGCGCCGGCACGCAGCGGAAGTGCCACGGACACGGGAACCGGACTCTCCTCTGCCGTGACTGCGGATCCGTCTTCCCATTTCACCAGATCTGGCGAGGTCTGCAGCCGGTACACCGCACCGGCGGTTCCGCTGAGTTCGCAGGTCAACTGTCCCGCAGACGCCGTCACCTGACTCAGGAAGGCGGGCTCCGGGGGTGCCGGCGGCAGCGGCTCCACCGCAAACCGGAAAGTAGTCTCCGCCGCAGTCAGATTGGTGGTCGCCCCGAGCCGTCGCCCCTCCACGCGGAACGTCACGTCACAGAACCCGTTGCTGGAGAATCCCCAGTTGAAATGGGCGTGGCTGCCCACGATGGGTTGAATGACATCCGCCGGTCCGATGCCATCACGGCTGTCCATCTTCATGTCCAGCGAGCCGCCCGGATCAAACTGCCAGACGAAGAACCATCCGGGCGCCTGCACACGGACCAACTGGATGCTCAGCGGTTCCGCGAGGACGTTGCGGGGAATCCCCTCTGCGGAGACGCCCAGGTAGAGCAACTCCGGATCCTGGGACGCGGGCAGTATCCAAAAGGGCGAACCCGGTTCGCCGAAGACCTCGAATCCGGGCGGGATGACGGTCTCGCCCGCCTGTCGCACCACGAGAACCACATTGGTGGAGGCATAGTTGGTCGCTTGGTCCTCATCGCGGGCCACCAGGTACAGTTCATTGGTCGTACCGGGGGCGTAGAGAAGTTGGAGGTCCACGTGCTCCCGGGTCAACAACACCGGATCGCCCTCGGCCGCGACGGCTCCGAATAGGGAAACACTCAGAGCAAAGCCGAGGAGCCGCCGTATCCATGCAGTAGGATTGGGGAGAGAGCGCGCCTCGCGTGCTGCGGACGGCGCCCTCGCCGTCCGCGTCGGGCTTGTGGAGTCACCACCATTCAGTGAGCGGTTACGCGCACCGACCGGGGCGAGGGCGCCCCGGTCAGCACGCGAGGCGCGTGCGCTCCCCAGAAAAATCATCTGCATGGAAACGGCTTAACGCTTTCGATTGCCGAGCAACAGCACCATCGCTCCCAGCCCCAAGGCAACCATCGCCAGTTCACCGGGTTCCGGAACCACTTCAAACTGGTAGGCCACCGGGCCACTGCTCTGGAGACCGTCCGTCCCATGAATCCCGGACGCTTCAAAGGAGACGCTGTAGATCCCAGGCGCCGAGAATCCCCAGTTGTAGTCGGAGTGGCTTCCCGGAATCGCCCGGGTCTGATCTGCAGCATCAACGCCATTCGATGAATTCATCAACACCAGGGGCTTGCCGAAAGGATCGGTGTCCCAAAGGAAAAATTCCCCAGGACCGGACACGGATTTGAGGGAGAACTCAATGTTCCCAATCCACTCTGCGGGTACCAATTCCTCGGCTCCGATTCCGAGGTAGAGGAGTTCGGGGTTCTGCTGCTGCGGAAGCACCCACACCGGAGTTCCAGCGGGGCCCAGAAAACTTAGATTCCCTCCCGGTGAGAACTGGAGTGCCGCCGAACCAACCACGAGCAGCGCGTCCGCCGGCGAATATTCGATGTCATTCTCCTCGTCATGAACGTGGAGATTGAAGGCGCCGGACTCATAGCCAATTCCCACGTCGGCGTGACCGACGGAGAGAGGGGTGGCGGCCGGCAGCGGGAGGCCGGCGGTGCCGAGCAGACAGGCAACCGCCATGCCGCGTGACAGAATATCGGTATTCATGGATTCAGATTTGAGGGGAACTGTTGCGGAAAGGGGATCATTCGGGCGGACGCGCGATGTTCTCACCGCGATCCACCCGCTGCTTCAAATCGCGGGCTGAGAGCGGGACGGCATGTCCGTCGGCATAGAGATCATTGGCAGATCCGGAGGAGTGGTCGGCGGCCATGGAACCCGTTCGGTGCCGGTCGGGCTGGATGTCGTCGAGAACGGCATTCCACCCCTTGAACCAGTTGCGCGAATGGGTGTGGTCATTGGAGGTGCTGATTTTGTCGGGATTGTCGGTGACCTCGAAGGTGGTAACGGTTGCCCCCGGGTTCTTCAGGGCGTTCAGGTTTCGAAAAGACTCCTTCACCTGGCCAAAGCCGTCGCGCAGATCCACCACCACATACTCATTGGGGAGATAACTGCTGGCCTGGTTGGTGAGACGGGACTGCCGCCACGGATCGCTCGGGCAGATGCGAATCCGGTCGGTATTCCCCAGATAGGGACGCATGGTATAAATCCACGAGCGATTGGTCTGCCCGGTCTCGTGCGTGGTCTCGGGAAAGAATCCGCGGTTGTCGTCCGCGTACATCTGGATGCCCAGTCCCAGTTGGTGGAGATTGGAAAGACAGGCCGTCCGGTTCGCCCGCGACTTCGCCGTGGATAGGGCAGGCAGGAGCATTCCCGCCAGGAGCGCGATGATGGCAATCACCACCAGCAACTCAATGAGCGTGAAGCCACCGCGCGACAGTAGAGGCCGCGAAGGATGCGCCGACATGTGGGAGATGCCGCGAAAGGCGGCGAATTCGGGACGATGAACGGAGGGAGGGGACGTCCGGAAGGAACGTCATCGATGGTTTCCCCAGCGGGAAACCGCGGTCGCGATCAAACGCCGCAGGGCGGTCCACGGCCGGAGGGTTCCGGCCACACACGGGGGCATAGGACGTCCGAAGGCTCCCCCTTCTCCACCAACAACTGCCGGACCGGAGCCACCACGCAGATCGGCATCACCCCATCCGTGGCCACCTGTTGTTGCGCAAATGCGCAAATCGCGCAGTCCGCCTCTGGAGCATGACCCGCATCCCGGGTATCCGTCGCCCCATCCGCAGGACAGGTGCCGTCTGCCCCTCCATGGAACAAGGCCTCATGCCACGCAGAATTTGCCGCCAGAGTTCCCGCCACCACCACCAGCCAACAGCACACCACCGCCAACCATCGGTAGGCGGGAGACCGCAGAGTCTTGGGAACCAGGTGCTGCAAAGCGTTCGCAATGAAACGCAGTTTAATATCAGGCGCAAGTCAGAACCCGGTCCGGACGAAGAAAAACTCCCGAAAACGGAGGCCGGCGAGGACTTCTCCATGGAACGCCCATCCGCGTCCGGGCGAGCCCCCCGTGGTTAAACCATGAACTCCGCCGATTCCGTCGTTCCCATGGAGCGGACAGCCCAGCGCAACTTGGCCGGACCGGAGCGCGGATTGGATCGCAGTTCCTCCGGCCCCGGACGGATCACCTCCCGGGCGATCTCCGAGTAAATGCCGGCCTCCCGCCCCGATTTAAACGCCTGCTTCACCCGCCGGTCCTCGCCGCTGTGAAAGGTGAGCACCGCCACGCGACCTCCAGGACGCAGGCAGCCGGGAAGATTCCGCAACCAAGTGTCCATGGCGGCAAACTCGTCGTTTACGGCAATCCTCAGCGACTGGAAGACCCTCCGAATGGTCAGGTCCTGTTCCTCCCGACGTACTCCGGGAATCAGTTCCCGCACGGCATCTCCCAGGGCGCGGGTCCGACGCAGAGGGGTCCGTTCACGCGCGACGACCAGTCCGGACGCGATCTCCCGCGCCCGGGGCTCATCGGAGAATTCCTGCAGGAC